>NZ_JBWKVP010000001.1:0-336626 GCF_059421765.1 Stenotrophomonas sp. GW821-FHT02D01
GGGACGCCGTGAATACGTCCCTGTAGGCTCGGGCGCGCCATCCATGGCGCTTACGCCCCTGCGCAACCCACCCGCCCGGCCCCCGACAGGTTCCTGTGGCGCCAGCCACGAAAGACAGAACAGAAAATCAAGATCAAACGCCGATCGCTTCGCTCTTCAATGCCTGATTTCTGATGTTCCCTGGTTGCCGGCCAGCGGCCGGCATTACCGCAGAGCATCCACGCATGGCGTGGATCTACCGCAGATCGCGGAAATCTGTCGAAGGCGGGGTGGGTCCGGTTGCGGGGGCGTGAGCCGCATGGATGCGGCGACCGAGCCTCCATGGACGGATTCACGGCGTCCCCCGCAACCGGACCCACCCCGCCATCCCACGGGAACCCCGCTTTTGCTTTGGCAGTTGCTGTTGCTGTTGCTGTTGCCCTGGCCTCGGCGGGTGCCGGGCGCCGCCCGGCCAAAGCCCTTCCCCCGCTTCCGGTACAATGTCGGGCCCGTTTCCCAACTACGGTTCCCCGGACATGATGGTCCTCGAGGGCGCGCCCGCCCTGTCGCCGTTCCGCCGCGAACGTCTTGAATCCCGCCTGCAGTCCATCGCTCCCTCCCTGCGCATCAGCGGTGCCTGGCACGTCTACTTCGTGCAGGCCGAGGGCACTGCCGCCCCCGACGTCGATACCCTGTGCCGCATCCTGGAAGCCCGCCCGCAGTCCGAGGCGGTCGCTGACGGTGCGGTCAGCCGCATCGTGGTGCCGCGCCTGGGCACGCTGTCGCCGTGGTCGAGCAAGGCCAGCGAACTGGTCCGCGGTGCTGGCCAGCCGGTGAGCCGGGTCGAGCGTGGCCTGCGCATCGACGTGCAGGGCTGGCCGACCGAGGCTGCCGCCCAGCAGGCGCTGGTCAAGGTGCTGCACGACCCGATGACGCAGTCGGTGCTGGAGCGCGTCGATCAGGGCCAGTCCCTGTTCTCGACCCCGGCCCGTGGCGAACTGGAGCGCGTGCCGGTGGACCAGTTGGAGGCCGCCAACCAGCGCCTCGGCCTGGCCATGGCGCAGGACGAGATCGACTACCTGCGCGAGCGCTTCACCGCGCTGGGCCGGTCGCCGTCGGACGTGGAACTGATGATGTTCGCGCAGGCCAATTCCGAGCACTGCCGGCACAAGATCTTCAATGCCAGCTGGACCATCGACGGCCAGGAGCAGGACCGCTCGCTGTTCCGGATGATCAAGAACACCCACCAGCAGACCCCGCAGCACACGCTCAGTGCGTACAGCGACAACGCGGCGGTGATCGAGGGCCATCCGGCCTCGCGCTATCGCCCGGACCCGGCCAGCGGCGAGTACCGCCGCGAACCGCAGGTGCCCAGCGCGTTCCAGATCAAGGTGGAAACGCATAACCACCCGACCGCGATCGCGCCGTTCCCGGGCGCGTCGACCGGCGCGGGTGGTGAAATCCGCGACGAAGGCGCGACCGGTCGTGGCGGCAAGCCGAAGGCCGGCCTGAGCGGATTCTCGGTCTCGCACCTGCGCATTCCCGAGCTGCCGCAGCCGTGGGAAGCGCCGCGTGCGCTGAACCCGCGCATGGCGCCGGCGCTGGAGATCATGACCGACGGCCCGCTCGGCGGCGCCGCGTTCAACAACGAGTTCGGCCGCCCGGCACTGCTCGGCTACTTCCGCAGTTTCGAACTGCCGGAAGGCGCCGACCTGGTGCGTGCCTACGACAAGCCGATCATGCTGGCCGGTGGCCTCGGCGCCATTGATCGCGTGCAGGTCGACAAGATCCTGCTGCAGGACGGCGATGCCGTGATCGTGCTCGGCGGCCCGGCGATGCTGATCGGCCTCGGCGGCGGTGCCGCCAGTTCGGTCGCCTCCGGTGAAAGCGCCGAGGACCTGGACTTCGCCAGCGTGCAGCGCGACAACCCGGAGATGGAGCGTCGCTGCCAGGAGGTCATCGACCGCTGCGTGGCGATGGGTGCCAACAACCCGATCAAGTTCTTCCATGACGTCGGTGCAGGTGGCCTGTCCAACGCCATTCCCGAACTGCTGCACGATTCCGGCGTGGGCGGCATCATCGACCTGGGCAAGGTGCCCACCGACGATCCGTCGCTGTCGCCGATGCAGCTGTGGTGCAATGAGTCGCAGGAGCGCTACGTACTCGGTGTGGCGCAGGAGCGCCTGGCTGAATTCGCCGCGCTGTGCGCGCGCGAGCGCTGCCCGTTCGCTGCGGTCGGTGTCGCCACCGCAGCCGAACACCTGGTGGTGGCCTATGGTGCCGTGCCGGGCAACATCCCGGCCGATGCGCCCATCGATTTGCCGATGGACGTGCTGTTCGGCAAGCCGCCGAAGATGCACCGTGATACCGCGCACCCGCCGGCACCACGCTGGCCGGCGCTGAAGACCGGTGGCCTGGATCTGCAGGAGGCCGGTCTGCGCGTGCTCGCGCATCCGACGGTAGCCTCCAAGAACTTCCTGGTCACCATCGGCGATCGTAGCGTGGGCGGCCTGACCGCGCGCGAGCAGATGGTTGGCCCGTGGCAGCTGCCGGTGGCCGACGTGGCGATCACCCTGGCCGATTTCGACGGCGTGGCTGGCGAGGCGATGGCACTGGGTGAACGCACGCCGCTGGCGCTGCTGGACGCTGCCGCTTCGGCCCGCATGGCCGTTGGCGAAGCATTGACCAACCTGTGCGCAGCCCCGGTCGACGCGCTCGATGAAATCAAGTTGTCGGCGAACTGGATGGCCGCTGCCGGCCATCCGGGCGAAGACGCGCTGCTGTACGACGCGGTGAAGGCGGTCGGCATGGAACTGTGCCCGCAGCTGGACATCAGCATCCCGGTGGGCAAGGACTCGCTGTCGATGCAGGCGCAGTGGCACGACCAGGGCGCGGCGCACAAGAGCGTGTCGCCGGTGTCGCTGGTCATCACCGCGTTCGCGCCTGTGGCCGATGCACGCCAGCAGCTGACCCCGCTGCTGGACCGCGATATCGACAGTGAGCTGTGGTTGATCGGCCTCGGTGCCGGCAAGCAGCGCCTGGGCGGTTCGATCCTGGCCCAGGTGCACGCCGACCACGGCGACCTGCCGGCCTTCGCCGGTGCCGCCCCGGACCTGGACGATCCGCAGCGCCTGCGTGGCTTCTTCGAGCTGATCCGCGATGCACGCCAGGCCGGCCTGCTGCGCGCGTACCACGACCGCAGCGACGGTGGTGCGTTCGCCGCGCTGTGCGAAATGGCCTTCACCTCGCGCCTGGGCCTGGACATCACCCTCGATGCCTGGGGCGATGACCCGTTCCGCAGCCTGTTCAATGAAGAGCTGGGCGCCGTTGTGCAGATCGCACGCGAAGACCGCGCCGCGTTCGCCGACCTGGTCGAGCGCCATGCGCTGACCGAGTGCGCACAGCGCATCGCCAAGCCGACCACTGCGCCGGTGGTGCGGGTGTCGCTGGGTGGTGATTCGCTGGCCGAATGGCGCTGGGAAGCGCTGTTCGATGCCTGGTGGTCGGTCACCCACGCGATGCAGAAGCGCCGCGACAATCCGGCCAACGCCGACGCCGAGCGCGAGATCGCCCGCGCCTTTACCGCGCCGGGCCTGAAGCCGAAGTTGAGCTTCGATCCCAATGAGGATGTCGCCGCACCGTTCGTGCAGACCGGGGCGCGTCCGCGCGTTGCGATCCTGCGCGAACAGGGCGTCAACGGCCAGATCGAAATGGCCAACGCCTTCGAACGTGCCGGCTTCCGCGCATTCGACGTGCACATGAGCGACCTCATCGAAGGCCGCGTGGCGCTGCAGGACTTCACCGGCCTGGTTGCCTGCGGCGGCTTCAGCTACGGCGATGTGCTCGGTGCCGGCCGCGGCTGGGCGACCTCGATCCTCGAGCGTACCGCGCTGCGCGATGCCTTCGCCGCGTTCTTCGCGCGCGAGGACAGCTTCGCCCTGGGCGTGTGCAACGGCTGCCAGATGATGAGCCAGCTGAAGGACATCATCCCCGGTGCCGAACACTGGCCGCAGTTCCGCCGCAACGCCAGCGAGCAGTTCGAAGCCCGCACCGCGCTGCTGGAAGTGGTGGAGTCGCCGTCGATCCTGCTGCGTGGCATGGCCGGGTCGCGCCTGCCGGTGGCGGTGGCGCATGGCGAAGGCCAGGCGGTGTTCGACAACGCCGTCGACCAGGCCACCGCCCGCGTCGCACTGCGCTACATCGATGGCAACGGCAACGTCGCCAGCCAGTACCCGCTGAACCCGAACGGCTCGCCCGACGGCATCACCGGCCTGACCAGCACCGACGGCCGGGTGACCATCATGATGCCGCACCCGGAGCGCACCCCGCGCGCGCTCAACCTGAGCTGGGCCCCGTCCGAGTGGCAGGGCGATTCACCGTGGATGCGCATGTTCCGCAACGCACGGGTGTGGTGCGGTTGATCGCACGCGCATTGCGCAGCTGACGATGCCATCGCGTATGGAGAACCCGCCGGGAAACCGGCGGGTTTTTCTTTGTCCATACGGAAACTCCTGAACTGGCCATCAGTTACATGCGTTTTCATAAGTGAGGATTTCCTCACGTGCGCCTAACAAAATGCGTACATAAACAAGTGAAACAGTGAACTGCTTCACGGCAATGGCTTTTGCTGCGTCAAAGTCTTGACGATTCGCAAAGATGACGTTAACACTTGACCCCCGTTTCAAATCTGTTCATCCCGCAGTAACCGCACGGCGCATGCGCTCGGTTTTCTGTCCCTGCGCGCCGTTCGGCAATACCCCGCAGTAAATCACGCGAATAACGCCCCCAGGGGACGTTGAACCACGAAGGTTCGGCGGTGGCGTTGCTTTGCCCAAAACCAGTCCAATCAGGAGCCGTACCGATGAATCGGATTTATCGCAAGGTCTGGAACAAAGCATTGGGTCAGTTGGTGGTGGCCTCGGAACTGGCCTCTTCCGGCTCATCAGGCGGGGTCGTCGACCAGCGCCGCAGTGCGACGGATGCCGCGCCGGCACGACTGGCCGCAGCGTTGGCCTTGGCAATGGGACTGGGCATGACCGGCATCGCTGCGGCGCAGTCGGTTGAGATTGGCGGTAGCGCGAACTGCGTGGTGCTCAACAGCAAGGTGCTGGACAAGTGCGTGGTCGATGGCAGTGCCAGCGCCAAGGGCAGCAACGCGGTGGCGATTGGCGCGGGTACCAGCGCCACCGGCGCCAACAGCGTGGCGCTGGGTGCCGGTTCCAAGGCAACGCGCGCCAACACCGTTTCTGTCGGTGATGCCGGCAAGGAGCGGCAGGTGACCAATGTCGCCGCCGGTACCGCCGCCACCGATGCGGTGAACAAGGCACAGCTGGATGCACAGGCGCGCGCCACGCAGGCCGCGCTTACGCAGGCGGCGGCCGAGGGCAGCCGCTATTTCAAGGCCGATGGCGCTGGTGATGACAGCGACGCGGCAAAGATCGAAGGCGAGGGCGCCATCGCGGTCGGTAGTGGCAGCCAGTCGCTGGCCAACGCCACCACCGCGGTCGGCACCCAGGCGATTGCCGCAGGACTTGGTGCCAGTGCTTTCGGCCAGAACGCGCTCGCCTTGGGTGATGCCAGCGTAGTGGTCGGGCAGAGTGCGGCCGCCTTCGGTCTTGGCGATACGGCGGTAGGCGCAAGTGCCGTGGCCGCCAGCGAGAACGGTGCAGCCACCGCGTTGGGTGCACTGTCCGAAGCCAGCGCCGATGGCGCTACCGCGGTCGGCGCGGGTGCCGTGGCGATGGGCCCCGGCAGCACCTCGCTGGGCCGTGGTGCGACTGCCGCCAACGAAGCCTCCATTGCCGTCGGTGCGTTCAGCACGGCGGTGGGCGAATACAGCACCGCGCTGGGTTCCAATTCGGCGGCCGTGGCTACCGGCAGCGTGGCGCTGGGCGCCGGCTCGCTGGCCGACCGCGTCGATACCGTGTCGGTGGGTGCGGTCGACTACGGCCTGACCCGGCAGATCACCAGCGTTGCCGCCGGTACCGAAGATACCGATGCGGTCAACGTCGCTCAGTTGAAGGACGTGGCAGCGGTAGCCGATACGACCGCCAAGCGCTTCCAGGCCACCGGCAGCAGCAACAGCGATGCCGGTGCGTTGGCCGAGGGAGATGACGCGCTCGCCGCTGGCGAGGCCGCCAATGCGATCGGCAACGGTACGACCGCGATTGGTGCAGGTTCTACCGCCGTCGCGCAGAACGCTACTGCGGTCGGCAACAATGCGCAGGCGTCGGGCCAGAACAGCGCGGCCTTCGGCAACAACGCGCAGGCAGTCGGCCCGGGCAGCGTCGCCGTCGGCGGTGCTGCGGTGGATGCCGATGGCAATCCGCTGATCACCAGTGGTGGCGTGCCGGTAGAGACCGGCGCCACCAGTGCCGGGGTCGGTGGTACCGCCGTCGGCGCCAGCGCCGATGCCGGTGGTTTCGCAGCGTCAGCGTATGGTGTCGGAGCTTACGCGGCAGGCGCACAGTCGTCGGCGTTCGGTGCTGTCTCCAATGCCATCGGCGACTACTCCACGGCCGTCGGTACGCAGAGCAACGCTACCGGCACCAGCAGCGTGGCCATCGGTGGCCCGGCCGATCTGATCCCGGGCCTGGGCTTCTTCGTGCAGACCCAGGCCAGTGGCGAAGCGGCCACCGCCGTCGGCGCCGGTGCCATCGCCAGCGGCGACCAGGCCGTGGCCAATGGCAGCCTGACCGAGGCCTCCGGTGCCGAGTCGGTCGCAGTGGGCTACTTCGCCTATGCACCGGGCGAGAACGCCAGCGCGCTGGGCGCGCAGACCTGGGCCAGTGGCACGCAGAGCACCGCCGTCGGCTACTACGCCACTGCGCGTGGTGCCAACAGCGTTGCACTGGGCGCCAATTCCGAAGCGGTGCGCGCCAACAGCGTGGCCGTTGGCAGTGCCGGCAACGAGCGGCAGATCACCAGCGTGGCTGCCGGCAGCGAAGCCACCGATGCAGTGAACAAGGCCCAGCTGGACGCCGTGGCCAGCACTGCTGACACCACCGCGCGCTTCTTCCAGGCGCAACCGGAAAGCGGCAGCGATGCTGGTGCCTACGCAGAAGGCGAGGGTGCGGTGGCGGCGGGTTCGGCCAGCAACGCCATCGGTGCCGGTGCGTTGGCACAGGGTGCAGGCGCGGCTGCAATCGGCGCCGACAGCGTGGCACTGGGTCGCAATACTTTCGCCGATGGTGATGGTGCGGTAGCTGTGGGTGGCCTCGGCCAGGCCTACGACGAATACAACCAGCCGCTGCTGGATGACCAAGGCAACCCGGTGCAGATCGGCACCACCGCCTCGACCGGTTCCACTGCCGTCGGCAATGCCGCGCAGGCCACCGGTACCAGCAGCAGCGCCTTCGGCAATGCGGCACAGGCCACCGGCGACAACAGCTTCGCGGCCGGCGGCAAGTCGCGTGCTACCGGCAGCTATGCCGTCGCCGTCGGCGACAGCGCCTTCGCCAAGGCCGATGACAGTACCGCTGTGGGTGGCTACAGCACCGCCAGCGAGGAAGGCGCCACCGCCTTCGGTGCCGGCGCGTGGGCCACTGGCCGCAATGCCTCGGCGTTTGGTCCGGCGGCATGGGCCAGCGCCAACGGCGCAACCTCCATCGGCTACAACAGCTGGGCCAACGGCACCAGTTCCACCGCCGTCGGCCGCGGCGCCTTCAGCTACGGCGACAACAGTGTTGCGCTGGGCTTCCAGGCACTGGGCAACAGCATCAACAGCATTGCCATCGGCACCAACACGGTGGCCGGCGGTGAAAGTGCGATCGCCCTGGGCGCGGGCAGCACGGCCAGTGGCAACAACGCGGTTGCACTGGGGGCCGGTTCGGTGGCCAGCCGTGACCGCAGCGTATCGGTGGGCAGTGCCGGCAACGAGCGTCAGATCACCAGTGTGGCGGCCGGTACCCAGGCCACCGACGCGGTGAACAAGTCGCAGCTCGATGCGGTTGCAGCCAGTGCGGCGACCACCAGCAAGTACTTCCAGGCCAGCGGCAGCGACGACAGCGACGCCGGTGCCTACGTGGAAGGTGACAACGCGCTGGCCGCCGGTGAATCGGCCAATGCCGTCGGCAACGGCGCCACCGCCCTTGGCAGTGGCGCCAATGCACTGGCCGGCAATGCACAGGCGATCGGCTTCAATGCGCTGGCCACTGCAGCCAATGCCAGCGCCATCGGTGCCAACGCGCAGGCGACCGGCGAATACGCCACCGCGCACGGCGCAGAAAGCGAAGCCAGCGGCGAGCAGAGCGCGGCGTTCGGTGCGGCCTCGGTGGCCAGCGGCGCCGGCAGCACCGCCACCGGCGTGCTGTCCGAAGCCAGCGGCGAAGAAGCCGTGGCGGTGGGTTACTTCAGCAACGCCAGCGGTGAGGCCGCCACGGCGGTTGGCAGTGAAAGCGTGGCCAGCGGCACCGCTTCGGCAGCATTCGGCATCGGTGCAGAAGCGACCGGTGGCTACAGCACGGCTATCGGTGGCTACGCCAACGCCTCGGCATTCAACGCCACCGCCTTCGGCAACTTCGCCAACGCCTCTGGTTCCAACAGCGTCGCGCTGGGTGGCGATTCGGAAGCATCCGGTGCCTACAGCACCGCCACCGGCCAGGGCAGCCTGGCTACCGGCACCAATGCCGTGGCTGTCGGTGGCTCGTTGTTCGGGCTGCTGGCGACCGAAGCATCCGGCGACTATTCCACTGCGGTCGGTGGCGGCGCCTATGCGCCGGGCATCAACAGCACCGCGCTGGGCAACGCGGCGGAATCGCGCGGTGCCAACAGCGTGGCGCTGGGCGCCGATTCGATTGCCGACCGTGACAACACCGTGTCGGTCGGTGGCGGCGGCAATACCCGCCAGATCACCAACGTGGCCGCCGGCACCCAGGGTACCGATGCGGTGAACAAGGACCAGCTGGACGCGGTGGCCGCCGAGGGAGCGAAGACCAGCAAGTACTTCCAGGCCAGCGGCAGCGCCGACAGCGATGCCGGTGCCTACGTGGAAGGTGACAGCGCGCTGGCCGCCGGTGAGGCCGCCAATGCGATCGGCACCGGCGCCACCGCACTTGGCAGTGGTGCAACGGCGGTAGCGGCAAACGCTACGGCGGTAGGCTTCAACAGCCTGGCCAGCGGCGGCAATGCAGCTGCGGTGGGCAACAACGCACAGGCGACGGGCGAAGACAGTGCGGCGCTCGGCAACGGCGCGGTGGCCAGCGAAATCAGCACCACCGCGACCGGTGCAGGCGCGCAGGCGACGGCGGTGTACAGCACCGCCAACGGTGCCGAGGCAGTTGCCAGTGGTGCGCAGTCGCTGGCCAGCGGCTTCCGTTCGGCAGCCTCTGCAGACGGCACCACGGCGGTGGGCGGCTACAGCGAAGCCAGCGGTCGCCTCGGCTCGGCGCTGGGCTATGGCACCGTGGCCAGTGGTGCCAACAGCACCGCTGCCGGTGTGTTCGCTGCGGCGTCGGGCGCCAGTTCGGTGGCCATGGGTGATTCCAGCGAAGCCAGCGGCGATGAGAGCGTGGCCATCGGTGGCAGCACCTTCTTCGGCCTGGTGCCGTCGCGTGCCAGTGGCTACGGCGCAGCGGCGTTCGGCGCCGGTGCCTGGGCTACCGACGACTATGCCACCGCCATCGGCTGGAACTCGTGGGCCGATGGCGCCGAGTCCACCGCGCTGGGTGCCAGCGCTACCGCCAACGGCGCCAACAGCGTGGCCCTGGGCGCAGGCTCCAAGGCTGACCGTGACAACACCGTCGCCGTCGGCAGCGCCGGCAGCGAACGCCAGGTGACCCACGTCGCCGCTGGCACCGAAGGCACCGATGCGGTCAACAAGAACCAGCTCGATGCTGTCGCCGCCACGGCGGACAAGACCAGCAAGTACTTCCAGGCCAGCGGCAGCGCCGACAGCGATGCCGGTGCCTACGTGGAAGGAGACAACGCACTGGCTGCCGGTGAAGCGGCCAATGCGATCGGCAACGGCGCCACCGCGCTCGGCAGTGGTGCCACGGCCGTGGCCGCCAACGCGACCGCCGTGGGCTTCAACACGCTGGCCACGGGCAGCAATGCGGCCGCGGTGGGCAGCAACGCACAGGCCACCGGCGCAGACAGTGCCGCACTCGGCAACGGCGCGGTAGCCAGTGGCATCAGCGCCACCGCCACCGGCACGGCTGCACAGGCCAGCGGCGTCTACAGCACCGCCAACGGTGCGGAGGCTGTCGCCAGAGGTGCGCAATCGCTGGCCAGCGGTTTCCGCAGTGCGGCCTCGGCCGATGGCACCACCGCCATCGGTGGCTACAGCGAAGCCAGCGGCCGCCTCGGCACCGCACTGGGCTACGGCTCGGCGGCGACCGGTGCCAACACCACGGCTGTCGGCTTCGGTGCAGCAGCAGCAGGCAGCGGTGCGGTCGCCGTCGGTCAATCCAGCGAAGCCAGTGGCGCGGAGAGTGTCGCCATCGGTGGCAGCACCTTCTTCGGCCTGATCCCGTCGCGTGCCAGCGGTACCGGTGCGGCGGCCTTCGGTGCCGGTGCCTGGGCCACCGACGACTACGCCACCGCGATTGGTTGGAATGCGTGGGCCGATGCGGCTGACAGCACCGCGCTGGGTGCCAGTGCTACGGCCAGCGCTGCCAACAGCGTTGCTCTTGGCGCAGGCTCGAAGGCGGACCGTGCCAACACGGTGGCCGTCGGCAGCGCAGGCAACGAACGCCAGGTCACCCATGTTGCCGCCGGCACCGGGACCACCGATGCGGTGAACAAGGGCCAGCTGGATGCAGTGGCCAGTGTCGCCGACAAGACCAGCAAGCACTTCCAGGCCAGCGGCAGTGCCGACAGCGATGCCGGGGCTTACGTCGAGGGCGACAATGCGCTGGCCGCGGGTGAAGCGGCCAATGCGATCGGCAATGGCGCCAGTGCGCTCGGCAGTGGTGCCACCGCGGTCGCGGCCAACGCCACCGCCGTCGGCTTCAATGCGCTGGCCAGTGGTGCCAATGGCGCGGCGCTGGGCAATGCGGCACAGGCCACCGGCGTGGACAGCGTAGCCCTGGGCAGTGGTGCTGCCGCCAGCGAACTCGGCTCCAGTGCCACCGGCGCCGGTGCGCAGGCCAAGGGTGCCTACAGCACCGCCAGCGGCGCGCAGTCTGCTGCCAGTGGCACGCAGTCGCAGGCCAGTGGCTTCCGTGCCACGGCAACGGCGGACGGCGCTTCGGCGCTCGGTGCCTACGCCGAGGCCAGTGGCCGTCTCGGTACCGCGGTGGGTTATGGCGCCAAGGCCGTGGGCGGTAACGGAACGGCCCTCGGTGTCAGCGCCCAGGCCAACGGGGCCAATAGCGTCGCCTTGGGTGGCGGCTCGGTCGCCGACCGTGCCTACACCGTGTCGGTGGGCAACGTCGGCTTGAACCGGCAGATCACCAACGTCGCCAACGGCACCGAGTGGGACGATGCCGTCAATCGCGGGCAGCTGGATGTGGTCGCCTTTACAGCCAACACCACCAACCGCTACTTCCGTGGTAACGGCAGTGGAACCGCGAGCGCAGTGGGGGCTGATTCGGTGGCGATGGGTTCGACTGCCACCGCCGTCGGCGCACGCAGCATCGCGTTGGGCAGCAACGCCACGGTGCCCGCCAGCGGTGCGATTGCCATGGGTGCCAACGCCGGTGCGACCGGCGTCAACTCGGTGGCTCTGGGTACAGGCGCGGCCGCCCTGGAGGCCAACGTGGTGTCGGTCGGTGGCGGCAACGGCACAAACGGCCCGGCCCGGCGCCGTATCGTCAACGTTGCCGATGGCCGCATCGCCGCCGGCAGCAGCGATGCCGTGACCGGTTCACAGCTCAACGTCACCAACCAGCGCGTGGGCGCGGTGGAAACGCGGGTCGGTGATTTCGACTCGCGCATCGCCACCGTTGAAACCAGCGCGGCCAGTTCGGTCGGCTATGACGATGCCAGCCGTGACCGCCTGACCCTCGCCGGTATCCAGGGCACCACCATCGACAACGTCGGCGCCGGTAGCATTGCGTCCGGTAGCCGCCAGGCGATCAACGGTGGGCAGCTGTTCCAGTCGCTCAGCGATGCCGCCAGCTTCCTCGGCGGCGGTGCCAGCGTCGGCATGCAGGGCGTGTTCGTTGCGCCGAACTATGTGATCCAGGGTTCCACCTACAGCAACGTCGGTGACGCGCTGGGCGCACTGGACCGCAAGGTCAGCGAGATCGATCGTCGTACCGCCAGCGGCACGCGTTCCGGCGCGGCAAGCCTGCGTTCGATGGCCGCTCCGCTGGACGCAGACGCGTCCAACGTGACCACGGCGTCGGCTGCCACCGACGCGAGCCTGGCGGATGGCGGATCGGCAACGGCCCGTGTGCAGGGCACCCCGACCGCAGCCAGCGCAGGCAATGCGCAGCCGGCACTGGTTGCAGGCGGTGGCGTCAACGCCGTCGCGATGGGCGATGGCGCTGTCGCCAGCGGTGCATCGTCCACCGCTGTCGGCCAGGGCGCGAGTGCAACGGCGGCCAATGCGGTGGCGCTGGGCCAGGGCTCGGTTGCCGATCGCGCCAACACCGTCTCGGTCGGCAGTGAGGGCAACGAACGCCAGGTCACCAACGTGGCGGCCGGCACCACCGCAACCGATGCGGTCAACAAGGGCCAGCTGGATCGCGGCATCACCACCGCCAACAGCTACACCGACAGCCGCGTGCAGGCAGTCACCGACAGCTTCGATGTGTTCAAGGGCGAAGTTGATGGACGCCTGCGCCACATGGATCGCCGCATCGACCGCCAGGGCGCGATGAGCGCAGCGATGCTCAACATGGCCACCAGTGCCGCCGGCATCCGCACCCAGAACCGGGTCGGCGTCGGCATCGGTTTCCAGGGAGGCGAGTCGGCCATGTCGCTGGGCTACCAGCGTGCGATCAGCGATCGCGCCACGGTCACCGTCGGTGGTGCCTTCAGCAGTGATGACAGCTCGGTCGGCGTGGGTGCCGGCTTCGGCTGGTAAGTGCGCAACAACGTGCCGGTGGGCAACCCATCGGCACGTCGAGCAGTGAGCGCCAAAGGGGCGTGGCATGGCAACCCTGGTGGGCCAGCCAGGGCAGTCGCAGGGAGTGATGGCCGTAGTGAGCTCCGTCCGTGCAACGGGCGGAGAAGGAAAGCTCAACCATGACCTTGAAGAGGATTTCGAACGTGACCAAGAAGCAGACCCTTCGCATCAATGTGCTGGCTGCCGCCGTGTTGTCGCTGACTGTCGGCGTCGGTGCGGCGCATGCGGCCAAGCCGGGCGTGGCCAAGGAACCGGCGCGCGTGGCCAGCACTGCCCAGCAGAGCGTGGACGGCATCATCGTGAAGTACCGCAACGGCACCGCGGCCGCCAGCGATCGTTCGACCAAGCTCTCGGTCGTGCAGTCGGCACTGTCGCGTGCCATCGTCAGCAGCGGCACCACCAGCCGTGCTGCGGCACTTTCCCCGCTGGTGGAGCGCAAGCTCGGTACCGGTGGCGACCTGATCCGCCTGAAGTCCCGGCTGGGCTCGGCCGACATGCAGAAGGTACTGGCTGAACTGAATGCCGATCCGTCGGTGCAGTACGCGGTGGCCAACGTGCGCCTGCAGCGCTCGGACCTGCGTGCCACCAATGCGCAGCCGGCACTGGTGCCCAACGATCCCAACTATGCGCAGTACCAGTGGAACTTCTTCAACGCCACCGGTGGTGTGAATGCACCGGCCGCGTGGGATCTCTCGCAGGGCGAGGGCATCGTGGTCGCCGTGCTCGATACCGGCATCCTGCCGGGCGTGCCGGATTTCGGCAGCAACCTGCTGGAAGGCTACGATTTCATCAGTGACAAGGAATCCTCGCGCCGCCCGAACGATGGCCGCGCACCGGGTGCCACCGACTACGGCGACTGGGTGGAAACGGCCAACGAGTGCTACACCGGTTCCGAACCGGAAGGCAGTTCCTGGCACGGCACGCACGTGGCCGGCACCATTGCCGAGGTGACCAACAACGGCAGTGCCCTGGCAGGCCTGGCCTACAAGGCCAAGGTGTTGCCGGTGCGCGTGCTGGGCAAGTGCGGCGGCACCCTGGCCGACATCAGCGACGCCATCACCTGGGCGTCGGGCGGCACCGTGCCGGGCATTCCGGCCAACACCAATCCGGCGGAAATCATCAACATGAGCCTGGGTGGTGGTGGCGCCTGCGATGCCGCCTACCAGGACGCGATCAACGGCGCCGTGTCGCGCGGCACCCTGGTGGTGGTCGCGGCCGGCAATGAAACCGACAACGCGTCCAAATACCGTCCGGCCAGCTGCAACAACGTGGTGGCGGTGGGTGCGACCCGTGTCACCGGTGGCATCACCTATTACTCCAACTACGGCACCGCGGTCGACCTGTCGGCCCCGGGCGGTGGCGGCAGTGTCGACGGCAACCCGAACGGCTACATCTGGCAGGTCGGTTCCAGTTCGGAAACCACCCCGGACGCCGGTGAGTGGGTGCTGATGGGCAAGGGCGGTACCTCGATGTCCTCGCCGCACGTTGCCGCGGTGGCCGCCATGGTGCAGAGCGCGCTGATCGCCAAGGGCAAGGAGCCGCTGGCCCCGGCCGCGCTGGAAACCCTGCTCAAGCAGTCGGCGCGCAAGTTCCCGGTGACCATCCCGGCGGCCACCCCGATCGGTACCGGCATCCTCGATGCCAAGGCCGCACTGGATGCCGCGCTGAAGGAGCCGTGCACCGAGAACTGCGAGCCGGAAGGCATTCCGCTGACCAACAAGGTGACCGTGGGCGGGCTGGCCGGTGCGGCCGCCAGCGAAACCGTCTATACCTTCGAAGCGGCCGCCGGCAAGACGCTGAGCGTGCTGACCTACGGCGGCAGCGGCAACGTGTCGGTATACCTGGCGCAGGGCCGCGTGCCCACCGCGACCGACAACGATGCCAAGTCGACCCGCCCGGGCAATACCGAAACCGTGCGCGTGGCCAAGCCGGTGGCCGGTACCTACTACATCAAGGTGGTGGGTGAGGCCGCTTACAGCGGGGTGAGCATTCTGGCGACCCAGTAATTACCGACGGTCGTAAATGAATAAGCGGGGCCCGTCACCTGTGTGACGGGCCTCGTCTTTTTACGAAAGAAGAACCGGAGAGGGTGGAAACCACGGCTTAACTGCTAAAGTCGGGACGATCGACAGGAGAGTCACGTGAACGCGCTCGCTGCCACCGCCATCGACGACACTGAAGGCCGCATCCTCGATGCGCTGCTGGCGCGTGGTCGGCTCAAGGAAGGAGATCTGGCGCGTGCGCGGCCGCTGCATGCCGAGTCCGGTGGCAGCCTGCTTGGCCTGCTGGTACGGCTTGGGCTGGTGTCTGAACGTGACCAGGCACAGGCCAGTGCCGATGTGCTGGGCCTGCCGTTGCTGGAAGGACGGCAGCTGCCTGAATCGCCACCGCAGGCATTGGCCGAAGGCCTGCCGCTGTCGGTGCGCTTCCTCAAGCAGTTCCACGTGTGCCCGCTGGCGCTGGATGAACACGGCGTGCAGCTGTGGCTGGCCGATGCTCACGACCCTTACCCGCAGCAGGCCGTGCAATTGGCACTGGGCGTGCCGGTCACGCCGCTGTTGGGCATGCGTGCAGAGATCGATGATCTGGTCGAGCGCTGGTTCGGCCAGGGCCGCAGTGCGATGGGCGCGATCGTGGAAACCGCCGATGGCGAGGGCGGCGCAGTGGACGATATCGAGCACCTGCGCGATCTCGCTTCCGAAGCGCCGGTGATCCGCCTGGTCAACCTGGTCATCCAGCGCGCGGTCGAACTGCGCGCATCGGACATCCACGTCGAGCCGTTCGAAAACCGGCTGAAAGTGCGCTACCGCGTCGATGGCGTACTGGTCGAAGGCGAGAGCCCGCCGGCCAACCTGACCGCCGCGGTGATCAGCCGCATCAAGATCATGGCCCGGCTCAACATCGCCGAGCGCCGTCTGCCGCAGGACGGCCGCATCATGCTGCGCGTGCAGGGCAAGGAACTGGACCTGCGTGTCAGTACGGTGCCCACCGCGCACGGCGAAAGCGTGGTGATGCGCCTGCTCGACCGCGAGACGGTGGTGTTCGACTTCCATCGGCTGGGCTTCACCGATGCCTTCCTGCCGCAGTTCCGCAAGGTGCTTGAACAGCCGCACGGCATCCTGCTGGTGACCGGTCCCACCGGGTCGGGCAAGACCACCACGCTGTACACCGCGTTGAGCCAGCTCAACACCGCCGACGTCAAGATCATCACCGTTGAAGATCCGGTCGAGTACCAGATCGAAGGCATCAACCAGATCCAGGCCAAGCCGCAGATCGGGCTGGATTTCGCCAATGCGCTGCGCAGCATCGTGCGCCAGGATCCGGACATCATCATGATCGGTGAAATGCGCGATCTGGAAACCGCGCGCATCGCGATCCAGTCAGCGTTGACCGGCCACCTGGTGCTGTCCACGCTGCACACCAACAATGCCGCAGGCGGCATCACCCGCCTGCTCGACATGGGCGTGGAAGATTATCTGCTCACCTCCACCATCAACGGCATCCTGGCCCAGCGCCTGGTGCGCCGGCTGGAACCGACCCACGCCGAGCGCTACGAAGCCTCGCCGGAAGAGATCGAACGCTTCGACCTGCGCCGCCTGCAACCGGACGGAACGATCCACCTGTATCGGCCGAAGCCTTCGGCGTTGGCGCCGACCGGCTACCTGGGGCGCACCACCATCGTGGAATTCCTGGTGATGAACGACGCGCTGCGCCGTGCGGTGATGCGTCGCGATGGCATGGGCGAGATCGAGCGCATCGCCCGCGAAGCCGGCATGCGCACCATGTACGAGGACGGCCTGAGCAAGGCCCTGAGCGGGCAGACGACCCTCGAGGAAGTCCTGCGCGTGACCGAGGAAGGCTGATGCGCGTGCAGGGACGACGCTGACATGCCGAACTACCGTTACAAGGCACTGAACCCACACGGTGAAGTGTTCGACGGACAGATGGAAGCGGCCAGCGAGGCCGAGCTGGTCGCGCGCCTGCAGGACCAGGGCCATCTGCCGATGGAAACGCAGCTGGCCGACGGGGGGGCGGTTGGCGGCAGCAGCCTGCGCGGCCTGTTCCGCCAGCGTCCGCTGCAGGGCGCGGCACTGCTGCAGTTCACCCAGCAGCTGGCCACGCTGCTCGGTGCCGGACAGCCGCTGGACCGCGCGCTGTCGATCCTGCTCAGCCTGCCCGAAGACGAGCGTTCGCGCCGCGCGATCACCGACATCCGCGACGTGGTGCGTGGTGGCGCGCCGCTGTCCACTGCGCTTGAACGCCAGCACGGCCTGTTCTCGCGTCTGTACGTGAACATGGTGCGCGCCGGTGAAGCCGGTGGCAGCCTGCACGACACGCTGCAACGCCTGGCCGATTACCTTGAACGCAGCCGTGCGCTGCAGGGCAAGGTGATCAACGCGCTGGTCTACCCGGCGATCCTGCTGGTGGTGGTGGGTGGTGCGCTGCTGTTCCTGCTGGGTTATGTGGTGCCGCAGTTCGCACAGATGTACGAAAGCCTGGACGTGGCGCTGCCGTGGTTCACCAACCTGGTGCTGCAGCTGGGCTTGTTCGTGCGTGACTGGTGGGTGCTGCTGCTGGTGGTGCCGGGCGTGCTGCTGCTGTTGTTCGAACGCAAGGCGCGGCAGCCCGCGTTCCGTCTGGCGCTGGATGGCTGGCTGCTGCAGCGCCGCGGCATCGGCCGCCTGCTGGGCGAGCTGGAAACCGCGCGGCTGGCGCGCACTCTGGGGACACTGCTGCGCAACGGCGTGCCACTGCTGGGCGCGCTGGGCATCGCCCGCAACGTCCTTGGCAACCGCGCCCTTGCGGCAGACCTGGAGACCGCCGCCGACGAGGTCAAGAACGGCACCGGCTTGTCGCTGGCGTTGTCGCGCGGTAAACGTTTTCCCCGGCTGGCGCTGCAGATGATCCAGGTCGGCGAGGAGTCCGGCGCGCTCGATACCATGCTGCTGAAAGCTGCTGATACCTTCGAACAGGACAGCGCCCGCCGCATCGACCGCCTGCTGGCGGCGATGGTGCCGGCGATCACCCTGGTGCTGGCCTCGGTGGTCGGCGCGGTGATCGTGGCCGTGCTGGTGCCGTTGTACGACCTTACCAACGCCATCGGCTGACGATGGCCTCCTTCGCAACTCCGACATCCCGTACCTGAAAGGACCGACCATGATTGCTTCCCGTCGACCGATCCGCCTTTCCTTCACCGCCGCACGTCACCAGTCGGGCATGAGCCTGCTGGAGATCATCATCGTCATCGTGCTGATCGGCGCAGTGCTGACTCTGGTCGCCAGCCGCGTGCTCGGCGGCGCCGATCGTGGCAAGGCCAACATCGCCAAGGCGCAGGTGCAGACCGTTGCCTCCAAGGTCGACAACTACCAGATCGACACCGGCAAGCTGCCCGCCTCGCTCAACGACCTGGTGACCGCACCGGCCGGCGTCGGTGGCTGGCTGGGCCCGTATGCCAAGCCTGCCGACCTCAACGACCCGTGGGGGCACGCGCTGGAGTACCGCGCACCGGGCGAGGGCCAGGCGTATGAACTGATCAGCCTGGGCAAGGACGGCAAGGCCGGCGGCAGCAGCGTCGACGCTGATATCCGCTACCAGCCGTAAGCGCGCATGCTGCTTTTCCTGCCGCGCCGGGTGTCACGCCCGCGCCTGCACGGTAGGCGCGCGGCGGGCCTGTCGCTGCTGGAAATGCTGCTGGTGATCGCGTTGATCGCGGCCATCGGCCTGATCACCGCCGCTGGCATGTCGCGCGGCTTTGCCGGCATGCAGCTGCGCAGTGCCGGCAAGGACATCGCCAACCAGCTGCGCATGGTGCGCGCGCAGGCCATTGCCCGCGGCGAGCCGCAGCGCTTCGTGATCGAACCGGCGCAGCATCGTTGGCAGGGCGCCAGCCAGCGCCACGGTGAAGTGCCGGCCAAGCTGAAGGTGCAGTTCGAAGGTGCCGCGCAGTTGGCCACCGCGCCCGGCCAGGGCGTGATCGAATTCCATCCCGACGGCGGCTCCAGTGGCGGCCGCATCCGCCTGCAGCTGGAGAGCGCCGAGTGGCGCATCGATGTGGGCTGGTTGACCGGTGAAGTCCGTTCCGGACCGTGGCGGGCGCAATGAGGTCGCGCGCCCGTGGTTTCACCCTGCTGGAAGTGATCGTTGCCTTCGCCTTGCTCGGGTTGGCGTTGACGCTGTTGCTGGGCAGCCTGTCCGGTGGCGCGCGCCAGGTGCGCGATGCCGAGCTGCGCACGCGCGCGGTGCTGCACGCGCAATCGTTGCTGGCCGCTGCCGGCGTGGAAGCGCCGCTGCAGGCCGGCAGCCAGCAGGGCGAGTGGGAGCAGGGGCGTTATCACTGGCAGCTGCAGGTGCAGCCCTGGGCCGAGCCGCGTAGTGCTCCGCTGCCCGCTGCGCAGTCGCCGGGCGCACCCTGGCTGGCGGAACTGCAGCTGCAGGTGCGCTGGGGCGACAGCGAGCGCGAGCAGTTGCGCTGGCGCAGCCTGCGTCTGTTGCCGCCCGCGCTGGAGAATGCGCGATGAGGCGCCGCGCGCGGGGCTTCACCCTGATCGAAGTGATGCTGGCCACGGTGCTGCTGGCAGGCGGCCTGGCGTTGGCGTTCGCCAGCGTGCGCTCGGCGATGGCGATCAGCCAGCGCGGTGAGCAGATTGCCGCGCAGAGCGAACGCATGCGCGCAGTGCAGGCCCTGCTGCGGCGCCAGCTCGCCAGCGCCCTGCGCAGCCCGCTGGAAGTGCCCGATCCTACCCGCGAACCGGTGTTCTTCCAGGGGGACGATCAGGGCATGCAGTTCGTTGCCGACCTGCCGGGCTATCTCGGTCGCGGCGGCCCCTACCTGCATGCGCTGCAGGTGGATGGCGCAGCCGGCCACCGCCGCTTGCTGCTGGAACTGGTGCTGCTGCAGGAAGGCGAGCGCATCGAAGAGAACCCGCCGCGCCCGCCCGAAGTGCTGGCGGAGGAGTTGAAGGACGTAAGGCTGCGCTATCGCGGTGTCGACGCCAGCAACGGGCAGTTGACCGAATGGTTGCCACGCTGGGAGGACACCCGTCGCCTGCCGTTGCTGGTGGAGGTGCAGATCGTGCCAACCCGGGGCACGCCATGGCCGCCGCTGGTGGTGGCACTGCGGGCTGGCGGCAGCGGAGGCGCGCGATGAAGCGTCCACGTGGTGCCGCGCTGGTCCTGGTGCTGTGGCTGATCGCGCTGATGACCGCACTGGTCGGCGCTTTCGCGCTCAGCGCACGGGTCGAACACCTGCAGCAGCGGGTGCTCGGTGACGATGCACGCGGCCAGGAGCGCGCCCGTGCGGGCCTGGAGTACGCGCTGCTGCGGTTGCAGCCAGACCCGCAGCGTCCACCGTGGCAGGCCGACGGCCGGGCCTATCGCTGGCAGTTCGACGACGCCCGCATCGAGATCCGGGTGCTGGACGAGAACGGCAAGATCAACCTCAACCTGGCCGATGCGGCCCTGCTGTCCGCATTCATGCAGGCACTGGGCGAGCCAGCAGAAAGCGCCAGGCAGCTGGCCGGTGCGATCATCGACTGGCGCGACGAAGACAGCCTGCTGCAGCCCGGTGGCGGTGCCGAGGCGCCGGAGTACGCCGCCGCAGGCCTGCCCTATGGCCCGCGCAACAAGCGCTTTGAAACCCTGGGCGAACTGCAGCGGGTGCTGGGGATGCGCGGGCCGCTGTATACCGCGATGCTGCCGCACCTGACGCTCTACAGCCGGCAGGCGCGACCGGATCCACGCTTCGCCAGTGGCCCGGTGTTGACCGCAATGGGCCTGGATGCGGAACAACTGCTGGCGCAACGCGCCCAGCAGGAGCGTGACGGAGATAACGCTGCGGGTGCATCGGAGCTTGCCAGCGGCAGTGGCACCTATAGTATCGAGTCCCGCGCCACTGACGGCGGCGGACGCCTGTCGGTGCTGCAGGCGGTGGTGCGCAACGGATCGGGCGGGGTGCCCGGCCGGACCTACACAGTGCTTCGCTGGGAGCAGGGAATGGCAGCAAGATGACGGCGTGGCAGGACAGTCTGCGGCAGGTGCAGGGCCAGATCGGCCCCGGTGCCGGCCGTTTCCTGCGCTGGTGGCGGCAGTCGTTGCTGGCCTGGGTGCCGATGCGTTGGCAATGGGCGCTGGGCTGGTCGCAGACCCGCCTGCTGCTGCAGTGCGAAGACGGGCAGTTGCAGGTCTGGCGCGAAACCGGTGACGGCCTCGAGCCTGTGGCCCGCCTGCCATGGCCGCTGCAACCGGCGGACCTGGACCGCGTGCTGGAGCCGCGCCTGCGCAGCCTGCCACGGGTGTGGCTGCTGCCGGCCGGGCAGGTCCTGCGGCGGAATCTGCGTCTGCCTGCCGCAGCCGCTGACCGCCTGCGTGCGGTGGTCGGCTACGAGATCGACCGGCAGACACCGTTCGAAGCCAGCCAGGTCAGCTATGACATCCGTGAGCTGGGCAGTGCCGGCGAAGGCCTGCTGCAGGTGGAGCTGGTGGCCTGGCCGCTGCGCCAGCTGGATGACTGGCGCGCGCAGATCGGCGAGTGGGCCGATGCGTTGGCCGGTGTCGATGCGATCGACGCCCAAGGCCGCGCACTGCAGGTCAACCTGCTGCCGCCCGCGCAGCGTCAGCAGCGACCGGACCCGATGCGGCGCTGGAACCTGCTGCTTGCCATGGCTGCGCTGGTGATGCTGGTGCTGGCGGCGATGCAGCTGCTGGACAACCGCCGCGCCGCCGTCGATGCGCTGCGCGAAGACGTCGAGCGCAGCGCCCGCAGTGCACGTGGCGTGGCCAGCGAACGCAGCCAGCTGCAGGCGCTGCTGGATGGAGCGGCGTTCCTGGAAACACAACGCAGCCAGCGCGCCAGTACCGTCGAAGTGTGGAGTGAGCTGACCCGACGCCTGCCCGATGGCACCTACCTGGAAAAACTGGCGATCGAGAACAACAGCCTGCAGTTGATCGGCCTCAGCAGCGAAGCATCTCAGCTGGTCCCGTTGCTGCAGGACGCGCCGCAGTGGCGCAAGGTCAATCTCACCGGCGTGCTGCAGGCTGACGGTGCCGCCAGTGGCCGCGACCGCTTCACCCTGACCGCCGAGCTGCAGCCATTGCCTTCGGCAGCACCGGCGCCGGCACCCGCCCCGACTGCAACCACGGAGGCGGCCAATGCCGATGCCAAGCGCACGCCGTGACCGCTGGCTGGCACTGGCACTGCTGTTGGCAGTGCTGGGCCTGGCCTACCTGCTGCTGGTGCACCCGTGGTTCACCCAGCCGCTGCGCGCGATCGATGCCGATGCCGCTGCCCTGCGCGAGCGCCAGCAGCGCGTGCAGGCGCAGCTGCAGCAGCAGCCGCAGATCGAACAGCGGCTGCGCGCGACCCGCGACGCCCTGCAGCAGCGCCCGGGTTTCCTGCAGGAAGCCACCGCCGAGGCCGCTGCGGCCGCGCTCGGCGCACGCCTGCAGGATGCGGTGGCGATGGCCAGCCCGGGCAACCGCAGCTGCACCATCAGCAACCGCACCCCATTGAGCGACAACCGTCGCGATGCCGCCTTCGTGCGCGTAGCCATGCAGGTGCGCCTGCGCTGTGGCGTGGCCGAACTGGCCACCGTGCTGCACAGTCTGGAGACCGGCAGCCCGCGCCTGTTCGTGGACAACCTCAACCTGATCGCGCAGCGCTTCCAGCAATCGCCGAACGAATCCGGCCTCGGCCTGGATGTGTCCTTCGAGCTGGCCGGCTACCTGTTGCCGGGTGCTGCCGCCGATTCCTCCACAGCGCCCGTGGCCACACCGCCTGCAGCGGCGCCGGTGGTGTCGCCGCCGGCACCTGTACCTGCACCAGCGGAGCAGCCTGCTGCCGATGCGCAGGAGGTGGCCGATGAAGCTTGAGCAGATCAACCTGCGCACCGGGTTGTTGCTGGCGGTGGCCGGATGGGCTGCGGCGACCTGGCTGGCCACCGGCTTCGGGCTTGGCAGCCAGCTGCCCACGGTCAGCACAGAGGGCGACGCCCAGGCCGCGCTGCCGGCGTTGCCGGTGCTGGCGCCCGAACGCATGGCCGGCGCAGACAGCTACAGCGTGATCAGCGAACGGCCCCTGTTCGCCGAAGACCGCAAGCCGCGCCCGTATCTGCTGGGGGGCAGCGAAGCGGCCGCCAGTCCCGCGCTGCGCCTGACCGGCGTGCTGATGACCCGTGATTTCAGCATGGCCACCTTCACCACCGAGCAGGGCCGGTCGCTGCGCCTGCGCCTCAATGGCGATGCAGTCGATGGCTGGCAACTGGTCGCATTGGAACCGCGCCAGGCCACGGTGATCGGCTCCAGTGGCAGCCAGGTGCTGGAACTGGCCGTGTTCAATGGCCAGGGCGGTGAAGCGCCGACC
Source organism: Stenotrophomonas sp. GW821-FHT02D01 (assembly GCF_059421765.1). NCBI lineage: Bacteria > Pseudomonadati > Pseudomonadota > Gammaproteobacteria > Lysobacterales > Lysobacteraceae > Stenotrophomonas > Stenotrophomonas sp. GW821-FHT02D01. Next base: position 23,352 of record NZ_JBWKVP010000001.1, read on the forward strand.
GCGCTGCGCGGGGCCAATGGCACACCGCCTGTGCCTGGCGCGGTGGTTCCGCCGCCACCGCCACAGCCAACGCCCAGCCAGACCCTGCCCAACCCCCGTGCCGCCGATGGCAATGTGGCTCCCGCCTCGCCTGCACCGGCCGCAGCCGCCGCACCCCCTGCAAATACCAACGGTCCCAGCGAAGCGCAGATGCAGGCCATCCGCGAACGCATCCAGGCCCGCCGCCGTCAGCTGCAGCAACAGCAGCAACAACCGTCGCCGCCCCCGGGCGATGGCACCAACCGATAGAGTGAATGCATGAATCTGCGTTTTCTTCCCTGGTCCCTTGCCCTGACACTGCTGGTCGGCTGCAGCACCGTGTCGGCCCCGCATGTGCAACGCAACGGCAACCTGCAGCCATCGGCAAGCGCCGGTCAGGCCGCCACCGATGCGCAGACCGAAGCGGCCGATCAAGCCCAGGGAACGCCGCAGGCGGTGATCCGTCGCGGCACCGGCACCATGATCAACCGCGAGGCCGCGCGCAAGCCGTCGCCCGCGTTGCATGCGGCCAGCTCCGGCGAAGCCACCTTCAACTTCGAGGGCGAGTCGGTGCACGCGGTGGTCAAGGCCATCCTCGGTGACATGCTCGGCCAGAACTACGTGATCGCCCCGGGGGTGCAGGGCACGGTGACGCTGGCCACGCCCAAGCCGGTGTCGCCGGCACAGGCACTGAACCTGCTGGAGATGGTGCTGGGCTGGAACAACGCCCGCATGGTCTACAGCGGTGGCCGCTACAACATCGTCGCCGCCGACCAGGCACTGGCCGGCACCGTGGCGCCGAGCACCGCGCCGGCATCCAGCGCACGCGGTTTCGAAGTGCGCGTGGTGCCGCTGCAGTTCATCTCCGCCACCGAGATGAAGAAGGTACTGGAGCCGTATGCGCGGCCCAATGCCATCGTCAACGTCGACAGCGGCCGCAACGTGATCACCCTTGGCGGCACCCGTGCCGAACTCGAGAACTACCTGCATACCGTCGAAATCTTCGATGTCGACTGGCTCTCGGGCATGTCGGTGGGCGTGTTCCCGATCCAGTCCGGCAAGGCCGAGCAGGTCGCCGCCGATCTGGAGAAGGTCTTCGGCGAAGAGAGCAAGACGCCCAGCGCGGGTATGTTCCGTTTCCTGCCGCTGGAAAACGCCAACGCGGTGCTGGTGATCACCCCGCAGGTGCGCTACCTGGACCAGATCCAGCAGTGGCTGGACCGCATCGATACTGCCGGTGGCAGCGCGCGCCTGTTCTCGCATGAGCTGCGCTACATCAAGGCGCGCGACCTGGCCGAGCGCCTCAGTGAAGCCTTTGCCAGCAGTGGCAACCGTGGCGGTTCCGGCTCGGCAGCGCTGGCGCCAGGCGCCATCCCGTCGCAGCTGGGCAGCGATGGCGACCGTGGCATGGATGCGGGCAACAGCAGCAGTTTCAACAACCAGGTCGGCGGCGGCAGCAGTGGTAGTGGTGGCAGTGCCGGCAGCCTGAACCTGCCGCAGCGCCAGTCGGGCAACGTCAGCATCAGCCTGGAAGTGGAAGGCGATCGTGTTGGCGTGTCGGCGGTGGAGGAAACCAACACGCTGCTGGTGCGTTCGACACCGCAGGCCTGGCGCTCGATCCGCGAGGTGATCGAAAAGCTGGACGTGATGCCGCTGCAGGTACACATCGAAGCGCAGGTGGCCGAAGTCGGGCTGACCGGCGACCTGAAGTACGGCGTCAACTGGTTCTTCGACAATGCCGTGGCGGGGCGCGCGCTGACCGGCGCGCTGTCCGGGTTGACCCTGCCCGCAGCGGCCGGCGGCTCCTGGAACACCTTCGCCGGTGCGGTGACCGGCACCGATGGCGCCAACTGGGCGTTCACCGGGCACAACGGTGCAGCCGTGGTCAGCGCGCTGGACAAGGTCACCGACGTGCGCCTGCTGCAGACGCCCTCGGTGTTCGTGCGCAACAACGCCGAAGCCACCCTCAACGTGGGCGACAAGGTGCCGATCAACACCACCACGGTCAACACCGGCATCGGCACCAGCAGCTACAGCTCGGTGCAGTACATCGACACCGGCGTGATCCTCAAGGTGCGCCCGCGCGTAACCCGTGACGGTACGGTGTTCCTGGATATCGTGCAGGAGATCAGCAGCGCATCGGACGTGCCGGAGAACTGCAATCCGCAGGAGCGCAACTGCAATCCGCGCATCTCCACCAAGAAGCTGGCCACCGAGGCGGCGGTGCAGAGCGGGGACACCATCATGCTGGCCGGCCTGATCACCGATTCGGCCACCGATGGCAGCAGCGGCATTCCCGGCCTCAGCCGGATTCCGGTGCTGGGTGCACTGTTCGGCCAGAAGAGCCGCACCAGCCGTCGTTCGGAAGTGATCGTGCTGCTGACCCCGACCATCGTCCGCAACGGCCAGGAAGCCCGCACCCTGACTGACGAGTACAGCCAACGCTTCCGCGCGATGGAGCCGCTGAACCAGCCGCGCGCAAAGAAGTAAGGGGGGGAGGGCAGGGCTGCGCCCGGGTAACACGCCATCGCATGCGCGCTGTCGCTCCCACGCTTCGCTGCGCGAACCGTGGGCCCCGCTTACCAGCTTCCAGACCCCCGCCGCTTTGCGGCCGCCCCCTGACTCAGGGGGCTCTGCCCCAGACGCGACGTCGTGACCGGTAGATCCACGCCATGCGTGGATGCTCCTCGTCTCAATGTCGAAATACTCGATTTCGATGAAGATTCATCCACGCATGGCGTGGATCTACTGACCACCGGGGAACTGTCGAAGGCGGGGTGGGTCCGGTGGCGGGGGTGTCCGCGGCATGGATGCCGCGGCCAAGCCTCCAGGGATGGATTCACGGCGTCCCCTGCCACCGGACCCACCCCGCCATTCCCAGGAAGCCAGCTTTTGCTGTTGCCGTTGCCGTTGCTGCGGCCTCTGCGGGTGCCGGGTGCAACCCGGCCGACACCCACCCGATGCTACGCTGTGGCCACCGACAACCACGGAGGCGGGATGGGGGCGATCGTGTTGTTGCCGCTGGGCGTGGACGACGCGGTACTTGACCGCTGCCTGGCCGCGCTTGATGCCGGTACCGCAGCGGGAACATCGATCTGGCTGGCCGATGACGCGCAGGCCGGGCCACGCGCACAGGCGGTGGTCGAACACTGGCTGGCGCACACCCCGCTGCAGGCCGAATACACCCGCCGCGCCAGGCCACTCGGCGAGGTTGCCCACCTGGACGAAATGCTGCGTGCCTGCGATGGCCTGGACGTCGCGGTGCTGGCCCCGGACAGCGTGCCTGCACCGGGATGGCTGCAGCAGCTGCAGGCCACGTTTGCACGCGACGCGGCCATTGCCACGGCCACGCCGTGGTGCAACGTGGGCGAAACTGCGGCGTGGCCGCGCTTGGGTGAGCTCAACCCCGAACCGGACGACCCAGCGCTGTTGGCCCATGTCTGCGCCGCGCTGCCGACTCTGCATCCTGAACTCCCTTCGGCGGTCACCCACGCCGTACTGGTGCGCGCCAATGCACGGCGGCGCGCCGGTGGCCTGGATGCAGAAAGCTACCTGGGCTGGAACGCGGCGCTGGTCGATCTGAGCCTGCGCATGGCCGGTCTCGGTTGGCGCAACGTGTTGTGCGAAAACGCCTTCGTCAGCCGTGCCAGTGAAGCGCCCAGCCGCGACGGCGATCTGGAAGCACTGGCCGCGCGCTGGCCAGGCTGGGTACCGCGGCTGGCTGACTTCCTGATGCACGACCCGCTGCACGCGCTGCGCCAGGACCTGCAGCACGGCCTGCAGCAGGCGATAATGCCGCGCGGGCAGGGCGACCTGTTCGTCCCGCCATCACCGTTGGAGCCGCCTGTTTGAATTCCGCCATTGCCGCCATCGTCGTCACCTACCAGAGCGGCAGTACCATCGATGCCTGCCTGTCGCGGCTGCGCCAGGCGCAGGACGTGGCCGAGATCCGGGTGGTCGACAATGGATCGCTGGATGACACCCTGGAAGTCGTGCAGCGCCACGCCAGCCATGATCCGCGTGTACGTTTCATCGCCAACCCGGATAACCCCGGTTTTGCCGCAGCCAACAACCAAGGCGTTGCCGATTCACGCAGCCCGTGGCTGGCCTTCATCAATCCGGACCTGATGGTCGAAGTCGATACGCTGGCAGCCCTGCGTGACCGCGCCAATGCGGTGGGCGACAGTCTGCTGGGCGTGGAGCAGGTGGACGAGCAGGGCCAGGCCGATGACGCGGTACGGCGCCGTGATCCGGACTTCCTTGCCATGCTGCGCTCGCCCGGTCGTGGCGCGCGGTTGGCCATTGCCCGCGACCTGGCGCAGCCGTTGCAGCAGGTGCCTGCGTTGTCCGGTGCGCTGCTGCTGATGCCCCGCGCCCTGTTTGATCGCATCGGCGGCTGGGATGCCGGCTACCGGCTGCACGCCGAAGACCTCGACCTGTGCCGCCGCGTGCGTGAGGCCGGTGGCGTGGTCGCCATCGCCAACGACCTGAAGGTGACCCACGTGCGCGGGGTGTCCAGCCGTTCGCGCCCGTTCTTCGTGGAATGGCACAAGCATCGCGGGCTATGGCGCTATTTCAGCAAGTTCGAAGCGCCGCAGCGGTCGTTGCCGGTGCGGGTGGCGGTGTGGGGGGCGATCTGGGCCCATGCAGTGGTGCAGGTGCCGAGGTTGCTGCGCAGGTCGCTGTAACGCGCTGCCACAGGATCATCCACACATGGCGTGGATCGACTGCAGAGCGCGTGAGGGCGCCACCTCCACCACGGACCCCGGTTCACCCATACGGGCGCATAATTCCCCCATGCCTATCATCCAGTCCCTGCTCGACACCGACCTGTACAAGTTCACCATGATGCAGGCGGTGCTGCACCAGCACCCCGGCGCGCAGGTTCAGTACCGTTTCAAATGCCGCACCCCCGGTATCGAACTGGCCCGCTACATCGACCAGATCGATGAGGAGATCGACCACCTGTGCAGCCTGCGCTTCAGCAATGAAGAGCTGGATTACATGCGTGGCCTGCGCTTCGTGAAGCCCGATTTCGCCGACTTCCTCGGCCTGTTCCACCTGGACCGCAAATACATCCAGCTGCGCGCGTCGAAGACGGTGCCTGGCGAGATCGAACTGGACATCACCGGTCCGTGGCTGCACACCATCCTGTTCGAAGTGCCGCTGCTGGCGATCATCAACGAAGTCTGGTTCCGCAACACCACCACGGCGGATTTCGCCGAAGGCGAACGCCGCCTGCAGGCCAAGGCCGCGCTGCTGCGCGATACCCCTGGCTTCGAACAGTGCCGCATCGCCGACTACGGCAGCCGCCGCCGCTACTCGCGCGACTGGCATGCGCGCCTGCTGCCGCTGCTGCGCGATGCGCTGGGCCCGCAGCTGGTCGGTACCAGCAACGTGCACTTCGCGCGCCTGTACGGCATGACCCCGCACGGCACCATGGCCCATGAATACCTGCAGGCGTTCCAGGCGCTGGGCCCGCGCCTGCGCGATTCGCAGGTAGCGGCGCTGGAATCGTGGGCGCGCGAGTACCGCGGCGACCTTGGCATCGCCCTGTCCGACGTTGTCGGGCTGGATGCGTTCCTGCGCGACTTCGACATGTATTTCTGCAAGCTGTTCGACGGCGTGCGCCATGATTCCGGCGACCCGTTCGACTGGGGCGACCGAATGCTGGCCCACTTCCAGCTGCGCCGGGTCGACCCGCGCAGCAAAGTACTGGTGTTCAGCGATGGGCTCGACATCACCAAGGTGATGCGCCTGTACGACTACTTCCGTGGCCGCTGCCAGGTGGCGTTCGGCGTGGGCACCCACCTGACCAACGATCTGGGGCCGACCCCGCTGAACATCGTCATCAAGATGGTCCGCTGCAACGGCCAGCCGGTGGCCAAGCTCAGCGACTCGCCGGGCAAGAGCATGTGCGACGACCCGGGCTACCTGTCCTACCTGCGGCAGGTGTTCGAATTGCCTCCTGAAACGGGCCCCAGCGTCACATAGTGACGCTTTGCGTCAGTTGCTTCATCCGGCTTGCTGCGCGTCTTTGTGATGCGTATCACATTTACGTGGCCGAACTTCACGAGATCGCTTACGATCCGCGTACAGGATGTTTGCAGGTCTTGAGGGAGTTCTGCGGTGAAGGTTCTTTCTGTTTTCGGTACCCGTCCTGAAGCAATCAAGATGGGGCCGCTGGTAAAGGCGCTGGGTGAGGCGCCGGATATCGAATCCATCGTCTGCACCACAGGCCAGCATCGGGCGATGCTGGACCAGGTGATGTCGCTGTTCGAGATCACCGCCGATCACGATCTTGATGTGATGGTTCCCAACCAGACCCTCAACGGCCTGTGCGCCAAGCTGTTCGAGCGCCTGGATGCGTTGTATGCGCAGGTGCGGCCCGATCGCGTGCTGGTCCACGGTGATACCAGCACGGCGATGACCGCTGCAGTCGCTGCCTTCCATCACCGCATTCCGGTGGGACACGTCGAAGCTGGCCTGCGTACCGGCGACATCACCCGGCCGTGGCCGGAAGAGATGAATCGCCGCGTCATCGATGTCGTCTCTGATTTCCTGTTTGCCCCCACACCAAGTTCCCGCGCCAACCTGGAACGCGAACACCTCGGCGGCAGGATCCTGGTGACCGGAAACACCGTCATCGACGCCCTGCAGCAGACCGTACAGCAGCTCGATCGCGACCCGGCACTGCGCGCCCGCGCCGATGCGCCCTTCCAGATGCTTGATCCCGAGCGTCGCCTGCTGCTGGTCACCGGCCATCGCCGCGAGAGCTTCGGCCAGGGCTTCCTGGACATCTGCCGCGCACTGGCCGAGCTGGCCCAGCGCGAAGACCTGCAGGTGCTCTATCCGGTGCACCTCAACCCCAACGTGCAGGGCCCGGTGAATGCCGAGCTGGGCCATCTGGGCAACGTGCACCTCGTGCCGCCGCAGGATTACCTGAGCTTCGTGCGCCTGATGCAACGCGCCGACGTGATCCTTACCGATTCCGGCGGCGTGCAGGAAGAAGCGCCCGCTCTGGGCAAACCGGTGCTGGTGATGCGCGATGTCACCGAGCGTCCGGAGGCGGTCGATGCCGGGGTGGTGAAGCTGGTCGGCACGACGCCGACGCGGATCGTCGATGCCGTCAACGCCGCGTTGCAACAACCATCACATGCAACCCGTTTCGACCCCGACGCCAGTCCTTACGGTGATGGCCGAGCCAGTGCGCGCATCGTCGCGGCCCTGCGCGGAGATCCACTGCCCGAATTTGCTACCGGCCACCGCAGTGCCGGCCCTGTTCCCACCCCTCTACAAGAAGTGACGCCATGACCCAGACCGGCCGACGTAGCTTCCTCGTTGTTTCCTCCGTGCTGGCCCTGGCGAGCTCCGCTGCCGCTGGCGCTGCCGACAGCGCTGCCGGCCAGTTCACCGAATGGACTGGGGACAGCACGGTAAGCCGGCAGATGACGCTGCGCCAGCTCGGCTTCCGCCAGCCGCTGGTGCTCAGCGGGCAGGAGAGCCAGCGCGAGGTCTACCTGCCCGTACCCGTGGGCGTGCCGACCCGCGATGCGCAGCTGCAGCTGGATGGCCGCTATGTGCGTGGCCATACCGGGCGCACGTCGGGGCTGTGGTCGGTCGATGGCGATCCGATGGCGGCACGTTCGATCACCGACGCGCAGGGCGACGCCAGCCAGCTGCTGGCCATTGACGGCGAGCCCCGCGAGAACGGCTTCGTCCGCGTCGGCGTGGGCTGGTGGTCGATCGTTTCCGACTACCGCTGCGCGGACCAGAGCGCGCCAGCCAACGTGCTGCGGCTGTCGCCGGATTCGCGCTTCAGCTATCGCTTCGATGGACGTGCGGTGGACACCGTGGCCAAGGCCTGGGGCGCACTGCCGCCGCGCGTGCGCCTGCTGGTGGAGGGCAAGGCGCTGCAGGCATCGACCTACGATGCGGCGTGGCGCATCGGTGCAGCATTGCAGACCGGAGGCAAGCAGGTTGATGTGGTCGCACTGCCCAAGGTCGGCGACAGCGTGGACCTGACCGGCATCATCATTCCCGCCAGTCTGCAGGGCGTGCCTGCCTACGCGGCGCTGGCAGCCGGTGAGCGCGCGCACGCAATCAAGGATCTGGCCGAAGTCGGTGCGCTGTTGTCGCTGCGTGACAGCGGCCCACTCGCAGCCGATGTGATGATCGGCAGCGATGCGCTGCGCAACGGCGTGCGAGCGGCACTGGATGCGCTGGCCGTGCAGGTCGGTGCCAGCGGCGCAGATGCCGCCAGTGCATTCAGCACCTGGCGGGCGGCCGACATGGCGGCATTGGAAAAGCCGGTGGCCAATGCCTCGGTGAGCGTGACCACTGTTGCCGGACGGCCGACCCTGGTGGTCGACCCCGCGGCCGGGGGCAAGGTGGCAGGCTTGCTGTCCGAGCAGTGGCGCAACTATGCACTGGGGCGTTCACTGCAGGTCACGCAGGCGGTCGCACCCGCGATGGAAGGGGATCGCGTACTGCTGAGCCGGCTGGGCAACATCGCCGGTACGCAGGACATCGTCACTCGTGGCGATCGCAGCGCCACCTTTGAACTGGGCGCATTGTCGGCCGATGGCCGGTTGCCGGAAGAGGTGGTGCTGGATGTATCGGCTGCACCCAATGCGGCCGGGCAGGGCGCGGTTGCAACGATCTACTTCAACGACTACCTGCTGGGGGCCAAGGTGCTGTCCACCGATGGCAAGCCGCAGCGGCTGGTTGCCAAGGTGCCCACCTACGCGTTGTCGGCCCGCAATGAAGTACGGGTCAGCTTCCTGCGGCAGCCGGCGCGGCCTTACTGCCACGATCCCGCTACCGCGTTCCCGGTGTCGATCCTGCCCAGCAGCCACCTGAAACTGGCCAAGCGCACGCTCGGCGCAGACTTCATCGGCGCGGCCAGCCAGCTGGCGCATGCCAATGAAGTGTTCGTGCCGGCTACCTGGCTGCAGGATGCGCCGACCTCGTTGGCCAAGGTCATTGCCATTGCCAGCGCTGTGGGCGCATCGCCGGAAGCGGCCAGCCTCAAGGTAGTGGATGCGGGCGCCGCGATCAGTCCGACCAGGCCTTACCTGGCCTTCGCGCTGGCACCGTCCGGTGTCTCGCTGGCGGGCCTGAAGGATGGCCAGCTGGTGATTGCCGGCAAGCCGCAGCCGCTCCTGGACCTCCGCGGCCTGCAGCAGGCCGCGGCAGTGCAGGTGGCTTCGGCAGGTGGTCAGATCGGCGTGCTGTACAGCGACCTCGGCACAGAGGGGCCGACACTGGCTGCGCCGTTCCGGCTGCTGCGGGGTGACCTGGCCGTGATCGATGGCAGCGACGTCGTCCGCGATTTCGACAGCCAGGATCCCTACGGTTCGCGTATCGCCCAGGAGGGCAATCCGCAGTCGAAATGGGAACAGCACATGGTATGGCTGCTGTTGCTGGTGGGCATCGTGGTGTTCGCCCTGGCGGCCGCCCGCATCACCCAGATCCGTCGCCGCCGCAAGTCCGCCAGCACCGGGCACTGATCGACCGTGGACGGTCTGTTCTGGAACATCCAGCTGGCCAACTACTACGCTGCTCTGGAAACAGTGGCAGCGGCGGTGGCCGTGCTGATCCTGATTTCCAGCCTCGATGACCTGTTCATCGACGTCTGGTACTGGGTGCGCGAAAGCTGGCGCACGCTGACGGTGAAGAAGCGTCGCGAGTACAAGCCGCTGACCCAGCAGGACCTGCTGCAGCGGCCGGAGCAGCCGCTGGCGATCATGGTGCCGGCGTGGATGGAATACGACGTCATCGCGCAGATGGTCGAGAACATGATCGACGTGCTCGACTACCGCGAGTACGTGGTGTTCGTCGGCACCTATCCGAACGATCAGCAGACCATAGACGAAGTCGAACGCATGCGCCGCCGCTACAAGCGCCTGCGCCGCGTGGAAGTGCCGCATGACGGCCCGACCAGCAAGGCCGATTGCCTGAACTGGCTGATCCTGTCAATCTTCGACTACGAGAAGCGCCACGACATCGAGTTCGCCGGGGTCATCCTGCACGACAGCGAAGACGTGCTGCACCCGATGGAACTGCGCTTCTTCAACTACCTGCTGCCGCGCAAGGACATGATCCAGCTGCCGGTCACCTCGCTGGACCGCGAGTGGTACGAACTGGTGGCCGGCGTGTACATGGACGAGTTCGCCGAATGGCATGCCAAGGACCTGGTGGTGCGCGAAAGCGTGTCCGGCATGGTGCCGTCGGCGGGCGTGGGCACCTGTTTCTCGCGACGTGCGCTGCTGGCGCTGAGCGAGGCCACCGGCAACCAGCCGTTCAATACAGACAGCCTGACCGAAGACTATGACGTCGGCGCACGGTTGGCGGCGATGGGAATGCACTCGATCTTCGCCCGCTTCCCGGTGCAGTTCCTGGTGCGGCGACCGTCCTGGTTCGGCTGGGGGCCGGTGCGTGAGCGCACCCAGCAGATGGCGCTGTGCGTACGCGAGTATTTTCCCGACAACTTCCGTGCGTCCTACCGGCAGAAGGCGCGCTGGGTACTGGGTATCGGCCTGCAGAGCTGGGAAACGCTGGGCTGGCGCGGCTCGCTGGCGACCAAGTATCTGCTGGCGCGCGATCGCAAGGGCATCATCACCTCCTTTGTCAGCATCATCGCCTACCTGATTTTCCTGCAGCTGCTGCTGTTCTGGCTGCTGAAGATGACCGGTGTGTGGAACCTGCAGTACCCCAGCGTGTTCCAGGCGGGCAGCTGGCAGATGAACGTCGCGCTGCTGACCACCGCTGCCTTGGCCACGCGCGTGGTGCAGCGCTTCTACTTCGTCAACCGGCTGTATGGATGGGAACACGCGTTGATGTCGATCCCACGCATGGTGGTCGGCAACATGGTCAACTTCATGGCCACCGCACGCGCGTGGCGGATGTTCCTGGCCTATCTGTTCTTCGGCAAGCGCATGGTCTGGGACAAGACCATGCATGATTTCCCCGACGCCGCGGCATTGGTGCAGACCCGCAAGCGCCTGGGCGAACTGCTGACCACCTGGCAGGCGGTCGAGCCCGAGCGCCTGGAACAGGCGCTGCAGCAACAGCAAGGCGGACGCCAGCAACCGCTTGGCCGCATCCTGCTGTCACAGGGCTGGCTGGATGATGAAACGCTGGCCGAGGCGATTGCCTTCCAGGGCGACCTGCAGCGTGCGGTGATCGACGTCGATTATCTGGGCCGGGGCGGGTTCCCGGTCAGCGTCGACGCCTGCGTGCAGTGGCGCATGCTGCCGTTGCCTCCCTTGCAGGAAGGTACCCTGCGGCTGGCCGTTGCCAATCCGTTGTCGGAGGCCGCGCTGGATCTGTTGAAGCAGGAAACCGGCAACGCCCAGGTCGAGCAGAGCATCGCCCGCGAAAGCGAGATCAACGCCGGCCTGCGCATGATCAGTGGCGCCGAGCTTTGGCGCATCGATACCGTGCCGTTGCTGGGCGACCTGCTGGTGGAAATGCGCCTGATCGACCACGCGCATTTCGAGATCGCACTGGATGAGTACAAGCCCCAGCGTGATGGACGCATCGGCGATTACCTGGTCAAGCGGGGCATCGCCACCGAAGACGCCATCGCCCAGGCGATGGAAGAACAACGCCGCCGCGCGGCGATGCTGCAGTCGCCGCCTCCCGGAGTTGCAACGGTATGAAGACCTCGCTGCTGTCCACCGTCATCGCCGTTGCCCTGGCGGCCGCTGCCCCGGCATACGCGCAGGCCGACGTGCCATTGCCGCTGTCCGGGCCCGCCTACCGCATGGCCGAGCAGGCGTTCGCCGCCTACGAGCGTGGCGATTACAGCACGGCCCTGCGACAGGCCGGCGAAGCATCGCGGCTGCGCCCGGATGTGGTGCGCCTGCGGTTGCTGCAGATCTATTCGCTGCAGAAGCTCGGTCGCAGTGACGAGGCACGCCAGCAGGCGCGGCGTGCGCTGGATGCGGGGCTGAAGGATCCGGCATTGCCGGGGCTGGCCACCGCGCCGGCGGCCGCTGCTGCCATCGGCGGTGGTACCCGCGCCGTGCCGGCGGCACGACAGACGCCGGCTGAGCGCGCTTACCAGCAGGCATTCGCCATCGCGACCGAAGCCTATACCGCCTACAACAACGACCAGATGGCGGTGGCCGCCAGCAAGGCCGAACAGGCCTTCCGCCAGCAGCCGCAGCAGGGTGCATGGGCGATGCTGTGGGTCGCCTCGCTGGAAGCGCAGCAGCAGTTGGAGCAGGCCGACGCTGCGGCGGCTACCGCACTGCAGCTGGGCGCACCGAATGTGGCAGATCTACGCGCCAAGCGCGTGGCATTGGGCCGTCAGCGTGCAGTGAAACCGGCACAGGAAGGCTACCAGGCGCTGATATCGCAGGATTTCCGGGCCGCCGTCGGGTTCGCCCGCGAAGCGGTGGCACGTGCGCCCGACGTCGCCTCGCACCGCCTGCTGCTGATGACCACGCAGTTGCTCGATGGGCAGCTGGCAGAAGCAGAGCGCACCGCAGACCAGGCCTTGGACAACGATGCCGACGATACCGTCGCCCTGGTGATGCGGGCCTATCTGCGCCAGCGCCAGGGCAACACTGCCCAGGCCAACGCCGATTTCGACGCGGCCCTGCAGCAGGACTGGCTCGATGACCAGCAGCGCCGAAACGTGCGCCTGCTGGCGGTGGACGCCGCAGTGGCTGCCGGTGATCGCAACCGTGCCACCGCGCTGCTGGCGCCGCTGCAGGCCGATCCCCTGGACGACGTAGACGCGTCCTCACGGCAGGGCATCCGCGAGGCGGTGACCCAGCGCGAAAAGGCGATCCGTGGCGCACGCGCCGGCCAGACCCTGACGTTGCAGTCCTATCCGGCGCCGTTCCAGCAGTGCCGCGATACGCCTTACGGTACCCAGTGCGAACTGATGCCCGCCGATCTGCAGGGCGAAGGCGGCCCGGCACAGCGCGCCTATGCGGCCTATGGCCGGCAGGATTACCAGCAGGCCATCAGCGAAGCGCGCCAGGCCGTGCAGGAAACTCCGGACAGTGCGACCTTGCAAGGGCTGCTGACCACGGCCCTGGCCGCCGGCAACCGCAGCCAGCAGGGCGAGGCGCGCCAGCGCCTGGACAGCGCGCTGGCCACCCACCCCGATGATGCGGGCCTGCTGATGCAGCGTGGCTACCTCAATCAGGCGGCGCGCGAACCGGCGCTGGCGCTGGCTGACTTCCGAGCCGCCGAGGCCACCGGCAAGGCGCCCAAGACGGTGATGATGGACCAGGCCTATGCCAGTGCCGCCAGCGGCGATCACCGCCAGGCCGTGACCCTGCTGCGCGGCGCGATCGACGCTGCCGACGCCGGCCAGCTGCCACTGGACAAGGCGCAGCGCTACAACACGCGCAGTGCCATCGCCGGCTACTCGCGCGACTGGGGCGTGACCGCCTCGGCCGGCTACCGCGGGTCGCGCCAGGCGGCCACCAACCTGGGCGGGGCATCGATCAGCACGCCCGGCGCTTCGGTGTTCAGCACCCTGGAAGCCTTCTGGCGGCCGCAGGCCACCAACAACCAGCACGGCACGCTGGAAGCCTACGCGCGCATCGCCAATACCTTGTACGACGAAGGCGGTACGTTCGAATCGTTGCTGTTCACCGACCCCTGCACCGGGCAGGCGACGCCGGACAACCGTGAACGCGCCGAGCGCCTCAGCCGTTCGCGTTCGATCGCCGGCTGGCCGTCCACCGTCGGTTCGTTCGGCGTGCGCTATGCCTTCGGCCAGACCGGCCTCAGCGTCGGCCTGGAACGCCGCCAGTTCCTCGGCAGCGCGACCCGGCGCGGCGGCATCTATGCCGACTCCGCCGCCATGCGCTGCCAGATCCAGATCGAATCCGAACGCCCGCTGCAGGCCAACCTGCTGGCCCGTTACCGGCTCAACGACAGCGCCGGTGGCTGGATGACCTACGCCACCTACGGGTTCTACAACGGCACCGGCGTGCGCACCGACGTCACCCAGTGGTGGACGATCAGCGGCTACGCCCAGGCCGGCCTGAGCTGGGATGACAACCGTGCCCACTTCACCGTCGATGCACTCGACGCCAACGGCGCGCCGTCCCAGCGCGTAAGTGAATCCAATGGCCGCCTGCGCCGCCAGCAGGCCTTCGCCGCGGCAGAACTGCGGGCCGGGCGCAATTACCGCTTCGGTGCCGACCAGACCCGCTGGCTGCTGACCCCTTACCTGGTGCTGGGCGCGGACTGGCAGGACCAGCGCTCGCGGGTGCGCGGCATCGACTATCCCGGCATCGGGCCGCAGTCGTTCAACCTGTCCGACACCCAGCGCAGCTGGTCGCTCGGGGCCGGTCCTGGCGTCGGCGTCCGTTACTGGTTCCGCGAAGACCACTACAACGCGGCGCGCTCCTACCTGGACCTGTCGGTGTCCTACCGCTTCGCCATAGGCGGCGGCGATACCCAGCGGGCCAAGGGACTGTTCGCCACTGCCACCCTTTACTACTGATGCTGCATGAAGGATCTGCCGATGAAATCAGTTTTCTCTGCAACGCTCCGCGTACCGTCCGCACGTAGACCGCGCTTGCTGCTGCTGGCCGCCGTGTGCGCGCTGGCCGCCGCCGGTCCCCTGCTGGCGCAGGCACCTGCCGCGCCCGTTGCCGCGGCCAACCAGGACTCGTCCATCGTGCTGACTGGCAAGGATGGCTGGCTGTTCCCGGCCTGGGGCAGCCTGACCGAAGTCGATAGTGCCGCCGTCGCCCGCAACACGGCGCTGATCGCCGAGGCGCAGCGCACGCTGGCCGCCGCCGGGGTCAAGTTGCAGGTGCTGGTGCTGCCGGACAAGGCCCTGTTCTATGAAGACAAGCTGCCCGATGGCAAGCGCCTGGGCGATGCGGTGCGTGGTCGCTATGCGTTGGAACTGGAGGGATTGGTCAATGCCCACGTGCCGGCTGTCGATGCGTTGCAGGCGATGCGGCAGGTCAAGCAGGGCGGCCAGGAGGTGTTCTATCGCAGCGATCAGCACTGGACCCAGCCGGCCGCCGACGCAGTGGCCGCTGCCGTCGCCGCGAAGGTGAAAGAGCAGGTGCCGACCCTGGCCGGGCAGGCCGGCAGCGGCATGCCGCTGGGCAGCGAGATCAAGGAACGCCGCTTCGGCGATCTGGCCGAGCTGTTCCTGACCGATGAACAGCGCAAGGCGATCGGCCGCGATACCTTCACCGTGCGCCGCCAGGCCGAACAGCAGTCGCTGCTGGATGATGCACCGGCGCCGGTGCACGTGACCGGCCACAGCATGGTGCAGCCGTATTTCGGTTTCCCGCAGAAGCTGTCCAACCTGATCGACCGCCCGGTATCGGTGAACTGGAAGCCCGGCAACGTCGGCCACTGGGTGATGCTGCTGGAGTACCTGGAATCACCCGCGTTCAAGCAGAACAAGCCGCAGGTGCTGGTCTGGCAGATGTTCGAACCGTCCTACCCGCAGGGCCCGGATGCACGCGGCCAGTGGGACAACGCCTCGATCATGACCCCCGAACAATGGAAGGCACGCCTGCACAAGGCGCTGGGGCAGTGATCCGATGAATGCCCGTCCCGGGGCGCCCGCGCCCCTGCCACCTGCTGTCCCACCGCGTGCCCATCGGCTGACCGCCGTGGTGGTATCGGCATTGCTGCTGATCGGCGTCTGCGCCGGTGCCTGGATGCTGGCCAACGCCAAGCTGCCGGCCGAGAAACTGCTGCCCTCGCGCTGGGCAGATGGCGAAGCCGGGCAGGCGATCAACCAGGCCCTGCGGCTGCCGATCCAGGCCCAGGGCGACCTGCTGGGGGCCGCCGTGCGCTATCGCCTGCTGGGCGATCTTGGCGAGCAGGTGGCGCTGGGGTGCCCGGACTGGCTGTTCTATCGCGATGGCCTGCGTCCGCAGCCGGGTGCCGGTGCCAAGGTATTCAACGATCGCGTGCGCCTGATGCAGCACTGGTCGCAGCAGTTGCAGGCCACCGGTGCGAAGCTGGTGGTGGTGGTGGTGCCGGACAAGTCGCGCATCGAGCAGGCGCACACCTGTGGCCTGCGCTATTCCGAACCGATGCGTGCGCGCTACGGGCAGTGGCAGCAGGCCTTGTCCGCTGCCAACGTGGCCAGCGTGGACCTGCTGCCGGTGCTGGCCGGGCAGGACGCGCCGGTGTTCTTCCGTACCGACGTGCATATGAACCGCATTGGCGCGCAGCGCGCGGCCGACGCGGTGAGCGCGGTGGCATTGCCGCTGCTGGGCGGGCAGGGCAGCCAGGCCTTCGAGGTTGGGCCACTGGGAACACCGAAGCCGCGCATGGGCGACCTGATCGTGCTGGCGGGCCTGGAACACGCACCGCCATCATGGCGGCCGCCGCTGGACCTGGAGCCGGAGCAGGTCATCGCGCCGCTGCGCAGTG
The DNA here is from genome assembly GCF_059421765.1 of Stenotrophomonas sp. GW821-FHT02D01. NCBI lineage: Bacteria > Pseudomonadati > Pseudomonadota > Gammaproteobacteria > Lysobacterales > Lysobacteraceae > Stenotrophomonas > Stenotrophomonas sp. GW821-FHT02D01. The sequence continues at coordinate 39,762 of NZ_JBWKVP010000001.1, forward strand.
GCGGCCTGCTGGACGAAACCCCGCCGGTGGAGGTGCTGCTGCTGGGCAGCTCCAACGGCCGCCGCAGCCTGTTTGCCGAACGCCTGGGCCATGGCCTGGGGCGCGAAGTGTGGAACCAGAGCATGGACGGCGGCCAGTTTTCCGGCGCACTGCTGGCGGCACTGCCGCAGCAGGCGACGTGGCCGCCCACCGTGAAACTGGTGATCTGGGAATTTTCCGAAATGGCCCTGTCCCTGCCGCTGACCGAAGGCGAGCAGAAGGCATTGGCCGGTATCGACTGAGCGCCGACCGACCATGCTGTTCAACTCTTTCCTGTTCCTGCTGATATTCCTGCCGATCGCGCTGGGCGTGCACTACCTGCTGGGCGCGCTGCGGCCACGGCTGGCCGCGCTGTGGCTGTGCGTGGCCTCGATCGTGTTCTACGGCTGGTGGAATCCGCAGTTCGTGATCCTGCTGGCCGGCTCGATCATCTTCAACTACCTGGTCAGCCTGGTGATCCTGTCGCTGGCCAAGCGTCCCCGGTTGCAGCTGCTGGCCACCGCGCTGGGCGTGGCCGCCGACATCCTGCTGCTGGTGCATTACAAGTACTTCGCGGCAATGGTGAACTTCGTCCACGACATCGGCTTCAACGTCGGCCCGATGGACACGCTGATCCTGCCGCTGGGCATTTCCTTCTTCACCTTCACCCAGATCGGCTACCTGCTGGACTGCCGTGCCGGCGTGGTCAACGACCGCAGCCCGCTCAGCTATGTCCTGTTCGTGACCTTCTTCCCGCACCTGATTGCCGGCCCGATCCTGCACCACAAGGAGATGATGCCGCAGTTCAGCAAGCGCGAGACCTATCGCTTCCAGGCCGAGAACCTGTCCATCGGCGGCATGCTGTTCGTCATCGGCCTGGCCAAGAAGGTACTGCTCGCCGACAGCATCGCGCCGTATGCCGATGCCGGCTTCGCCTCCACCGGCGATGTGCAGTTCTGGGGCGCGTGGGCCACCGCGCTCAGCTATGCGTTGCAGCTGTACTTCGATTTCTCCGGCTATTCGGACATGGCGCTGGGCCTGGCCCGCATGTTCGGAATCCGCTTCCCGCTGAACTTCAATTCGCCGTACAAGGCCACCAGCATCATCGACTTCTGGGCGCGCTGGCACATGACGCTCACCCGTTACATCACCGCCTACCTGTACTACCCGGTCGCGATGGCCGTGACCCGCTGGCGCACCCGCCATGGCCGTGCCACCGGCCCCACCGCAGTGGCATCGGCCGGCGGCTTCTTCTCGATGATCGTGTTGCCCACGGTGTGGGCGATGGGCCTGGCCGGCATCTGGCATGGCGCCGGCATGCAGTTCCTGATCTTCGGCCTGCTGCATGCCACCTACCTGGTCATCAACCATGCGTGGCGGGTCTTTGTCGGCGGTCGCAAGCCGGCCGCGATGCGCAAGCTCAATCCGTTCCAGCACGCGGGCTACCTGCTGCTGACCTTCGGCGCGGTGCTGGTGGCGCAAGCGTTCTTCCGCGCCGATGGCGTGCACGATGCGTGGCAGCTGGTGCAGGGCATGTTCGGCGTGCGCGGCTGGGAAAGCATGGAGAACCTTGGCCATGTCGCAGGCATGGGCCTGGCCGATGGCGTGCGTCTGCTGCTGGGCCATCACCTGCAGCTGCTGTACATCCTGGTGGCACTGGCCATTGTCTGGCTGGCACCGAACGCGCACCAGATCATGGGTGTGTATTCTCCCTCGCTGGCAAAACCCAGCCCGGCACCCCGCGCGTGGATGCGCTGGCAGCCCAACTGGGCCTGGCTGCTGGTGATGCTGGTGCTGCTGTCGCTGTGCCTGCTGAACCTGCACAAAGAAACCCGTTTCCTTTATTTCCAGTTCTGAAAAAGGTGGATTCCAACATGGACAAGCAGACAATCCAGAACCAGCTCATCGATATCGTCGAGGCGGTGATTGGTACCCGCGTGCAGCCGGACGAATACATGGAATCGTTCTTCGATTCGATGTCCAAGGTGCAGCTGATGGTCGAGGTCAAGGACCGTCTTGGCGTCACCCTGCCGGTGGATGAAATCGACGCCCTGGTTGATTCGGTGCAGGTGCTGGCCGACTACGTGGCCGAGCACCGCCCCAGCTGATCGCCCGCGGGTACTGGAGGTAGCGCGATGTACTTCGATTTCGACCAATGCCGTTTCGCCGACCTGGATGTCGCCACGCAGGCACCCGCCCTGCATGCGGCCGATGGCGTACTTGATTGGGCCGGGCTGCATCGCGCCACCCAGCAGTGGATCGATCGTGCGCGTGCTGCTGGCCTGGGGCAGGGCGATGCGTTGGTGATCTCCGGGCACAAGGAATCCGCCTTCGTGGTGGCCATGCTCGGCTGCCTCTGCCTGGGCGTGACCTACGTACCGGTGGACACCATCAACCCGCCAGCCCGCCTGCAGCGCATCACCACGCTGGTGCACGCACGTGGGGTCTACGATGCTGCCGCCGACGCGTTCCTGCCCGGTGCCGACGCGCCGCGAGCGCTGGCGGTGCCGGATCTGGCCTACATCATGTTCACCTCCGGCAGCACCGGCGACCCAAAGGGCGTGCAGATCGGCCGCGACAGCGTTGCGCTGTTCACCGGCTGGATCCGCGACTGCCTGACGCTGGGCCCGGCGCCGGCGTTCATGAACCAGATGCTCTTCAGTTTCGACTTCTCGCTGTTCGACCTGTGTGGCGCGCTGGGCCTGGGTGGCTGCTGCGTGCTGTGCCCACGCGAGGTGATCGCCAGCAGCGAACAGTTCGTCGACCATCTGCGCGATTCGCACGTGGCCGTATGGGCATCCACGCCCTCGTTCGTGCGCCAGCAGATGCTCAATCCGCGTTTCGATGCCACGCACCTGCCCGACCTGCAGGTGTTCGTGTTCGGTGCCGAATCACTCACGCCGCGCGTGGCTGAAGAGTTGTGGGCGCGCTTCCCGCAGGTGCGCATCATCAATTCCTATGGGCCGACCGAAGCCACCTGTTCCACCACGTGGGTGGAAATCGATCCGGCATTGCGTGCGGCTGCACCCAACCCGTTCCCGATCGGCATCGGCAAACCCTATGCCGAGGTATTCCTCGATGACGGCGAAATCTGCATGGCTGGCGACCATGTGATGCGTGGCTACCTGGAGCGCCCGGACCTGGATGCTGGCGTGTTGTTCGAACACAACGGCAAGCGTGCGTACCGCAGCGGTGATCTGGGTGATGTCGATGCGCAGGGCCGGTTCTACTTCCGTGGCCGCCGCGACGACCAGATCAAGCTCAATGGCTACCGCATTGAACTGGCCGAGGTCGATGTCGGCCTGGCCCGCCTGCCTGGCGTGGTCGCAGGAGCCGCCGTGGTACTACGGCGGCCCGATGGCAGCCTGGTGCGGATGATCGGCTTTGTTGAAACCACGCAGCCACAGACCGGCCCACTGCAGCGTCCGCCAGCGGACCTGGCGGATTGGAAGGGCCAGCTCGAACGTTACATGCCGCCTTATATGATTCCTTCCGAGCTGTTCGCCGTGGATGCCCTGCCGCAGACGATCAGCAACAAGGTGGATCGCAAGCAACTGGAGCAGCGCTACCAGATCCTGGCGCGCACGCTCCGCACGACGGAGAAACCCGCATGAATGCTGTCCTGAAATCGCTGGTCGCCACCGCGCTGCTGCTGTCGCCGTGTGCAGGCTTCGCCCAAGGTGCACCGGAAGGGCGCCTGGCCCAGTTGTATGCCGCGCGCCCGCCCGCTGGCTCTGCCTTCGTGCGCGTGCTCAACCCGGGCAGCACGGTGCTCAAGGCCGGTATCGCCAATGGTGCCGACCAGAACGTCGGGCCGGCAGCACGCGCCACCCGTTATGCGATCGTTGAAGGCGGCAAGCCGTTCAGCGTGCGCGTGGCCGGCAAGACCCGCACGCAGCCAGCCGTGGCCGCCGGCAGTTTCACCACCCTGGTGCTGGATCCCGGCGCAGCGGCCAAGCCCTTCAACGTGCTCGAAGACGGCGGTGGCAGCAGCGACGCGCTCAAGGCCGAAATCCGTTTCTACAACCTCGCTGGCAACTGCGCACAAGGCAAGCTGGCAATGGCCGACAAGGGCGCAGTGGTGTTCCCGGCGGTCGCCGCTGGCCGTAGTGCCGCGCGTGGCATCAATCCGGTCAAGGCACGGCTGGTGGCCGGTTGCGGCGGCAAGGACAGTGCTGCAGTCGAACTGCCTGCGCTGCAGCCCGGCGATCACTACAGCCTGTTCCTGACCGGTAGCGCCAACGCACCGGTGCTGCAGGGCCAGCTCAGTGGCACCGACGCGGTGGGCCGCTGATCCGATGGCAGACCGGCCGGTATTCCGCGAGGACCACGCACTGTTCCGCGACCAGGTCCGTCGCTTCATCGACGCCCAGATCGCGCCCGGGTACGCGCAGTGGGAGCGCGATGGCATCACACCCCGTGCGCTGTGGCGCGCGGCGGGCGAGGCTGGGCTGCTCAACTGCCAGTTGCCCGAGCCGTACGGCATGGGGGGCGACTACGGCCACGCCGCCTGCGTGATCGAGGAACTGGCACGCGCCAACTATCTGGGCATCGGCTTCTCGATCCACTCGGACATGGTCGCGCCGTATCTGATGCAGTACGCCACGCCAGCCGTGCGCGATGCCTGGTTGCCGAAGATGGCACGGGGTCAAGCGATCGGCGCGATTGCGATGACCGAGCCCAATGCCGGCAGTGACCTGAAGACGGTTCGCACCCGTGCCGACGCGGTGGATGGCGGATATCGACTGAACGGGCAGAAGACCTGGATCACCAACGGCAGCAATGCCGACGTCGCCGTGGTGGTGGCCACCGTCGCCCCGGAACTCGGTGCCGGCGGCCTGACGTTGTTCTGCGTGGACCTGGCCGCTGCGGGTGTCAGCCGCGGTGCCCCGATGGCCAAGATCGGCCAGCATGCGCAGGACACCACCGAACTGTTCTTCGAAGACGTGTTCCTGCCGGCCGATCACCTGCTGGGTGAGGAACGGCGCGGATTCGGTTATCTGGAAGAACACCTGGCGGCCGAGCGCCTGGCCATCGCATTGCGCGCGGCCGCCTCGGCCGAAGGCATGCTGGCTGAGACGGTGGCCTACGTGCGGCAGCGCAAGGCCTTCGGCCGGCTGCTGATCGACCACCAGAACACGCGCTTCGTGCTGGCCTCGGCCACGGCACAGCTGGCGATGCTGCGCAGCTTCCTCGACCAGTGCCTGGGCGAGCAGATCAGCGGCCGACTGGATCCCACCCGCGCGGCGATGGCCAAGCTCAACGCCACCGAAGTCCAAGGGAAGGTGCTGGACGACCTGCTGCAGCTGCACGGCGGCTACGGATACAGCAGCGAATATGGAATAGGGCGTGCCTGGGCCGACGCGCGTGCACTGCGGATTTTCGGTGGCACCAGCGAGATCCTGCGCGACATCATCGGCCGCACGCTGTAACGCTTCTTGCGCGTCGGTACCGGGGTCAGATCCCCCAGCGCTTGCGCAATGCGGCCGCTTCCGGCGTGTCCTGCGACAGCCAAGGGTCCAGCGCGTACACCAGCACGTGCTCGGCGCCGCTGTCGCGCGCCCAGGCCAGCTGTCGCTCGATACGGGCGGCATCAGCGGTTTCGCCCTTGAACTGGGTGCCGTCGTTGTTCTCGCCGGGCAGCTCGCGGAACAGTTCGACGATGGCATCGAAGGCCACGCCACGCGTGCGCAGATGCTGCAGCAGCGGCTGCAGCTGCTGTACGTTGCCGGCGCCGGCAACACCCACGCCATCCTGCACCATGGGTCTGACCGATGCCTGCGCGAGAACGGCATCCCACAGGGTTACCAGGTCGCCCTGGGTCTGCAGGCGGCTGAAATAGCAGGAGATCGCGCAGTCGCCACCACGCTCGACCGCCGCCTGGGAGATGCCGTGCAGCCACTGCGCCAACCATTGCTGACGGGCGGGATCGGCCCAGTGGTACTGCTCGAGTTCGTAGGGGATGTACCAGCCATTGAATGCCTGCAGGCGAGACCAGGGCGCCTGTGCCAGCCAGGCCCGCGCCTGCGTCAGGCTGTCGGCGAAGAAGGCCTGCAGTGCGGCGTCGTCTCCGCCGATGGCCTGCCACCAGCGTTGCTGGAACGGCAGGCCGACGCGAACCGCGATACCGGCTTCCGAGGCTGCGGTGAACAGCATGCGCACACTGGTATCGGGTAGCTGCCAATCACCCTCGGCGCCACCGACGATGCCGCTCCATTGCAGCACCAGCTGCCTGCAGCCGAGTCGGCGTGCCAGCTGCAGCGAGCGTTGCCAATCGGCCATGCGCCACTGCAGGTGGCTGCGCCATGGCTGCAGGAAGGTGCCGTCCACCTGTTCCGGCAGCGAACAGCCGGGCAGGGTGGTCAATGCCGCCGCAACGGGCGCCAGCAGGGCGGCGCGCAGCAGGCGCCGGCGCAGTGGCGAAGATGGATCGGGAGGCAGCAGGGGCGTGGACATGCAGTCATCATCCCAGAGCACCGTTCGCAACGGGTGAACCGGGCCACGCATGATGAACATGCGCCCGCCGGATCACTCCAGCGCGTAACGCAGCACGAACAACACCGCCACCAGCCACACCGCCGGGTGCACCTCGCGCCAGCGACCAGTGCCGGCCTTCAGCGCGGCGTAGGCAATGAAGCCGAAGGCCAGGCCGTTGGCGATGGAATAGGTGAACGGCATCGCCAGCGCGCACAACGCCGCCGGCACCGACTCGGTCAGGTCGCTCCAGTCCACTTCCACCAGTTCGCGCAGCATCAGTCCGGCCACGAACAGCAGCGCCGGCGCGGTGGCATAGCCGGGCACCATTGCCGCCAGCGGCGAGAACAACAGCGCGGCCAGGAACAAGGCAGCCACCACCAGTGCGGTCAAACCGGTACGTCCGCCCACCTGCACGCCCGAGGCGCTTTCGGCGAAGGCGGTGGTACTGCTGGTGCCCAGCAGCGAGCCGGCGACAATCGCCGTGCTGTCGGCCAGCAGCGCGCGGCCGAACCGCTTCTGCGCGCCCGGCAGTTTCAGCAGGCCGGCACGGCCGACCACGCCATACAACGTGCCGGTGGCATCGAACACTTCCACCAGCACGAACACCAGCACCACCTGCAGCAGCACGGCGATCGGCGCGCCGCCGTTGTGGTGCAGCAGGCCAGGCAGGTCCAGCTGCAGGAAGGTCGGCGCCAGGCTTGGCGGCAACGACACCAGCCCGTGGTACTGCAGATCGCCCAACGCCCAGCCGGCCGCGGTCACCGCCAGGATGCCGATCAGGATCGCACCGCGCACACGCCGCGCCTCCAGGATCGCGATCAGCAGGAAGCCGCCCAGTGCCAGCAGCGGCGGCGCGGTATTGAGCGGGCCCAGCGCGACCAGCGTGTCCTCGTTGCCGATGATCACGCCGGATTTCTGCAGCGCGATGATGGCCAAGAACAGGCCGATGCCGGCCACGATCGCCGACCGCAGCGACGCCGGAATGCCCGATACCAGCCACGCGCGCACGCCGGTCAGCGACAGCACCAGGAACACCAGGCCCGAAATGAACACCGCCGCCAGCGCCTGCTGCCAGGGCAGGCCGGCAGCGCCGACCACGGTGAAGGCGAAGAACGCATTCAAGCCCATGCCCGGCGCCATGCCCACCGGGAAGTTGGCCGCCAGCGCCATCACCACCGAGCCCAGGGCCGCGGCCAGGCAGGTGGCCACGAACACCGCGCCGGCATCCATGCCCGTGGTGCCCAGGATCTCGGGATTGACGAAGACGATGTAGGACATCGTCAGGAAAGTGGTGACACCGGCCAGCAGCTCGGTGCGCACGGTGGTGCCGTGCTGCTGCAGCTGGAACAGGCGTTCGAACAGGGACATCGCAGATCTCTCGTACCTGCACGCCCTGCCGCCCGAAGGACCGGCGGGTGCGTCGCCAGGCGGTTAGAAGTGGTAGTTCAACTTCAGCGTAACGCTGCTGTAGTTGGTATGGAAGCTGCGTCGCGCCGCAGCCGGGTAGTTGGGATCTTCCAGGTAAACCGGGCTGGAGCCCAGATGGGTGTAACGGTACTCCGCACCCGCCGAAAGCTGGTCGCTGAAGCGGTACAGCACGCCTGCGCCGACGTTCGCGCCGGTGGATACATGGGATGCGCGGGTTTCGAATTCGGCCACGCGGCAGCCGTTGGTGGCCTCCACCAGCGACTTGTCGCAGCCCAGCGAAAACTCCTGGCGGGCCACGCTCACGCCGGCGCTGACGTACGGCAGCCACTGGCCCGCCGCGTAACCCAGCGTCAGGTTGACTGCGCCCGAACGGGTCACCGCATCCTTGCCGTAGTAAGAGCTGTACTGGTGGTTGTCGCGGTCCTTCCACTCCTGGTTGACGTTGCCGAAGGAAAGGGTGCCTTCGATCCCGGCAACCACATTGTTGTCGAACTGCCAGTTGCGGCCGGCCTGCAGCCCGCCAGCAAAGCCGCGGATGCTCTTTTCAGAGGCATTGACGTTGCTGCGGTCCTGGCTGTGGCCTTCGCCATGGCTGGCATGGGCACCCAGGTAGATGCCTTCCCAGTTCGCCGGCGCGGCCGCGGCAGTGCCCGACAGCAGCAGCGCTGCCGTGGTGGAGATCAGTGCTTTCATGGTGTTTTCCTACGAGGGGGATGAATCGGGTGCGTAGGAAAACCGAAGCGTTGGGCCGGGAACATACAACGAGTTGCAAAGTACGGAGGATGCCGTGTGCGACAAGGAATCAACACTGCTTTACACGTGCAGCCTTCAGCCGGGTGGCGTTGAAGCGCGTCGCGAAAGGGTCAAAAGCGTCAATAAAAATCGATTGCAGCCCATGAAAGGCGAAAGGCCGCGCGAGCGCGGCCTTTCGTTCTTGCTTACTTCAGCGCCTTGAAGCGCAGGCGCTTCGGCGCAGCGTCGTCGCCCATGCGGCGGCGCTTGTCTTCTTCGTACTCGCGGTAGTTGCCCTGGAAGAACTCCACGTGCGAATCGCCTTCGAACGCCAGGATGTGGGTCGCGATGCGATCCAGGAACCAGCGGTCATGCGAAATGACGAAGGTGTTGCCCGGGAACTCCAGCAGCGCATCTTCCAGCGCACGCAGGGTTTCGATGTCCAGATCGTTGGACGGTTCGTCGAGCAGCAGCACGTTGCCACCCTGCAGCAGGGTCTTGGCCATGTGCAGGCGGCCACGCTCACCACCGGACAGCGAACCGACCATCTTCTGCTGGTCCTGGCCCTTGAAGTTGAAGCGGCCGATGTAGGCGCGCGACTGGATCTCGATGCCGTTGATGTTGAGGATGTCCAGGCCGCCCGCGATTTCCTGGAACACGCTGTGGTTGCCTTCCAGCGCGTCGCGGCTCTGGTCCACGTAGGACAGCTGCACGGTCGGGCCGACCACGATCTCGCCGGTGTCCGGCTTTTCCTGGCCGGTGATCATCTTGAACAGGGTCGACTTACCGGCACCGTTGGGGCCGATGATGCCGACGATGGCGCCCGAGGGCACCAGGAAGTTCAGGTTGTCGAACAGCAGGCGGTCGCCGAACTTCTTGGAGACGTTCTTGAATTCCATCACCGCCTGGCCCAGGCGCTCGCCCGGCGGGATGAAGATTTCATTGGTCTCGTTGCGCTTCTGGTAATCGACCGACTGCAGCTCTTCCAGGCGGGCCAGACGGGCCTTGCCCTTGGTGCGGCCGCCCTTGGCGTTCTGGCGCGACCACTCCAGTTCCTTCTGGATCGCCTTCTGGCGAGCCTTTTCCTGGTTGTCTTCCTGCTTCAGGCGCTCATCCTTCTGGGTCAGCCAGTCGGTGTAGTTGCCCTTCCACGGAATGCCGCGGCCACGGTCCAGTTCCAGGATCCACTCGGCGGCGTTGTCCAGGAAGTAGCGATCATGGGTGACCGCCACGACGGTGCCGGTGTAGCGCGCCAGGAACTGTTCCAGCCATTCCACCGACTCGGCGTCGAGGTGGTTGGTCGGTTCGTCGAGCAGCAGCATGTCCGGCTTCTGCAGCAGCAGGCGGCACAGCGCCACACGGCGCTTTTCACCACCGGACAGCTTGCCGACGATGGCATCCCACGGCGGCAGGCGCAGCGCATCGGCGGCCACGTCCAGCTGGTTTTCCAGCGTGTGCGCATCGCCGGCGGCGAGGATCGCCTCCAGGCGTTCCTGTTCCTTGGCCAGTGCGTCGAAATCGGCGCCTTCTTCGGCATAGGCCGCGTAGACCGCGTCCAGCGCAGCCTGTGCCTGCAGCACTTCGCCCACGCCTTCTTCAACCGCTTCACGCACGGTCTTGGTCGGGTCCAGCTCCGGTTCCTGCGCCAGGTAGCCAACCTTGATGCCGGCCTGCGGACGGGCTTCGCCCTCGAAATCGGTGTCCACGCCGGCCATGATCTTCAGCACGGTGGACTTGCCGGCGCCGTTCAGGCCCAGCAGGCCGATCTTCGCGCCCGGGAAGAAGGACAGCGAGATGTCCTTGATGATCTGCCGCTTGGGCGGGACCACCTTGGACACGCGGTTCATGGTGTAGATGTATTGCGAGGACATGAGGTCTCCGTAGGCGCGACCCTGCGCCCGGTCCGTCACGGGGAACTTCCCGTTGCGGCAGCGGGCACAGACTGAATGGAATACCCCCAATTATAGCCGGAACCGCTTACGCCCCGCGCCGTCCGCAGCCCCCGGGGCTGGCCGAGGACTGAATGGGCCGTCACAGTCCCGCAGCGGGAAGCGTTTCCAGCCGGAAACGGTTCAGATCGAATGCGCAATATGGGCTCACCACCCACCCAGCAGAGGTCTCCCATGCACATCCATCGACTCATGGCCGGCGCCGTGGCCTCTGTACTGGCGCTGGGCGCCATCGCCCCGGCCTTCGCCGACAACGACCACCGTGGTCGCGACCACGACCGCCGTGAATGGCGCGAAGATCGCCGCGAGTGGCGCCACGACCGTCGCGACTGGGAACGCGACCGCCGCGAGGCGCGCCGTGACTACCGCCACGACCGCCGTTACGACCATGGCTACTACCGCCCGGCACCGCCGCCGCCGCGCGTGGTCTACAGCCCGGGCTACCGGCCCGGCTATGGCTATGGCTGGCAGCGCGGCCACCGCTATCGTGATTACTACCGCGGCCCGATCTACGTGGTGAACGACTACCCGCGCTACCACCTGCGCCGCCCGCCGTCCGGCCACCACTGGATCCGCGATGACCGCGGCAACATGCTGCTGGTGGCCGTGGCAACCGGCATCATCGCCGACTACATCATCAACAACCGTTGATGCAGCGCCGGGGTCGGATCCCTTTCCGCAGGGAAGGGCTCTGACCCCACAACGCCATTCGAAACCATACGGGGCCGGATTCGTTCGTCGAATCCGGCCCCGGTCGTTTCGGCCCCAGCAGGCCGGGGCGGGGCTACAATCAAGGGCTGAGTCGTACCCCTTTCCCCGCCTGCTGGAGTACCCGATGTTCCCGCGTGACGTCCGCATCGAAACCTACGATCCCGAACTGGCCAAGGCCATCGCCGCTGAGACCCAGCGCCAGGAAGACCACGTCGAGCTGATCGCCAGCGAGAACTACACCAGCCCGGCGGTGATGGAAGCCCAGGGCAGCCAGCTGACCAACAAGTACGCCGAAGGCTACCCGGGCAAGCGCTACTACGGTGGCTGCGAATACGTGGACATCGCCGAACAGCTGGCGATCGACCGCCTCAAGCAGCTGTTCGACGCGGACTATGCCAACGTGCAGCCGCACAGCGGCTCGCAGGCCAACCAGGCCGTGTACTTCGCGCTGCTGCAGCCGGGTGACACCATCCTCGGCATGAGCCTGGCCCACGGCGGCCACCTCACCCACGGTGCCAAGGTCAACGCCTCGGGCAAGCTGTTCAACGCCGTGCAGTACGGCGTCAACGACCAGGGCCTGATCGATTACGACGAAGTCGAGCGCCTGGCCCTGGAGCACAAGCCGAAGATGGTCGTTGCCGGTTTCTCGGCCTACTCGCAGGTGATCGACTGGGCGCGCTTCCGCGCCATCGCCGACAAGGTCGGTGCCTACCTGTTCGTCGACATGGCCCACGTCGCCGGCCTGGTTGCTGCTGGCGTCTACCCGAGCCCGCTGGAACACGCGCACGTGGTCACCTCGACCACCCACAAGACCCTGCGCGGCCCGCGCGGCGGCATCATCGTCGCCAAGGGCGCCGACGAAGACCTGGTCAAGAAGCTGCAGTCGATCGTGTTCCCGGGTATCCAGGGTGGTCCGCTGATGCACGTCATCGCCGGCAAGGCCGTGGCCTTCAAGGAAGCGCTGGAGCCGGGCTTCAAGGCCTACCAGCAGCAGGTGGTGAAGAACGCGCAGGCGATGGCCAACACGCTCATCGCGCGCGGCTACAAGATCGTCTCCGGCGGCACCCAGAACCACCTGATGCTGGTCGACATGATCGGCAAGGACGTGTCCGGCAAGGACGCGGAAGCTGCGCTGGGCAAGGCCCATATCACCGTCAACAAGAACTCGGTGCCGAACGACCCGCGTTCGCCGTTCGTGACCTCGGGCCTGCGCCTGGGCACCCCGGCCGTGACCACCCGTGGCTACACCGAGCAGGACTGCGTGGACCTGGCCAACTGGATCGCCGACGTGCTCGACGCCCCGGCCGATGAAGCCGTCATTGCCCGCGTGCGCGACGCGGTCAGCGCGCAGTGCCGCAAGTACCCGGTCTACGGTTGATCGGGCATTGGGGTCGGATCCCTTCCCTGCGGGAAGGGCTCTGACCCCGGCACCGGAGTACCCGCGCATGGATGAGCGCCGCCTCAAGTATCTCTATGCAGCCTTGGCTCTGCCGTTGGGCGCACCCAGCGTGCTGTTCGGTGGCGCGATGGCGGTGGTGGGCATGGCGGGAAGCGTGCTTTCACTCGCCGACGGCACCGTCAACCTGCCCGGGCAGGCATTGATGCTGGTGTGGGGCCTGGTTGGCCTCGCCGGCTGCCTCGCCTGGCTTGATCTCAGCTGTGGATACTTGTTCGGAGGACGCAGCGCACTACGCACCCGCAGCCGGGTGCAGTGGGGCGCGCTGCTGCTTGGCATGCTGGCTGCGCTGCCGCTGTTGGGTATAGGGCTGTGGCTGGGCATCACCCATGGCAGCGAAGGCTTCGGTCTGCTGCTGATGGGGCCTTCGCTGCTGGTCCCGGCTGGCATGCTGTTGTGGCTGCGACCGCGCGCTTGAAGCGAGCGACCTGCAAGGAGATTCGAACGCATGGATGAGCGCCTGCACAAGCGCCTGTACATCGCCCAATGCCTGCTGCTGGGGTTGCCTGCACTGGTGGCCGGTGGCGGCGTCGCCGGCTTCGGCATCTACACCTTCCTGACCCGCCACGGCCTGATGCGCGGCGACGAAGGCGCAGTGTTGTTGCTGTGGGCGCTGGCGGGGGTGATCGGCTTGCTGGCCTGGTTGTGGCTCAGCATCCGCTACCTGCGGCGGGGGCGCGATGGCCTGCGGCACACCGCCCCTATTCCCTGGATCGGCTTGGCGCTGGGCGCGATGGCGGCGCTGGCCGTGATCGGCGTGGTGCTTTTCAGCTTGTTTGCCGGCAGCCCCTGGCAGGTACTGGGCTATCTGGTACTGGGCGTGCCGCTGCTGGTGCCGGCTGCGCATCTGGTGTGGTTGCGTCGCGCTCCGGGCCTTGCCGGACAAGGCTGATTGCCGCCTGCATTTGCTGCAAAACCCCTTCTCAGGTACCTTTGCGACGCTACCACGACCGTGGCAGCAGGTATTTCCCTGAGCCAGGCGTTCAATGCATTGCCCCTTCTGCCAGCATGCCGATACACGGGTCATCGACTCGCGCGTCTCCGAAGACGGCGCGACGATTCGCCGTCGGCGTGAGTGCGAGGCGTGCAACGAACGCTTCAGTACGCTGGAAACCGTTGAACTGAAGCTGCCGGCCATCGTCAAGAGCGATGGCACCCGTGAAGCCTTCGATGCCCGCAAGGTCCGCGCCGGCTTTGACCGCGCGCTGCAGAAGCGTGCGGTGCCGGAAGAGAAGATCGAGGCGGCGGTGCGCGCAGTGGTGCATCAGCTGCGCATCAGCGGCGAACGCGAAGTGCCCTCGATCAAAGTTGGCGAGTTCGTGATGAATGAACTGCGCAAGCTTGACCATGTCGGTTATGTGCGTTTCGCTTCGGTCTACCGCAGCTTCGAGGACGTGGCCGATTTCCGCGAGGAAATCGAGAAGCTCGAACGCGACCTGCCTTCCAGCACCGAGCAACTGCAACTGCTGGGCGATGTGATTGCCCTGACCAAGAAGAAGAAGGGCTGACGGCCTTTGCCCTGGTAGCTGCCAACCTTGGTTGGCGCCGTGCCGCCCATCCACGCATGGCGTGGATCTACTGGGCCTTGGCTGGCATCGTGCTGACGGCGGTACCATGGCGGCATGAGCCTATCGTTCACCGTCCTTGACCACCTGCACATGGCCGCCGCATTGCGGCTTGCCGAACGCGGTGCCTATACCACCCGTCCCAATCCGATGGTCGGCTGTGTGATCGCCCATGGCGAGCGCGTGGTCGGGCAGGGCTGGCACCAGCGCGCTGGCGGTCCGCACGCCGAAGTGTTCGCCCTGCGCGAAGCCGGCACCGAAGCGCGTGGTGCTACCGCCTACGTTACCCTGGAACCGTGCGCGCATTACGGACGCACGCCACCCTGCGCATTGGCACTGATCGATGCCGGCGTGTCGCGCGTTGTTGCTGCGATGCGCGACCCGTTCCCGAAAGTCGATGGCGGTGGTTTCGACCTGCTGCGCGACGCCGGCATCGAGGTCGCCGAGGGCTTGATGGCGGCACAGGCGCGGGAACTCAACAAGGGCTTCCTGTCGCGCGTGGAACGCGGTCGTCCGTGGCTGCGGGTGAAGCTGGCCGCCAGCCTCGATGGCCGTACCGCGATGGCCGACGGCAGCTCGAAGTGGATCACCGGCCCCGCCGCTCGCGAAGATGTGCAGCACTGGCGCGCGCGCGCTGGCGCGATCCTCACCGGCGCCGACACCGTCATCGCCGACGACCCGATGCTGACCGTGCGCCTGGCCGACACTGAAGTCATGCCGCCCCTGCGCGTCGTCCTCGATTCCCGCCTGCGCTCGCTGGAATGCAGCCGTGTGCGCGAGGGTGGGGCGCCCACGCTGTACCTGCACGATGCAATGATCAGCCCACCCGACGCCGCCGACGCGGCCTTTGCCAGCGTAGCCATCCGCCACGGCCGCCTTGATCTGGGCGCGGTACTGGCACTCCTCGCCGAGCGCGGCATCAACGAAGTGCACACCGAAGCCGGCGCAACGCTGGCCGGCGCGCTGGTGCGTGGTGGCTGGGTGGACGAGTTGCTGATGTACCAGGCGCCCATCCTGCTGGGCGATAGTGGCCGTCCGCTGTTGGCCGGGCTCGGCATCCAGACGATGGACCAGCAGCAGCGCCTGCGCGTGTTCGACCAGCGTCAGGTGGGGGATGATCTGAGGTTGCTGTTGCGGGTGTAAGGCGCCCGCCGGGCATGGCCCGGCGCTACCGGTTCGGTGCTGTTTCTCGTAGCGCCGGGCCATGCCCAGCAGGAAGCACAGGTGTCTCATCGGCGCTGCCAATCGACCGCTCGTTGCTCCTGCCGCCATCAGTGCGTCTGCTTGGATGATTCGTTGTCACGTTTGGCTCCGCGGATCACGTTGAAGCGAAACACCGCCTCAACGGCACCGCCCTCATCGCGGCCGTTACGGTGTGCGGGCAGGTAACACCACTCCTGTGCGGCGTCCATCGCGGCAGCTTCCAGCAGGGCATTGCCACTGGACTGCACCACACGAACATCCAGAAGGCGGCCACCCGTATCTACTTGCATCTGCAGGCGCACCACGCCGCTTTCGCGAGCCCTAACGGGAAAAAAAACCTGGCGCGCAGCGCGGGTGGTGGGCTCGATCGAGACGCTGTCGCCGCGCTCGGTGAACACGCTGCAGTCGGCGCGTGCGGTGAAGGTCCGGGTCGGCGTTGAGGCAAAGCGCTGCAGGCAAGTCACAACGTCGTCATCGTCCCTGCAACCTGGCTTCTCGGTCTGCAGGCGACTCTGGGTCTGCTCGGGCCCGACTCCGCCGGCGGGTGGCGGTGCGCATGCGCCCAGTCCGGCCAGCGCAGACAGAAGAACCGTGCTGCGCAGATTCACTCGGTCACCGGCCCCGCAGGCGGCTCACTGCGATAGCCTTCCCACAGCGCACGGTTCCGTTCATGGGTTCCGCGGCAATAGGCAGCGGCCAGCTCCGGCCCCAGCGTTCTCACCTTTTCTTCCACGGCATCCTGCAGGGTGGTGCCACGCTGCAGTGGGCTATCCGGATCATAGCGTTCGGCGAACTTCAGTTGAGCATCCAACATCAGGTCGCATACGGGAATGCCAGAGTACGCGGTGACCGCTTCCGCCTCGATCCGCTCGTCCCATGCCTGGAAGGGCATCAGCTGTTTCAAGAGCTTCAGCCCAAGAAGGCCCATGTCGATACTGGCCCATGGTCCGTTGTCGCCAACGCGGGAGAATTCCGCTCGCGCCTCGTACCTGGTGTCAGGCGCATCGCGCAGAATGGCTGCATACGTTTGCAGGAATGCCTTGGCCCCCTCCAAGCTCTGCTTTCCTGAGCGATGTCGTGCCTTGGCGTCACGGTAGGCCCCAAACGCAGCGGAAACATCGGGAAGCGTGCAGTGGTAGTCCACGATACCGCGTTCGGACGAGTTGCTCTTTTCGATTCTGTCGGCGAGGCAGTGGACGGTCTTGCGACGTGCGCTGATGATGCTGGCTGCAGGCTCCTCGAAACCAGCCGCCAGATTTTCGAAAGCGTACAGCTCGTCGACGATGTCGGCGATGTCGCTTGCATCTGCCGTGCGAAGGCTGTTGCGCAGAGCGGCTTTGGCCTTCTCATCATTCTGGGTAATGACGCGCGCATGCGCATCGAAGGAATCTTCCAGCGAAAGTGCGGCGGGCGCCGCGGTAGCAGCCGCGAGGGGAGTGCCCAGCAGCAGGGCAAGAATCGGCTTCAACATGTCAGCACTTGGTTGATCGGAACGATGCCCGAGGATCTCGGGGAGCAGTTCCTGCGTCCATGCAATTAGTCTGAAAAACTGGACCCGTGCTTCCGAAGCACGCCGCCGAGAAGATTTGAAAACTTTCCTATTCTTCTACGCGGAGCCGGCGGGC
The DNA here is from genome assembly GCF_059421765.1 of Stenotrophomonas sp. GW821-FHT02D01. NCBI lineage: Bacteria > Pseudomonadati > Pseudomonadota > Gammaproteobacteria > Lysobacterales > Lysobacteraceae > Stenotrophomonas > Stenotrophomonas sp. GW821-FHT02D01. The sequence continues at coordinate 56,926 of NZ_JBWKVP010000001.1, forward strand.
ACAGTGGTGGGCCCTTTTTTGCAGGCCAGTGCATTGTCGGGTTCATATCGAGTCCTCGCGTTGTCTGTGCTTCTTCCTCTGGCCCTTCTGGTTCCAGCGACATCCTTGGCCAATGACGACCGTGAAGAACCCCTTGATGAACTGACCGTTGAGCAGGCCCTGCATGATCTGGTAGCCGTCATCGAGTGCCGTGCGCCGGCTGCGGTCAAGAAGCCTGTGCGTCGCAACCTGTGGCGGGTCGCACTGGGCGGAGAACCTCCGCAAGCGGCCTTTCGCGACTGGGAAGTAGTCAAGCAGGCCAACCCTTCATTGCACGAAGTGGAACTGCCGGCCCCCATTACTGCTTTCGGCCATTCGATCCGCCGCATCGCCGTCCTCTCTGGCGCCACGATGGCCATCATCGATGGCATGCCGTTGGACGAAATATCGCGGCAGTTGGAGCTGCACCCGCTAAGCGTCAGTATGGCCCCGCATATTCGCCAGAGGACTCTGTCGCTACGTAATAGCGGTGATGGCGGATTGCATACGCGCTTGTTGGTGGCATCGCGAGTATCCACGCATCCGGACGCCATCCTGGTTGGGTGCGAGGAGGGCTTCGACACGCGCGCTGAGCAGTTGCGCAGGCGTGGCAAGGAGCCAGATGTGGTGTTCGCCCCGGGCATGGACATCGCCACCGAGCTGGACGATGTGCTGACCTGCAAGGCCGATGCGCTGCGCAACTACACTGCCGGTTGGGCGGTGGGCATGTCTGCACATACCTCTGACGCGCGCTTCAAAGGCTGGAAGGATGGGGAGGACGAGGACGGCAATCGCTGGTGGACGCCGCCGGCGCCGGTCGTGATCGCCGGCAGGCCTGTCTCGCGTTTCATGAAGGTCGGTCAGACCCTCTATGCAGAACTTGATGGAAACATTGCCGGGGACCTGGCAGGCGAATGGGATCTCCCTCCGTATGAGGGCTGGGACGACGTCGCCTTAGTCGGCTTCCACGATACCGACACTGCCGCCGATGGCTGGCTGGAGAACCGCGCACGCATCGCGCGCGATTGGAGGCCCGGCAAAACGCTGCATGGCTGTGAGTACCTGCAGTATCGACCGGAGTTCGGCGAAGATCCAGATGATGATGACGAAGAATGACGATGGCGCGGAATCGCTGGGTGCCGTCCGGCATTGCAAGTGTGTACGCACGGGTCGTTCCACATCATCGCGGTGATCGGGCGCGGCCAAGTGGGCGACGACCTGCGGCTGCTGCTGCGGCCATGAAGTTCAACGATCCTCGCCGGGCGGGTGCTCGTTCCACTCGAAGAAGGGCAGGAACGCATCGGCCAGTTCGCCCATCAGCGGCGAGGGGTTCTGTACGCGCCAAGCACCGCCGTCATGATCGCGCTCGAAGGACACGGTGATGATCCTTTCCCGGTCCGGTGCCGTCGCGATCATCTGCGTATACGCCGTCGCCAGTTCGCTCGCCATCTGTGGGGGATGTGGTCCGTTGAATGGCACCGGGTGCTGCCGATAGACGGGCAGCAGGCCCGTCAGGTCCGGCAGGTGGCAACGGTAGTCAACATCGGCGACGTCTGCCTGCGGATGATGCACGCTGCCGACACTGCAACGCACCGATGTCTGGCGCCTGCGCAGGGCCGCGGCGGCCTGCGGCCAATCGGCCATTTCAGGCGCTTGCTCGAGATGGCTTACGCTCGCCAGCGCCGCCGCGATCGCCGGGCCCTTGGCTGTACCCAGATAGCGGCCCAGCTCGGCTTGGGCCGCGGTATCGCCGTGCACGATCACCTGTGCGTACAGCTCGAACACGTGTCCGGACGTCGGCACAGGCGGCGCCGCCTGTGCCGCAACCGGGGCCAGCAATGCAGCCAGCCCCAGTCGCTTCAGCGCAGCGAACTCACGCGCACGCATCGGTCCACATCATCTCGGCCATCGGACGCAGTGCCTTGCACTCCTGCGTCATTTCCTCGGCCGACATCACCTGCGTCTTGGCCTTCAACTCTTCGGTCATCGCATCCACACCGCTGATCTGGTCCGGTGCGATCTTCGCCACGCAGCTGCGGTGCTGCTGCAGCAGCAGGTCGCAGGCCGGCACGCCGGTCACCTTCGGTGCCTTTGCTGCTTCAACGTCCTGCATCCAGCCATCGAACGGCGCCAGTGCATCCAGCACCGGGCCCACCAGATCATCGAAGTTGCTGCTGTACCAGTAGCCCTTGTCCTTGGCGGTGTACAGGGTAAGGGTGCCGGTCACGGCCTTGCGCGGGCCACTCTGCAGGGCCTGGGTATAGGCCTCGGTGAAGCGCGCGCGCGGAGCCTTGTCCTCACCAGTCAGGCTGGCCAGGAACAACGGCTGCACGCTGCCCAGGTCGGCCAGCTGGCAGCTGAAATCAACCTTGGCGATCTTCTGGTCGTCCACGAATTCGTTGTCTTCCACCGTGCTGCGCGTGGCACGGCACTGCGAGGCCTTCAGCGCCTTGGTGTACATCGCTTCCGCCGCTGCGGGATCGCCCTTCACTCCAGCCACGGCCAGCACCGTCTGCCACGGCTCGGCCAGCGCCTGGGCCATCATGCCCGGCACTGGCGTTACCGAGTCCTGGCCGTCGAAGGCCGGCTTCAATGCGTCGTTGAGCGTGCGCGTGGCGGCGGCATCGTCTTCCAGCAATGCGCGTGCGTACAGATCGAAGGTTTGTTCGGGGGTCAGCTGCGCCGGGGCGGCCGCGGCGAACAAGGGGGCGCACAGCAGTGCGGTGGCCAGCAGGCCGCGGATCGGGGTCTTCATGACGGTGTTCCTGTTCCAGAGGGCGGCAAGCCTAGCGCAATTGTCATTGCATTCGATGGCGTGCCGCAGCCAAGCGTATTGCGCGCGACGGCCAACAAAAAACGGGCCCCTTGCGGGACCCGTTCGATCACACGACGAGGATCGGGCAATCAGAAGCTGGCGCGCACGCCGGCCGAGTACTGGGTGACGTCGCGGTAGCCGGAGATCTCGCCGACCAGACCCCAGGTACGGGTGAAGTTGATCTGGCCACCGAGGGTGCCGACCCAGGTGCCCTTGAACTCGTTGCCACCGTCCATGTAACCGGCCTTGATCCAGGCTTCGGTCATGCGCGAAGGCTTGCCACGCAGGCCCATGGTGGCGCGCACCAGGTTGGTGTGGTCCTTCACGCTGAAGCGGCCGTAGTCCACGTCCTTGACGGTGATTTCAGCCTGCTGGCGGACCCAGGCGATGTCGGCGGTGTAGTCGACGCGGTCGCTGAAGGGCATGTGGTAACCGATGCCCAGCTCCGGCTGGTTCAGCTTGAGCTTCATCGAGCCGTAGTCGTAGTCGTACGACTTGCTGCCGTAGTTCCAGCCGCCGAACACGTGCACCTGCTCGGCCAGCGCGATCGAACCGCGCACATAGCCGCCATCAACCTTCGGATCGTTGAACACGTCGTCGTCGGTCTTGACCTGGGTCCAGCCGCCTTCAACGTAGGTGTAGCTCAGGGCGTCGGCCGAGGCCGAGAACGGGGCAGCGGCCAGCAGGGCGGCCACGATCAGGATCTTGCGCATGGGAATTCCTGTGAATTTCAGTCCATTGGCGGTCCACCTATGCGGCAGTCCGTGGCGACCTCATGTCGTCCGAGCGCCGATTTTAATGAAAGTTTTACGAAAGGCCAGCGACGGCCGTCACAGGCCTGGGCGCACACGGGTGGGGTCGGATCCGTTTCCCATCGGGAAACGGCTCTGACCCCGGGGCATCCGACCCCGTTCAGCCCGGGCTGCTACAATGCCCGGGCCGGTTCGCCGGTACACAAACGTCTTCAGGGCGGGGTGCAATTCCCCACCGGCGGTAGGTGCGCAAGCACGAGCCCGCGAGCGCCCCGGCCTTACCGTCGGGGGTCAGCAGATCCGGTCCAATGCCGGAGCCGACGGTCATAGTCCGGATGAAAGAAGACGGTGCCACAGGGCCTTTGCGGCCCTGCGCCCGCCTGTTTGCCTTGCGGCGTTTTTCGCTCACTTTTCGCGGAGAACGTTACTTGTTTACTGGAATCATCGAAGGCGTCGGCCGTCTGGCCGCACGCGAATCCATCGGCGGCGATGTCCGCTTTACTTTCAATGTCGGGAATCTGCCGTTTGACAACGTGCAGATGGGCGAGAGCATCGCCATCAACGGCGTCTGCCTCACCGTCATTGCATTCGACGGCAGCAGCTTCCAGGCCGATGCGTCCACCGAGACCCTGGGCCTGACCACGCTCGGCCAGCTGGCCGAAGGTGCGGTCATCAACCTCGAACGTGCCATGCGCCCGACCGACCGCCTTGGCGGTCATCTGGTCAGCGGCCACGTCGACGGCCTCGGCCAGGTCCTGTCGATCCATGAAGATGCCCGCGCCCAGCGCTGGCGTTTCGCCGCGCCGGCCGCACTGCGCCGTTACATCGCCAAGAAGGGCTCGATCTGCGTGGACGGCGTCAGCCTCACCGTCAACGAAGTGGACGACGAAGGCTTTGAAGTGGCGCTGATCCCGCACACCGTGGCCAATACCGCGTTCTCCGCCACCGGCGTGGGCAGCGCGATCAACCTGGAAATCGACCTGGTCGCTCGTTATGTCGAGCGGTTGATCGGAGTGCCGACCAACGGTCAGCACCCACAGGGAGATACCCCATGAACTTTGCCACCATTCCCGACATCCTGGAAGACATCCGCCTCGGCCGCATGGTCGTCATCGTCGATGACGAAGACCGCGAGAACGAAGGCGACCTGATCATGGCCGCCGAGTTGGTCAAGGCCAGCGACATCAACTTCATGGTCACCCACGGCCGCGGCTTGGTGTGCCTGCCGCTCACCCGCACCCGCGCCGCCGACCTCGGCCTGGCGCCGATGGTGCAGGCCAATACCGCGCAGTTCCAGACCAACTTCACCGTCAGCATCGAAGCGGCCGAAGGCGTGACCACCGGCATCTCGGCGCACGACCGCGCGCACACCATCCGCACCGCGGTGAAGCCCAATGCCAAGCCGTCGGACCTGCACCAGCCGGGCCACATCTTCCCGCTGATCGCCCAGCCCGGTGGCGTGCTGACCCGCGCCGGCCACACCGAAGCCGGCGTCGACCTGGCCATGCTGGCCGGGCTGGAACCGGCCGGCGTGCTGGTGGAGATCCTCAACCCGGACGGCAGCATGGCGCGTCGCCCGGAGCTGGAAGTGTTCGCCCGCGAGCACGGCCTGAAGATGGGCTCCATCGCCGACCTGATCGCCTACCGCCTGGCCACCGAAAAGACCGTCGAGCGCGTGGACGAACGCGAGATCGAGACCGAGTTCGGCCCGTTCAAGCTGGTCACCTACCGCGACCGCATCGCCCACGACCTGCATTTCGCCCTGGTCCGCGGCACCCCGGATGCGGACACGCCCACCCTGGTGCGCGTGCAGGTGGAAAACCCGCTGGCCGACCTGCTGCACTGGCGCCGTGATGACTTCGGCGTGGCTGCCACCGATGCCCTGCGTGCCATCGATGCCGAAGGCAGTGGCGTGATGGTGGTGCTGTCGGCCCCGCGCGACGGCGAAGGCCTGCTGGCCCGCCTGCGCCAGCAGCCGGCCCCGGTCGTGCCGGGCAAGGACAAGGACGTGAGCCAGTGGCGCCGTAACGGTGCCGGCGCGCAGATCCTGTCCGACCTGGGCCTGGGCAAGCTGCGCGTGCTGGGCACGCCCCGCCGCCAGATCGGCCTGGCCGGGTACGGCCTGGAAGTGGTGGAGACGGTCACCCCGTAACCCGCCCGGTGTGCCGACCAACGGTCGGCACCCACAAAGGGGCGGCCCACTGCAGCTGGTGGGTGCCGACCGTTGGTCGGCACGCCCCGGGCCCCCGCCAGCCACGGCCGGGGCCCATCCACGGTAGAATTACCCCTTAATCGAATCCCAAGCCGCATATGAGCCACTACGAAGGCGATCTTCGCACTCCCGAGTCGGCGCGCTTCGCCATCCTGGCCAGCCGCTGGAACGCCCGCATCACCGATGTGCTGGTTGCTGGCGCCCGCCAGAGCCTGGCCGGCAACGGCATTGCCGAAGCCAACATCGACGTGATCCGCGTGCCGGGTGCCTGGGAGCTGCCGCTGGTCGCCGCGCGCCTGGCCGCCGCCCATGAGCACGCCGCCATCCTCACCCTGGGCTGCGTGATCCGTGGCGACACCCGCCACTACGAGCATGTGGCCGACCGCTGTGCCGAAGGCCTGATGCGCGTGCAGCTGGACTTCGGCGTGCCGGTGTTGAACGGCGTGCTGGCCGTGGAACGCGTGGAAGATGCCGAGGCCCGCGCAGGCGGCAGCCACGGCAACAAGGGCGAGGAAGTCGCACTCGCCGCATTGGAAATGGTCAACCTTCTGGAGCAGCTGCCATGAACAAGAACACCCAGGGCAAGCCCTCCGGTAAACCCGTCCGCCGCGATGGCATCGATCCGGTGCTGCGCTCGCGCGCGCGCCGTCGTGCCGTGCAGGCCATCTATGCCTGGCAGATCTCCGGTGGCAACGGCCAGTCGCTGATCGCCCAGTTCGCCCACGAACAGGCCCGCGAAATCGCCGACCTGGCGTACTTCGAAGCGCTGGTGCATGGCGTGCTCGACAACCGTCGCGACATCGACGAAGCCTTCGGTCCGTACCTGGACCGTGGCATCGACGAAGTGGACGCAATCGAACGCGCCGTGCTGCGCCTGGCCGGTTACGAACTGCGTTACCGCCTGGACGTGCCGTATCGCGTGGTGATCAACGAAGCCATCGAATCGGCCAAGCGCTTTGGTTCCGAACATGGCCACACCTACGTCAACGGCGTGCTGGATCGTGCCGCCGTGGAATGGCGCAAGGTCGAATCGGGTCACTGACCCACCTGTGGTAATGCCGGCCGCTGGCCGGCAACTGCAGGGGTTCTGAGGTTGCCGGCCTGCGGCCGGCACTACCGCGCACGGCGCGGCACGCACAAACGCGGGAGCGCCCCATGTCCCTGGCCGAATTCGCCCTCATCGACCGCATCCGCGCCCGCACCGTCGAGCGCGACGACATCGTGCTCGGCATCGGCGATGACGCCGCGCTGCTGCAGCCGCGCCCGAACGAGCAACTGGTGGTCACCGCCGACACACTCAACAGCGGCGTGCATTTCCCGACCGAAACTCCGGCGTTCGACATCGGCTGGAAGACGCTGGCCGTCAACCTGTCCGACCTCGCCGCGATGGGCGCGCGCCCGGCCTGGTGCACGCTGGCGCTGTCGCTGCCCGAGGCCAGCGAAGACTGGATCGATGCCTTCGCCGATGGCTTCTTCGCTCTGGCCGACCAGCACGACATCGCCCTGATTGGCGGAGACACCACGCGTGGCCCGCTGTCGCTGTCGGTTACCGCGATGGGTCAGGTCTCCCGTGGCCAGGCGCTGCGTCGTGATCGCGCACAGATTGGCGATGACATCTGGGTCAGCGGCACCCTCGGCGATGCTGCCGGTGCGCTGCGGCTGTGGCAGCAGGGCGCATTGAACGTCACGGCAGCCACGCTGCTGGCCGACTACGAAACCCTGCGCCTGCGCCTGCTGCGTCCCGCCCCGCGCGTTACCCTGGGCCTGCGCCTGCGTGCATTCGCGCATGCCGCCGTGGACATCTCCGATGGCCTGCTGGCAGACCTGGGCCACATCGCCGCACGCAGCGGCGTACGCGCCGAAGTCGACGCCGATGCGTTGCCGATGTCTGCGGCACTGCGCGAGCTGCTGGGCCGTGATGGCGCCCGTGACTGCGCGCTGCACGGCGGCGACGACTACGAACTGTGCTTCACCGCCGCCGCCGACCAGCGCGACGCGCTGCACTTCGTCGCCGAATCGCTGGACGTACCGATCACCCGCATCGGCCGCATCATGGAAGGGCAGGGTGTGCATACCGAAGGCCACGACGGCCCGAGCGGTTACGAGCACTTCGCCTGACACACGAGAACGCCGGGCATGGCCCGGCGCTACCGTGTTGTCCTGGTGGGTGCCAACCTTGGTTGGCACGGATGTGTCAGGCCTTCGTGCCGACGCTGTGTCGACCAAGGGCGACGCCTACCAAAGCGGGGCACATCGGCGTTGCCCGGCGTAACCCTTAAACGTGCGGAACGGGCGCGCCAAAGCGGTTGCCGCCCGGCGTGCTGGGCAGCAGCAGGAACACCAGCAGCACCAAGCCTGCAAACGGGACCATTGCCAACAGCAGCCACCAGCCCGATCGATCAGTATCGTGCAGGCGACGAATGGTGGCAGCAATGCTGGGCAATGCGAATGCCAGCCACATCGCCAAGCTCAGCCCGCTCGATGCGAGGATGAGGCCCTGAGAACCGCTGTAGCCGGCATAGAAACTCACAATGTAAAGCGGGATCGAGACGATCACGATGAACAACTGGAACCACCAGAACTCGCTGCGGCTGGCCCGGCCACTGAACTGTGCATAGCGCTTCAGGGGAATCATCATCTTGTGCATCGGTACACTTCCTGGAAAGAAGTGCGCACTATCAATGCCAGTGTGAAGATGAGCCATCGGATTCATTGCAAATGCGGGTGGCAGGCCGCTGAACTGAGCCCTCTTCCGCAGTTCAGAACGCGAAGCGCTATGCCACCCGCAACTGCACATCCACATACTCGGCCAGCCCACGGCAGGCCAGTAGCAAGCCTTCGCGCACGTCATCGCCCACCTGCTGGTCGGCATCGCCGTCCACGCGTACGCGCTCGATGGCGTGCAGCAGTTCCAGCAGCAACGTCAGCCCGGCATTGGCGCGGTCGATGCGTGCCATCGCGAAGCCAAAGCACTGCTTGCGTCCTTTGTCCGGCCACGGCTGGCCATCGGCGGCGTCCACGTGGCGGATGCGCTGCAGGCAGCCGAGCAGGGTGATGCCTTCGCTGGCGTGGGCGCCCATCGTGCTGCCCAACGTGGTTTCCAGTGCTTTGGCCAGGTCGTCTGGCAGGCGTTCGACGGCGTCGCCCAATGTGGCGAACAGATAGGGATAGAGCGAAGAAGTCATGGCGGCGTCCTTGAGTGCGAAGCAAGGGAGCCGCTCTCGCACTGGGCGAGGGCGGCGGACGGTGCGTGGTTGCAATACCGGAGGTTGATGTAGAAACGCCGGCGGGTACGAGACCCCCATGCACCGCCCGCCATAGGGCACGGACGGTTTGCCTGCCGACGCCGCCCAACAAGGAAGGAGCGACGCCGACAGGCAAGCGTAAACAACACATCAACCTAACGGGATTGCAAGCCCGTGCCACCCGTTGTCGGTGGCGCGCCATGATGTGCACGCAAGTGCTGCTATACCAATCAGAAAACTTTCAATTTCGAAAACGTTGCAGACGCATGTCGCATGCGCTGCGCGAAACCAATCACACATGCGCGTGCCAGTTGCGACATTTGTTGTGGCGCCGAGCGCATGCTCGGCGCTACAGAGGGCAGATCACCACGTGTAAGCCACGCTCAGGTTCGCCGTCGCTTCACGGTACCCACTGTCACCGCGCATTGCCCCGAACCCGCCCCTGGCGCTGAAGCCGGAACGGAATTCCACGCGCGCACCCGCGCTCAGTTCATAGCGGTTGCGCGGGATGCCGGCCTTCAGCACCTCATCGTCGAAGGCGATGCCATTGCCGGCACCATCGCGGTACCAGTTGGCCGCCAGATACGGGCTGACCGATGCACCCGCCGCCGAGCGCGATTCACCCTGCAGGCGCAGGCCAGCACGACCGGACAGGCCGCTGTCGCCCGCTGCACGCACCACGGTGCCGTTGGTTTCGGTATGCACGTCGGTCTTCGCATCGGTGTAGACCAACTGCAGTTCCGGCTGCAGGCTCAGCGCGGTAGTGCCGATCTGGCCGATGCCGAAGCGGTAACCGGCTTCCACGGACGACTGCCAGATCTCCGAGTCGTAACGCTCCTCGGCCAGGCCGTCGCCCTGCACGCGGTTGCGGAACTGGCCACGCTGCACGCTGGCATCCACGTACATGGCGTCGTTGGCCCAGTTGCCGTACACGCCCAGTGCACCACCTTCCACCTTGCCGCGTGCGCTGAAGCCGGTCACGTCCGAACGCGAGGTGGCACTGCTGCGTGCAGCGGTGCCCATCACACCCACGCGGCCACGGCCGTCATCGAACACGCCGATGTCCGCACCCAGCTGCAGGCGCGAGCGGTCCACGCGCAGGTCGAGCTGGTTATCCACCGCACCGAGCTTGCTCTGCGTAGCGTCAACACGGGCCCAGCCGCGGATGCCATCCGCGGCAGCGGCGCCGCCCTGGCGGTCGCGGTAGGTGTGGCGCAGCATCTGGTCCAGCGCGAACTGGTTGGCCAGATACGCGCCGGTCTCCGGGCGCAGGATCGGGGGCGGCGGGTCGATCGGGTCCACCGGGTCCACCGGCTTGCACTCGGGCAGGGTCGGGTCGGCCAGACACGGGTCCGGCGCGCCGCCCAGTTCCGAACGCAGGTACCAGTTGCCGTTGGCGTCCTTCACCAGGAAGTACTCGTACTGCCCGCCCACGGCGCGGCCGACCAGATCGAACTGCGCGTTCGACGCACCACCGATGTCGATCAGCTCGATGCCGCGGTCGGTCTTGGCGCCAGCGCCGCCGGCATTGAGCACGCGCACGTCGGCCTGCCCATTGGCATCGCCGGCGATCACCAGCTTGTCGGTCAGCGAGCTGTCGTCGCCCAGCTGGGTGTTGAACAACAGCGTGCCGCCGTTGCCGGTGAACGCATCCAGGCTGAGCGTGTTGAAGCTGCTGCCATTGCCCAGCGCCACGGTACCGCCTGCGCCCAGCGTGAGATGGCCCACGTTGCTGTCGCCGGTCATCAGCCAGGTGCTGTCGCTGTCGATGCTGGCGGTGGTGACATTGATGAAGCGGCCGTCGATCTGCGCGTTGTTGCGCAGGGTGACGTTGACGGTTGCATTGGTCAGGCTGGCGGCGTCGAGCGTCACGTTGCCACTCAGTCGTGAATCATCGACGGAAAAATTCACATCGGTGCGGCTCACGGCACCAGTATCGTTGGCCACAAGCAACACGTTGCCATCGCCGCCGCCCAGCTGCGCACCGTTGACCACGCTGATGTCATAGGTGTTTTCCACGCCGGGAAAGACCTGGATCGCAGCACCGCGGCGGCCGATCACCACGGAATTGTCGATATTCAACGCAATGCGCTGCGAAGGATTGTTGTCGCCCCACAGCATCGCGCCCACGTTTTCACCGGTCACCCGCGAATCATTGACGATGTCCATGCTGCCTGCCATCAGGCGCACACCCAAGCCATTGCTATGGTGAGGCCCGCCGGGGACCATCTCCACATCGATCATGGTGGAGTCAATCAGAGCATACGGTGCACGCACGGGCCACCGGCCCGCGCCGGTGGACGATATATCCACGCCGATCGATTTGCGGTTACCCGGCGACAGATCGGCTGCATTGACCACGATGTGGCTGTCATGGAGGTGGGCAGACGCTTCGCCCATGTCCAACAGGATGCCGCCGATGAAGCCGGAGCGACGCGCGACCAACGAGCTCGCTCCCTGCAGCCACACCGCACGCTCGGCATTGCCGGTGGCATCCACGGTTACATTTTCGAGCGAAATGGTAGAGGTGTCGCTTGCCCAGAGGGTCCTGGTGCGGGTGCCCTTGGCGGTCAGGCTTGATCCATTGATCAGCGTCCAGTCTTCGAACGGCGCAGTGCCGTCGATCTCGACCGTCTGTCCATCCAGATCACCGGCCAGCGCCATGCCGGCGGGGAGCGTGGCGAGCGCAAGCAGCAGGCCCTGCGCCAAGGGGCGCAGCAGGAAAGAATCAGTGGGGGATGGGCAAACGCGCATGGCTCGGTCCTCTACATGGGGAATGGCTAGGACACTGCACTGCCAACGGCACGGCATACCTGTTCAGGCTGGTGACGTATACGCCGCGGCCATGTGTATGCCGAGTGATGGGGCGATTACGACAGTGCGTTTCTGGAACGGGCGCCAGTGTCCTGTGCGCCCGGCTCGCTTCCCATGCAATTAGTTGTAAAGCGCGGTTGCACGATGGCGCGGCCCAAGGGACATTCATCTTCGCCGGCAGCACTGCGACTCCTTGTCGCACGTTGCTTTGCAACGCATTCGATAGTCGCGCTGCCAGCTCCCACCGAGCATGGCCGTCCCCTTACGGAGACGTGTCATGCCCCGATATCACCTGCGTTGCCCCTTGGCTTTGGCGATGGCCCTCGCGCTTGCTGCTCAGACTCCCGTGAAAGCACAGCAGGTCGTTGCTGATGGTGATGAGCAGACGCCGGCGGCGGGGGAGTACCACACGGTCGACCCGGTGCAGCCCGGCGATCCGGCGGGCTACGCGTTCCTGGCCATCAACGGTGGCACCATCATTCCAGCAGGCGAAGTGACGCTGCGCACCGAAGGACTGTATGCCGCGGCGGCGCGTGCGGAAGGCGCAGGCAGCCGGATCGCGCTTCAACAAGGCAGTGTGCTCACCACCGGCTACGGCGCGGCAGGCCTGTCCGCGGCCAACGGAGGTGAGATTCACGCCGTTGGCACGCGTATCCAGACGCAGGGCACGGCGGCCCATGGTGCAGAGGCCATTGATGGCAGCCTGGTGCTTGAGGGTGTGCACATCACCACGCAGGCCGGCCTGTCGCACGGCGTCTCCGTGCAGAACGGCACTGCCCGCGTGATCGACAGCGTGATCGAGGTCAACGCCAGCCAGTCCAATGGCCTGGACGTGCGCGGTGGCAGCCTGCAGGCCGAGCGCGTGCGGATCGATATCGGTAGCAGCGGCTATGGCGTTGCGATGCAGAACAATGGCGACGCACATCTACGTTCGGTGCAGATCAATGGCCTCGGCGCAGGGGCAACAGGGGTGCTGGCAGGGCTGGGCAGATTGGTGCTGGAAGATGTAGACATCGACCTCACCCACGAGCGCTCCGGCGCCGGCATGCAAATTGTGGGAGAGGCGCAGATGCGCGGCGGCAGCATTCATGCGCGTGGCATCAACGCCAGGGTTGTCGGTTTCGCGGCCAGTGGCGGCGGCAAGCTTCTGCTGGATGGCGTGGCGATGTCGGGGTATCACGGCATCGGCATGGCCGCTGGCTCCGAGCTGACGATGTACAACAGCCAGCTGGATACGAATTCCATCGGTATCAACATCAACAAAGCGGGCGGCGTTGTGAAGGTGGCAGGTTCGTCCATCACCACGCGCAATGGTGTGGGCATCCTGATGTTCGAAAAGGGCGATCTGGACGTGGAGAACTCCATCGTCAGCGCCGATGGCGAGTTCTGGCAGGCCGTGTCCATCATGGATGGAACCGCGCGAATCGTGTCCAGCCAGCTGCGGACGCTCGGCCAGAACGGGCATGGCATCTACGCCGAAGGTGCTTCGGGCCGCAGCCCGGAACTGACGGTTGGCAGCTCCGACATTCTTACCGAAGGCAATGGTGCAGCCGGTGCCATCGCCCGTCTTGGCGGCACCGTACACCTTGCTGATAGCGTGGTGCGCACCACTGGCGTCAGTTCGCACAGCGTGTTGTCTGGGGGTACGGGCGAAATGACGCTGGTCAACACCCATGTGCGTACTGAGGGTGAGGGGGCCTGGGCAGCAGTGATCAACGACAACGGCCGCATGAGCATTGATGGTGGCTCACTGGTGAGCGCCCGGCACGGGGGCATCTGGCTGCGCAGCAGCCGCGATCCGGCGCTGACATTGAGCAACGGCGTGGTGGTGTCCGGTGGCAATGGCATCGGCCTGGCGCTGGATGCTGCTGTCGCCGGGCGTTTCGACGTGGTGCTGGACGGTGGCTCGCAGCTGCACGGCGATATCGTCATCACGCCCGAAGACGAGGACGCCGGGTTGGTGCCGCAGTCCGATGTGCATGTTCGTTTGGCCGGCGGCTCGCTGTGGCAGGGGGCTTCTGATCTGGTGCAGACCCTCACGCTTGAAAGCGGTAGTCAGTGGACGTTGACCGGCGATGCCACGGCGGTCGGACTGCAGGTGCGGGACAGTGCGGTGGCACTGTCCGACGGCAGCGGCCGCTTCAACACGCTTACCGTGGACGGTGACCTGCACAGCGAACGCGCCACGTTCCTGTTCCAGGGCGCGCTGGCCGGCGATGACAGCGCGATCGATCGCCTGCATGTACGAGGGGATACCTCGGGTGATGCAAGCATCGTGGTCAACAACATCGGCGGAGTGGGCGCACCTACGGTGGATGGCATCCCGTTGATTGAAGTCGACGGTGCGTCGCTGGCGACCTATGCGCTGGCCGGGCGTGCAGTGGGTGGTTCCCATGAGTACTTCCTGTTCCAGGGCGGTCTTGCCGATCCTTCCGATGGCAACTGGTACCTGCGCTCGCAGTGGTTCGATGTCTGCAAGGACAATCCGAACGCGCCGGGCTGTGTGGTCGATCCTGGCCCGGGGCCGGGGCCTGACCCGGGTGAAGGCGGCGAAGAAGGCGAGGGTGGCGACAACCCGGTGATTCCGCCGCCGGTGCTGCGCCCGGAGACAGGTGCCTACCTGGCCAATCAGTCGGCCGCCATCAACATGTTTGCCCATCGCCTGAACGACCGTATTGGCGCGGTGTCGCTACAGGACGGTCCCACTGCATGGGCGCGCGTGGGCCGCCAACAGGCGGATTTCAGCGCGGTCGGCGGTCAGCTGTCGGTGGATGGCAATACGTCGGTACTGCAGATTGGCAGCGACGTGCTGCGTCGGGGTAACGCGGCCTTTGGCGTGATGCTGGGCAGCGGCCGCACCGACAGTACGGTAGTGTCCGGGCTGACCGGCTACAGCGCCAAGGGTCGCGTGCGCGGTAACGCGGCAGGGGTGTACGGCACCTGGATGCAGGATGCCGGTGGCACGCAGGGTGCCTACATCAATGCAACCCTGCAGTACGGCCGTTTCGACAACCGGGTGCAGGGCATCGGCCTGGAGCCGGAGCACTACGATTCGCGCATGGCCAGTGCATCGCTGGAAACGGGCCACACCTTCAACGTGTGGCAGGGTGCCGCCAGCGCGCTGTATGTGCAGCCGCAGCTGCAGCTGAGCTATGCCGATTTCCGCGCCGACCGCCATGTGGAGAGCAACGGTACGGTGATCGACCGTGCCGATGCCGGCGGCCTGAGCGGGCGCCTGGGCGCGCGCGTGTTCGGCCACGGCACCGCAGCCGGTAACGTCGTGCAGCCTTACCTGGGCGTCAACTGGCTGCGCGGCAGCGGTACCAGCACGTTGCAGTTCAACGGTGACACGCTGGGCGCGGATGTGCCGCGCAACCGCTACGAGGTGCAGGCCGGTGCCGAGCTTAAGCTGGGCCAGCGCCTGGGGACCTGGGGTGGCCTGAGCGTGCAGCGCGGCGAGCAGGGTTACCGGAACGTGTCTGCGCAGATGGGCGTGCGCTACGCCTGGTGATACGGGCCTGCAGGTGGCGCCGGCGAGGGCCCGGCGCCACCTGCAGGCACCGGCCGCGCCGCTCACGGGCCCATCACGCTCCCACGCGACAGCATTAACAAATCCTAAATTTTTTTTTTGTCGCAATCGCCACTTTTACAACTAATTGAATGTGATCGATCCAGTACGACGGACACAGTAGCGGCCGTTACCACCGGACTGCGCACCTCCGCAGTTCGGCTGCCTGATCCATCAAACAGGAACCCTTTCCATGAATCCCATTCAGCACCGCCGATTGCCCCTGGCCCTCATGGCCGCCCTCGCCACCGTGGCCCCCGCTGCCTTTGCCGGCGTGGTTCCGGTGGATGGTGAAGTGGTGTTGGGGCCGGGGGCGCCTGCCGAACGCTGGACGGTGGGAACCGGCGGCACGCTGATCGTGCAGCCTGGCGCGCAGCTCATCGACATTGCCATGAGCGGCGCCGGGACCCTGCAGATGGATGGTGCCACGGTCACCAGTTCCGGCTCTTACGCTGCGATGGTTTCTGGTACAGCCACCATCTCCAATTCATCCCTGACCAACACCAGTCGTGAGGCCTTGCGGGTCACAAATCTCGACCCGTCGTCACCAGACAGGACGACCGTGAACATCAGCGGCAGCACCATCCGATCCGTGGTCAATGCGGTGAGCATGGGTTCCCGCACGGACCTGATGTTGTCCAATACCTCCGTCGCGGGTGGCAACGTTGGCGTCAACTCGTTCGGTGGTCGCCTCAGCGTCCTTGGCGGCAGCCGCATTGAGGGCGTAGCCGCCGGCATCCGGCTCAGGGTGGGCGACATCAGCATGGATACGCCCGGTGAGAACGTCATCGACGGCTCGACCGTGGAAGGCCTTGCCGGCCCAGCCATCGAGGTAAGGGGAACATCCAGCGGCGGCGCTTCGGCCGAGGCACGCATTGCCGTGCGCAATGGCAGCCAGTTGATCGGCGGCAATGGCAACCTGCTGGAAGTGTCGACGACGGGTACTGACCTGCCCATCGCCCACTTCGACGTTCAATCCAGCGCTCTGCGCGGCAACATCGTGGTGGGCGACGATGGCAGCCAGGGCCACGTGACGTTGTCCAACGGCGGCAGCGTCACCGGTGCGTTCACCAACGTCACCAGCGCCACGCTGGACAACGGCGGCCATTGGCAGATGAGCGGCGACAGCAGCGTGGGCACGCTGGCGCTCAACGATGGCGGCACGCTGGCGCTGGGCGATGGTGGCACCTTCAATACGCTCAGCGTGGACACCTTCACCGGCAACGGCGGCACCGTGCTGTTCAACACCGTGCTGGGCGCCGATGGGTCCAACACCGACCTGCTGCACGTGCTGGGCGATACCAGCGGCACCGCCAAGGTGGCGGTCAACAACGTGGGCGGCGCCGGCGCGCAGACGGTGGATGGCATCGAGCTGATCCGCGTGGACGGCGCATCCAACGGCCAGTTCGATCTGGCCGGGCGCGCGGTGGGCGGACAGTACGAGTACTTCCTGCACAAGGGCGGCGTGGCCGGTGGCGAGGGCAACTGGTACCTGCGCTCGCAGCTGCCGACCACGCCGGACCCGTGCGATGCCGATCCGACGCTGCCCGACTGCGGCGGCCCGGTAGTACCGGTGCTGCGCCCGGAAGGCGGTGCCTACCTGGCCAATCTGACCGCTTCGCAGGTGATGTTCCGCCTGGGCTACCACGACCGCCAGGCAGGCCAGAACGGTGGCCGCGGCTGGGCGCGGGTGGACGGTTCGCGTAGTGGCTTCGATGCGGTCAGCCGCCAGCTGGATGTGCAGGGCAACAGCCAGGCGCTGAGCGTGGGGGCAGACCTGCTGCGCAACGCGGACGGCAGCGCCTTCGGCGTCATGCTGTCCGCCGGCAACGCCGGCAGCACCTCCACCAATGCGCTGACCGGCTACTACGCGCGCGGCAAGGTGAAGGGCGCCGCACTGGGTGTGTATGGCACCTGGCGTGCACCGCATGAAGATCCGTATGCAGGGTTCTATGTGGATGGTTCGCTGCAGCGTTCGCAGTTCCGCAACCGGGTTGAAGGCCTGGCTCTGACCCCGGAGCGCTATGACAGCAAGGCGTGGCAGGGCGCGGTGGAAGCGGGTTATGCGGTGCGCGTAGGTGGTGCTGCCAACGGTGGCCTCTACCTGGAGCCGCAGCTGCAGGTCGGGTACAACCGCTGGGATGATCTGCGCCACACCGAAGCCAACGGCACGGTTGTGACCACGCGCGATGCCGATGGGTTGTTCGGCCGTGCGGGCGTGCGCCTTTCCGGTGTGACCCGGTGGGGCACGAGCGCCGCGCAGGTGCAGCCGTATGTGGCTGCGCACTGGCTGCACCAGCGTGCGGCGTCGGGCGTGCTGATGGACGATGAGGCGGTGGACGCGCGCATTCCGCGCAGCCGTGGCGAGTTCAGTGCCGGTGCGTCGCTGAAATTTGCCAATGGAGTGGGCGCGTGGGGTGGGCTGTCGTTGCAGCGTGCCTCGGGTTACCACCAGACCAGCGCCCAGGTGGGCCTGAGCTACAGCTGGTAAACCCCGTGGGGTCGGATCCCTTTGCAACGCAAAGGGATCCGACCCCTTCTGCGTACCCACTCACGTCGCGTGCGCTGCACATCCACGTACTCGGCCAATGCACCGCAGGCAAACAACAGCCCTTCGCGTGCACCAGGGAGGCGGTGTGGACCGCCACCTATCGCTAAGCCGGCGGCAGCACCTTGCCCGGGTTGAGGATGCCATCCGGATCCAGCGCGGCCTTGATCGCGCGCATCGCCGCCAGTGTTTCCGGGGTGAACGCCTTCGCCATGAAATCGCGCTTGGCCAAGCCGATGCCATGCTCGCCCGACAGCGTGCCGCCCAACGCCAGCGTCAGTTCGAAGATCTTCGGCAGCGCCGCGTGCGCGCGTGCGTTCTCGTCGGCATCGTCCGGGTGGTACAGGATGTTGACGTGCAGGTTGCCGTTGCCGGCATGGCCGAAGGTGACGATGGTCAGCGAATAATCGCGGGCCAATGCCTGCACGCCGGCAACCAGATCGGGGATGCGCGACACCGGCACCACCACATCCTCATTGATCTTGCCCGGCGCGACGCTGCGCAGGGCGGGTGACAGCGCTTTGCGCGCCGCCCATAGCTGGTCGCGCGCGCGGCCTTCCATCGCTACATCCAGTTCGATCATGCCGTCGCCTTCGGCGGCGTTGGCCAGTGCCTGCAGCAGGTAGGGCAGGGTGTCGTGGTCACCATCGGCCTCGACCAGCAGCATCGCGCCAGCGTCGGGTACGTCGGCACCGTTGAGGCGCAACAGCTCCAGGCTGCGTGCGTCCATGAATTCCAAGCGCGTGGGAACGACCGGCTGCGACATCAGCCGCGACACGGTAGCGGCGGCCGCGTCGGCATCGCGGTACAGCACACGCAGCCCGGCCTGGCTGACCGGCAGCGGGGTCAGCTTCAGCGTGGCTTCCACGATCAGCGCCAGCGTGCCTTCACTGCCCACCAGCAGGTGGGTCAGGTCGTAACCCGTGGCGTCCTTGGTGTAGGCACCGCCGCAACGGATCACTTCGCCGGAGCCGGTCACCGCCACCAGGCCCAGCACGTTGTCGCGGCTGGTGCCGTACTTCACCGCGCGCGGACCGCCGGCATTGCAGGCCAGGTTGCCGCCGATGCTGCAGATCTCGGCGCTGGAAGGATCCGGTGCCCAGAACAGGCCGTGCGGTGCCAGTGCCTGCTGCAGCGTTCCGTTGAGCACGCCCGGCTGCACCACCGCGCAGCGGTCACCGGCGCGGATCTCGACGATGCGGTCCATGCGGGTGAACGACAGCACAATGCTGCCGGGCAACGGCACCGCAGCGCCGGTGGTGCCGGTACCCGCGCCGCGCGCGACCAGGGCCACGCCATGCACGCGGCAGGCACGCACCAGCGCCTGCACCTGTTCGATATCTGCCGGCAGTGCCACCGCAGCCGGGCGCTGGTGGCGCCACGAGTTGTCCTGCGCGTTGGCCTCCAATGCGCCGTCATCCATGCGCCAGCCTTCCGCGCCCAGCAGGGCGGACAGTTCGGCAACCAGTGCAGCGGGTAGTGCGGTACTCATGACGGATCTCGTGGGGCAGCAGGAGCGGGTTGAATCAGTTTCCAGGCAACAACGGCGCCGGCCAGAGGCAGCCATACCCAGCGCAGTTCGGAGAGCAGTGTGGCCACGCCGCGCGCGCTGAAGAACTGCGGGGCAAACGGTGAAACGCGGATCGGCCGCCACGGCGCGAAGAAGCGGTGTTCGCTCCAGGGCCAGGCCAGCGCCACGCCAAGGCCGCCGGAGGTCATTGCATCCAGCAGCGGATGGCTGGCCGCGCACACGAAGACGAACACCGCCGCTTGCACGGTAGATGCCAACCTTGGTTGGCACAAACCCGCCGACCAAGGTCGGCCGCTACCAACGCTCGGATATGCATGTCCGGTAGATGCCAACCTTGGTTGGCGCGAAACCGCAGACCATGGCCGGCGGCTACCAAAGAACGCCAACACCGCTGCCAACACGGCGAGCACCAGGGCAAACAGCAGCGAGTGGCTGGCACCGCGATGGCCGAACGCATCGGCGTAGGGAATGTGCAGGGCAAAAGCGAGTACATCGGCGTCGGGCAGCATCGCCGCGATTACGCCGGCGGCCAGCAGACGCGGAGAAATACGGCCGCGATCAGCAGCGCACCACAGCGCCAGCGGCACGGCGGCATGGGTGATGATGGAAGGCATCAGCAATCATCCAACCGAAACGCATCGCGCAGCCAGTGAAGCTGCGGGGGTTCGCCCGTGGCTTCAACCACATCGAAGCGGCAGGGCGCATTGGCCACGGCGGGATGTTCCTGCAGGTACAGCTGCGCAGCGTGGATCAAACGCCGGCATTTGCGCGGGTCGACCGAGGCCGCACCGCCACCGAAGTCCTGCCGCGCGCGGTAGCGCACTTCCACGAAGACCACGGTGCCGGCGTCATCCATCACCAGGTCCAGCTCACCGCCGCGATAACGCACGTTGCGTGCGCGCGGCCGCAACCCGGCCTGCTGCAGATGCTGCTCGGCGGCGGCTTCCACCGCCGAGCCACGTTGCAGGTGCTCAGCGACCACCGGCGATCGGCATCGGCCGGCCACCGCTGAAGGTCGACCATGCCGGCTGGCGCAGGATGTTGCCGTTGCTGTCCAGGTACAGCGTGCCGGTGGCGCCGTCCA
This sequence comes from Stenotrophomonas sp. GW821-FHT02D01, assembly GCF_059421765.1. NCBI lineage: Bacteria > Pseudomonadati > Pseudomonadota > Gammaproteobacteria > Lysobacterales > Lysobacteraceae > Stenotrophomonas > Stenotrophomonas sp. GW821-FHT02D01. The sequence continues at coordinate 77,513 of NZ_JBWKVP010000001.1, forward strand.
GGCCGCCTTCGGTGGCCAGCTTGTCCAGGTAGGCGCTGATCTTCCACGCATCGGCGCCAAAGGCGAACAGGCGGCTGGCGGCGCCGCGCGCGCTGGGCAGGGTCTGCGCAACCTGGGCAGCGGACGGCACGCCGGACACGCTGCGCACGTTCCAGGCTTCGTTCGGGTAGATGATGCCGTCCAGTGCCACGTCTTCTTCGACCTTGCCACTGCCGGTGGTCAGCTGCGAGGTACCCACGCGGGTGGCACCACCGGCACCGGCCAGCGCCAGCTGCGGCGCCAGCAGGCGGGCCTGCGGTGCACGTACGGCCAGGAACACGGCATCGACCGCGCCGGCGTTGCGCACCTGCGCGCTGACATCCCCCACCGTTTCGCTGATCGCGATGGTGGCGGCGACGCTGCCGCCGCGCTGGGCGAAGCGCTGGGCGAAGGCGGCTGCGGCGCGACGGCCGGTGTCGTCGCTGCTGTTGATCACCAGCGCCTTGCTGCGCTCGCGGCCACGCATGTATTCGGCGGCGACGATGCCGTCGTCCTCCGGTGCCAGCGAGAAACCGGCGCTGCCGGCGGGCGGTGCATCCTTGCCGCGGTTCAGGCCGAGCACCGGCACCGGCAGCTGCTGGCGGCCGTACACGGCATCCACCTCGTCGCGGCCGAGCGGACCGACCACGAAGTCGGCGCCGGACGCCACGGCCTTGTCATACGCGGCCAGCGCACCGGCCGGGGTACCGGCGGTGTCGAAGAAGTTGACCTCCGGACGACGGCGGGTTTCACCGTAGTAGGCGCTGAGCAGGCCATCGCGCACCGGCTGTGCGGCGGTGGCCAGGCGGCCGCTGAGCGGCAGCAGCACGGCCAGCTTGGCCGGCGGGCGGTAGCCATCGCTCATCGCCGGCGGGCGCTTGCTGGTGTCGAACTGGGCGGTGCCATCGCGATCGAACGGGCGCGGCAGCGGCAGGCCACGGGCGATCAGCGCACGGCCTGCAAAGTTGTACAGCGGGTCATTGGCCGGCAAGGCGGCGGCGCGACTGCGCAGGGTGGCATCGTCGAGGGTGCCGAGCAGGCCGGAGATGGCGGCCTGGTTCTCGCTGCGCGCGGTGCCGGTCAGGCCAGCATGCGCACGGGCGCGTTCGCTGGCGGCGGCAAAGGCATCGCCGGTGGCCTGCAGGGCATTGGCGCGGGCCAGCGACCAGCGCGTGCGCAGGCTCGGGTGCACGTTGTCGGCATGATCCTTCAGCAGGGCCAGTGCCTGTGCCGGCTGCTTGTCGGCCAGCGCCAGTTCGGCGCTGGCCAGCTGGTAACGCTGCAGGCTGGCGCCGGTCAGCTGGCGGGCGGTCACCTGGCCCAGCAGGCTGCGCGCGCGTGCGCTGTCGCCGGCCAAGTGCCAGGCCCAGGCCGCATCGGCCAGCGCGTTGCTGCGGGAACCGCCACGCAGGGTTGCGGCCAGCGCCTCCAGTTGCAGGGCGGCGTCGCGCGGCTTGCCTTGTTCAATCAGCGCCAGCGCCTGGCTCTGGGCCGGCGATTCGGGCGTGCTGACGAGGCTGGTGGTGGCACAACCGGCCAGCAGCATCAACGACAGCGACAGGGCAGAGATGCGTGCGGCGGGCTTGTTCATGATCGGGTCCATGCGATGAGGGCAGCGGCCTTGGCCAGGTACACGCTAGGATTCTACCCTTGCCCCGTGAGTACCGCTGAAATGAGTGTCCCAACCCTGTATGTCGTCGCCACGCCGATCGGCAACCTGGCCGATCTGAGCCCGCGCGCGCAGGAGGTATTGCGTTCGGTGGCGGCCATCTGTGCCGAGGACACCCGCCGCAGTGGCCAGCTGCTGTCCCATTTCGGCATCCAGCAGCCGCTGGTGGCCCTGCACGAGCACAACGAAGAGGCCCTGGCCCAGCGTCTGGTGGCGCGCCTGCAGGCAGGCGAGTCGCTGGCGCTGGTCAGCGATGCCGGCACCCCGCTGGTCAGCGATCCGGGCTTCCGCCTGGTGCGTGCTGCGCGCGCGGCCGGCATCAAGGTCAGCCCGATTCCCGGCGCCTGCGCCGCGATTGCCGCGCTGAGCGTGGCCGGCCTGCCGAGCGACCGCTTCACCTTCGAGGGCTTCCTGCCGGCCAAGGCCAGCGGCCGCCGCGATCGCCTGCAGGGGCTGGCCGGCGAAGTGCGCACGATGGTGTTCTACGAATCCTCGCACCGCATCACCGAGTCGTTGGCCGACATGGCGGCGATCTTTGGTGGCGAGCGCCCGGCCGTGCTGGCGCGCGAGCTGACCAAGCTGTTCGAGACCGTGCTGGATGGCGACCTGGCCGGGTTGCTGGCGCAGGTGGAAGCCGATGACAACCAGCGCAAGGGCGAGTTCGTGGTGATGGTGCAGGGCGCTGGCGACGATGCCGAGGCGCAGCTGGCACATGGCCGGCACGTCTACGCCAAGCTGAGCGAGCACCTGCCGCCGTCGACCGCGGCCAAGCTGGCAGCCGAATTGACCGGCGCACCGCGCAAGGCGTTGTACGGCAGTTGAACGGCGTTGGGTGAAACGCAGCCACGCATGGCGTGGCTCTACTGCGCAGGACGGGCCCGCCCACGTCATTGCGTGTGTAAGGTAGATCCACGCCATGCGTGGATGGATGAACCGCACGCCGCAATCAAACCGGCAGGGCGGGCCTGCGTACGTTAGAATGCGCGCGGCGGAGTCGGCCAGACAGTCGCGTCATCCCTTCGGGGGTGCCGAGGAAAGTCCGGGCTCCATAGGGCAAGGTGCCAGGTAACGCCTGGGCGGCGCAAGCCGACGGAAAGTGCAACAGAAAGATACCGCCTACGTCTTCTTCGGAAGGCCGGTAAGGGTGAAATGGTGCGGTAAGAGCGCACCGCGAGTCTGGCAACAGACCGGCACGGCAAACCCCACCTGGAGCAAGACCAAATAGGGATCCATTGGCGCGGCCCGCGTTGGATCCGGGTAGGTTGCTTGAGCGTTGCGGCGACGTAACGCCTAGAGGAATGACTGTCCACGACAGAACCCGGCTTATCGGCCGGCTCCGCCCCTTCATTCCATCCACGTCCATCCACGCATGGCGTGGATCTACCTATCGCCATCCACGCATGGTGTGGACCTGGTAGTGCCGGCCGCTGGCCGGCAACCGCGTGACATGCCCGGAAGATCCAGAGGTTGCCGGCCAGCGCCCGGCACTATCGTTCCAGTCAGAAAATGACGTGACCCTGTCCGCTGGGTACACCCTGCGGACCAAAGCGGCGCTCATGGATTTCGCCGTGTCCGTTGCCATCAATCAGCAGCACGGTACTGGCGCGGGTGCCGTAATCGTCACCACGGATGAAGGCGGGGCTGAGCCAGCGTTCGCGTTCCAGGCCGATGCCGGTATCGGGCAGGTCGCTGTCGACCGGGCGATGTTCATCCGCCAGGGCCTGCCACAGCGGGTCAAGCGAGTCGGCATCGGCCGCCAGCCACGCCGACAGCGCATCCATCAGCCGCCGGGTCTTCGGCCAGGGCGCATCAAGCGCGCCGTTGGACATGCCATGCACGCCCGCGCCAAGCGTCTGCCGCTCGGCCGGGTGGTTGCCCAGATACTCCAGGCTGTGGCCATCGGCCAGCAGCAGGTTGAACGGGGCATAGGCAGCGGAGATCCCGGCCAGACGTTCTATATGAGTGCCCGCCGGATCGCGGCCACGCAGGTAGTCGGCCACCAGAGCGCCACGCGATGGCCCGGTCTGCGAAGCCTGTGGATCGCGGACGTTGGTCACCACCGCCATCCGGCCGCCGGCACCCACCCCGGCCCAGCCGCCGCCGGAGCGCAGGTCGCGTCCGCCGATGACCGACGTCTCATCCTGCCAGGGGGCCAGGGCTGCAGTCGGTCGGGCGTGGAACTCATCACGGTTGCCGGCCATCACCAGCCGCCAGCGCGGGTGGTGCAACCAGCCAATAGCAAGCAGGCACATGGCGCCATTGTGCCCGGTTTGCGCAGTCCGACGTCGCTTTCGGCCCGCTCCGGATGAATGCGCAGCCCATGTTTCACGCGCCCTCCACACCCCTGAACTTCCGTTCAATCTCAAAAATTGAGACGGATCAGCAACTTGTGGATAAACCTTGAACAACTCTCTAAACATCGGCGCAAACCATTGATGCGGCTGGCGATTTCCCTGCTGAAAAGTTGTTGACAACCCTTGGGCCGCTGCTAAGGTGGGCATCAGAGGGAAATCCGGGTGTTTTGTGGATTTTCGTGGTTCAATGTTTCACCGGGCGAAGGATAAGGTGCACGCGTCGTGTTCCAGGGCGAGACGGCCATCACAGTTGACGACAAAGGACGCATGGCGGTTCCCACCGCTCACCGCGACCTCGTTGCGCGCGTCAGCAACAACCGTCTCGTGTTGACCTACAACCCGTTCGAATCCGGCTGCCTGTGGCTGTATGCCGAGTCGGAATGGGAGCGGGTACGCGACGACGTCATGTCCAAACCCAACACACAGCGCGTCGTACGTCTGCTGCAGCAGAAGCTGGTCGGTTCAGCCGCCCACCTGGAGCTGGACGGCAACGGTCGCATCAGCATTCCCGCCAGCCACCGCGGTGCGGTGGGCATTGAGAAGAAGGCGGTATTGCTCGGTATGGGCGACAAATTCGAATTGTGGAGCGAGCAGGCGCATCGGGCCCTGATCCAGCAGACGTTGTCTGATGAGGATCTGGGTGATGGGTTGCTCGACCTGAAGTTGTGAGCCGGGGTGCCCGGATGCGCCCAGAAGCGCAGACCGGTCACCTTCCGGTGTCGCAGTCGCCGGCGGTGCATCTGCCGGTCCTGTACACCCAGGTCCTGGAAGGCCTGAGGGTGATCGAAAACGGACGTTATCTGGATGGCACGTTCGGTCGTGGCGGTCATGCACGTGGCGTGCTCACCCAGCTCGGTCCCGAGGGACGCCTGCTGGTCATGGACAAGGATCCGGAAGCCATTGCCGTTGCCGAGCGCGATTTCGCGCCGGACCCGCGCGTGTCGATCTTCCGCGGCAGCTTCGCCCAGCTGCTGCAGTGGAACGAGACCGCCGAAGGCCTGGATGGTGTGCTGTTCGACCTTGGCGTGTCCTCGCCGCAGCTGGATGTGGCCGAGCGTGGTTTCAGCTTCGGCAAGGACGGCCCGCTGGACATGCGCATGGACCCGGACAGTGGCGAAAGCGCTGCGCAGTGGATCAACCGCGTGGAAGATCGCGAAATCGCCGACGTGCTGTGGACCTACGGCGAAGAGCGGCAGAGCCGGCGTATCGCCCGCGCCATCGTGGCCCGCCGCGAAAAGCAGCTGTTCACCCGTACCGCCGAGCTGGCCGAGCTGATCGCCTCGGTGATGCCGCGCGGCAAGGACAAGATCCACCCGGCCACGCGCAGCTTCCAGGCCATCCGCATCCACATCAACCGCGAACTGGCCGACCTCGAAGCCGGCCTGGACGCGGCGGTGGAGCGCCTGAAGCCCGGTGGCCGGCTGGCGGTCATCAGCTTCCACTCGCTGGAAGACCGCATCGTCAAGCAGTACATGAACCGCCTGGCCAAGGCACCGCCGGCCAACCGCCGGCTGCCCGAGGCGCAGGCCTTCGTGCCGACCCTGGACCTGATCGGCGGCGCCATCAAGGCCACCGACGAAGAACTGGCGATGAACCCGCGCGCCCGCAGCGCCGTGCTGCGTGTGGCCCAGAAGCGGGAGGCCGATGCATGAGCCGGCTGCTGCTGATCATCCTGTTGGCCTGCACCGTGGCCTCGGCGATCGGCGTCGTGTTCGTGCGTCACCGTCACCGGCAGACGTTCATCGAGCTGTCGCGCGCCGAGCGCGCGCGCGATGACCTGAACATCGAATTCGGCCGCCTGCAGCTGGAGCAGGCGACCCTGGCCGAAGCCAATCGCGTGGACAGCATCGCCCGCGAAAAGCTTGGCATGAAGTTCCCCGAAGCCGCCGACGTGGTGGTGGTGCGCCCATGAGCAAGACCGGCCGCAACCGTCCCCGCAACGCCTTCAACCTGCGCCAGCGCCTGCGCTGGGTAGCCCTGGCACTCGGTCTGTGCTCGGTGTCGCTGGTCGGTCGCGCGGCCTACGTGCAGATCATCAACAGCGACTTCTACCAGCGCCAGGGCGAAGCGCGTTACCTGCGCGAGCTTCCGATCAAGACCTCGCGCGGCATGATCACCGACCGCAACGGCGAGCCGTTGGCGGTGTCCACGCCGGTCGCCTCGATCTGGGTGAACCCGCAGGACCTGCTGCGTTCGCCCGAGCGCATCCCCGAGCTGGCACAGGCGGTGGGCATGTCGGTGGACGAGCTGAGCAGCCGCCTGTCGCAGAAGTCGGACAAGGAATTCATGTACCTGCGTCGCCGGATCAATCCGGACGAGGCAGAGCGCGTGGTCGCACTGAAGATTCCGGGCGTGGCGGCACAGCGCGAGTTCCGCCGTTTCTACCCGCAGGGTGAAGCGATGGCGCACGTGCTCGGCTTCACCAACATCGATGACCGCGGCCAGGAAGGCCTGGAGCTGGCCTTCGACGAATGGCTGCGTGGCAAGCCCGGCGGCAAGCGGGTGATCCGCAACCGCAAGGGCGAAACGGTCGAAAGCGATCTGCTGCGTGCGGCCGAGCCGGGCAAGGATCTGACCCTCAGCATCGACCGCCGCATCCAGTACCTGGCCTTCAAGGAACTGCGCAACGCGCTGGTGGCCAACAAGGCGGCCGGCGGCTCGATGGTGATCATGGATGTGACCACCGGCGAGATCCTGGCCATGGTCAACCTGCCGACCTACAACCCCAATTCGCTGACCAACGCACAGCCGGACACGCGCCGCAACCGTGCGGTGACCGATCTGGTCGAGCCGGGCTCGACGATGAAGCCGCTGACCATCGCCACCGCGCTGCAGGCCGGTGCGGTGACCAAGGACACCGTCATCGATACCAACCCGGGTTACATGACCCTGGGGCGTTTCACCATCCGCGATGTGCCGCGCAACAACGGCGTGCTGAACGTCACCGGCGTGATCACCCGCAGCTCGAACGTGGGTGCGGCCAAGGTCGCCGCGAAGATGCCCGACCAGGTGTTCTACGACGGTGTGCGCCGTTTCGGCTACGGCTCGGTCCCGCACAGCGGTTTCCCGGGTGAGTCCGGTGGCGTGGTGCTGCGTCCGGCCCGCTGGTCGGGCACCACCAAGACGACCATGTCCTACGGCTATGGCCTGAATGTCACGCCGCTGCAGATCGCCACCGCGTACTCGGCGCTGGCCAACGGCGGCAAGCTGATCGCGCCGACGTTCGTGAAGGGCCAGCGCAACGAAGGCCAGCAGATCATCGACGAGAACGTCGCCAAGCAGGTGGTGGCGATGATGGAAACGGTGGTCACCCAGGGCGGCGCCAAGCAGGCGGCGGTGCTGGGCTATCGCGTGGCCGGCAAGACCGGTACCGCGCGCAAGACCGGCCCCGGTGGCTACGAGCGCGGCCACTACAACGCGCTGTTCGCCGGCGTGGTGCCGGCTACCAATCCGCGTTTTGCCACCGTCATCGTCATCAACGATCCGCAGGGCGGCAAGTTCTACGGCGGCCTGGTGTCGGCGCCGGTCTATCACAACGTGATGGAAGGCACCCTGCGCCTGATGGACGTGCCGCTGGATGACCTGCAGTCGTGGCTGGCTGCCCAGCAGTCCGGAAAGATCGGCCATTCGGCCTCGGTGCTGCCGGTGCCGCCGGCCGAAGCCGCACTGCCGGTGGATGCCGCCGCTGAATTCGATGCTGCGCTGCCCAGCGCGCACCCCCATGTGCCGCCCGCGACGGGAGGCACGCAATGAGCCCTTCGATGTTGCTTTCGCAGTTGCTTCCGGACGTGGCCCTGGCGGGCCATGATCCCGTTCTGACCGGCCTGGTGCTGGACAGCCGTGCCGTGCGCCCCGGCAATGCTTTCGTTGCCATCGCCGGTTTCGGCGCGCATGGCCTGGGCTTTGTCGAGCAGGCGCGTGCTGCCGGTGCCGGCGCGATCCTGTTCGAAGCGCCGGCGCCTGCCGAGCTGCCTGCACCGGCCGATGCCATCGCCGTGCCGGACCTGCGTGCGCGTCTGGGGGCGATGGCCGACCAGTTCCATGGCGCGCCTTCGCGGGCGATGACCATGGTTGGCGTGACCGGCACCAACGGCAAGACCTCCACCGTGCAGCTGCTGGCCCAGGCCTGGCACCTGCTCGGTACGCCCAGTGGCAGTATCGGCACGTTGGGCGCCGGACTTTATGGTGCGGTCGAGCCGACCGGTTTCACCACCCCGCTGGTGCTGCAGATGCATGCACTACTGGCGCAGCTGCGCGACGATGGCGCGCGCGCGGTGGCGATGGAAGTCAGCTCGCATGCGCTGGACCAGGGCCGTGTGGATGCGGTGCACTACGACGTGGCGGTGTTCACCAATCTCACCCGCGATCACCTTGATTACCACGGCGACATGGCCAGCTACGGCGCGGCCAAGGCGCGGTTGTTCCATCGCCCGGGCCTGAAGGCGGCGGTGATCAATCTTGACGATGCGTTCGGTCGCCAGTTGTTCGCCGGCCTGCCGGCGGGCGTGCAGGCCATCGGCCTGAGCTCGCGTGGTGCCGACGGTGCCAGCGTGCGCGCCGAAGCGCTGCAGCTGGATGGCCGCGGCATCGGTTTCGAACTGGTCATCGACGGCCAGCGCGCTGCGGTGCAGTCGCCGCTGCTGGGCCGCTTCAACGTGGACAACCTGTTGGCCGTGGCCGGCAGCCTGCATGCGCTGGGCCACCCATTGCCGCGCATCGCCGAGGTGCTGTCGGCACTGCAGCCGATCCGTGGCCGCATGAACCGCCTGGGCGGCGAAGACGGCCTGCCCACCGTGGTGGTTGATTACGCACATACCCCCGACGCGCTCGAACAGGCGCTGGACAGCCTGCACGGCCACCTGCAGGGCACGCTGTTCTGCGTGTTCGGCTGCGGTGGCGAGCGCGATACCGGCAAGCGCCCGCAGATGGCAGCCATTGCCGAGCGCCTGGCCAACCAGGTCATCGTCACCGATGACAACCCGCGTGGCGAAGATGGCGACGTGATCTTGGCCGACATCCTGGCTGGTTTCACCGATGCCTCTGCCGTGACCGTGCAGCGTAACCGCGCGCGTGCGATCGGCCTGGCGGTGAAGCGCGCCGGTGACGGCGACATCATCCTGATTGCCGGCAAGGGCCACGAGCCCTACCAGGAAGTGAATGGCGTGCGGCATGACTTCGACGACACCGAAGTGGCCGCTGCCGCACTGGCTGCGAAGGCCGGTGTTCTAGCAGCCCAGACCGGGGAGGGCGCGGCATGAAGCGCACCCTGCTTTCGCTGATCGCGCACTGGGCCGGTGGCGAGATCCACGGCGACGACGTGGCCATCGACGCCATCAGCAACGATACCCGCAGCCTTGGCCCGGGCAGCCTGTACGTGGCGCTGCGTGGCGAACGCTTCGACGGCCATGACTTCGCCGCTGACGCGCAGGCACGTGGCGCCAGCGCGCTGCTGGTCGAGCGCCTGCTGCCGCTGGACCTGCCGCAGGTGCTGGTGGCCGACAGCGAGCGCGCGCTGGCGAAGATCGCCGCCGGCATGCAGCGCGACCGTGCGACCGAACTGTTCGCCATCACCGGCAGCAACGGCAAGACCAGCGTCAAGAGCCTGCTGCTGGCGATCCTGCAGCAGGTGGCCCAGCACGCGCACAAGGTGGTCTACGCCAACCCGGGCAACCGCAACAACGAGATCGGCCTGCCGCTGGCGGTGATCGACGCACCGGAAGATGCCGACTACGCCGTCTACGAGATGGGCGCTGGCAAGCCGGGCGACATCGCCTACCTGACCGACATCGCACGCCCGCGCTACGCGCTGGTGAACAACATCGCCTCGGCCCACCTGGAGCGGATGGGCAGCCTGTTCGGCGTGGCCGTGACAAAGGGCGCGATCTACGCCGCACTGCCGGCCGATGGCGTGGCCGTGATCAACGTCGACGACGCCTACGGGCGCTGGTTCGAACAGCATTTCATCGGTACCCCGGCACGTTGCCGGGTGCTGCGCTATGGCCTGGAACACACCGCCGACGTCACCGCGCGTGACATCCGTGCCGGTGCGCAGGGCAGCCGCTTCACCCTGGTCACGCCGATGGGCGAGGCGGGCGTGGTGCTGGGCCTGCCGGGCCGCCACAACATCAGCAATGCGCTGGCCGCCGCCAGCCTGGCGCTTGCCGCCGGCATCGAACTGTCACTGGTGGCCACCGGCCTGGCCGAAGCGCAGCCGGTGCCGGGCCGCCAGATCGCCCATCAGCTGCGCAATGGCGCGGTTCTGGTGGACGACAGCTACAACGCCAACCCCGGTTCGCTGGCCGCCGCCATCGACGCGCTGGCCGCCGCCCCGGAAGAGGGCTGGCTGGTGCTGGGCGACATGCGCGAGCTGGGCGCCGATGCCGAGGCGCTGCATGCACAGGCGGGTATCCGCGCGCGTGCCGCCGGCCTCAAGCGCCTGTATGCGCTGGGCCCGCTCAGCGCTGCTGCTGCCGCTGCGTTTGGCGAGGGCGGACATCATTTCACCACCCATGACGCGCTGTCGCAGGCGTTGAAGGAAGCGCTGCACGCCGGCGTGCGCTGCCTGGTCAAGGGTTCCCGTGGCAGCGCCATGGACACGATTGTCAAAGCGCTGCTGGCGCAAGGAGAGGAATCCCCGCATGTTGTATGAACTGGCTCGATGGTTGCAGCAGTTGGAGAGCCTGTTCGGGCTGTTCAACTACCAGACGTTCCGCGCCATCCTTGCCGCGTTGACGGCGCTGTTCCTGTCGCTGTGGCTCGGCCCGGCGATGATCCGCAAGCTTGCCCAGTTCAAGGGCGGCCAGCCGATCCGGACCGATGGTCCGCAGACCCATTTCTCCAAGGCCGGTACGCCGACCATGGGCGGTTCGCTGATCCTGCTCACCGTCACCCTGTCGGTGCTGATGTGGGCCGATCTGCGCAACCGCTACGTGTGGCTGGTGCTGGCGGTGATGCTGTGCTTCGGCGCCATCGGCTGGTACGACGACTGGATCAAGATCGTCCGTCGCGATCCGAACGGCCTGAAGTCGCGCTGGAAGTACCTGCTGCAGTCGATCTTCGGCCTGGCTGCCGGCATCTTCCTGTTCCAGACCGCCGACGTACCGGCGGCGCTGACCTTCTACATCCCGATGTTCAAGTCGGTGGCGCTGCCGCTGGCTGGCATCGGCTTCGTGGCCATCGCCTATTTCTGGATCGTCGGCTTCTCCAACGCGGTCAACCTGACCGACGGCCTGGACGGGCTGGCGATCATGCCGACGGTGCTGGTGGCCTGCGCGCTGGGCGTGTTCGCCTACGCGTCGGGCAACGCAGTGTTCGCCAACTACCTGCAGATCCCGCAGATTCCAGGCGCCGGTGAGCTGGTCATCATCTGTGCGGCGATCGCCGGCGCGGGGCTGGGCTTCCTGTGGTTCAACACCTATCCGGCCATGGTGTTCATGGGCGATATCGGCGCGCTGTCGCTGGGCGCGGTGCTGGGCACCATCGCGGTGATCACCCGCCAGGAACTGGTGCTGGTGATCATGGGCGGCGTGTTCGTCATCGAAACGCTGTCGGTGATGATCCAGGTCGCCTCGTTCAAGCTGACCGGCAAGCGCGTGTTCCGCATGGCGCCGATCCACCACCACTTCGAACTGAAGGGCTGGCCTGAGCCGCGCGTGATCGTGCGCTTCTGGATCATCTCCGTCGTGCTGGTGCTGATCGGCCTGGCCACGTTGAAGGTACGCTGATGAACGACCTGTCGCACCAGGCAACACGCCTTGAGGCCATCGGTGGCAGCTACGACAAGTGGCTGCTCGGCGCGATGATCGCGCTCACCGGGCTGGGCGTGGTGATGGTGGCGTCCAGCTCGATCGCGTTGATGAGCAGCCCGTTCTATTACCTCAACCGCCACCTGATCTTCCTGGCGGTCGGCATCGTGTTGGCCATCTTCGCCGCGCGTACCGAGCTGAAGACCATCGAGCAGTACAACCAGATGCTGCTGCTGGGCTGCTTCGCGCTGCTGGTGGTGGTGTTCGTGCCCGGCCTGGGCAGCAGCGTCAACGGTGCCCGCCGCTGGATCAACCTGGGCATCTCCAAGTTCCAGACGGTCGAAGCGGTGAAGGTGCTCTACATCGTCTGGCTGTCCAGCTACCTGGTGCGTTTCCGCGACGAGGTCAACGCCACCTGGCCGGCGATGCTCAAGCCGTTGGGCGTGGCTGGTGCGCTGGTGGTGCTGCTGCTGCTGCAGCCCGACTTCGGCTCGTCCACCCTGCTGCTGGCGATCACCGCCGGCATGCTGGTGCTGGGCGGGGTGAACATGCCGCGCATGTCGATGCCGGTGGTGATCGGCCTGGTGGGCATGAGCGCGCTGGCGATCATCGAGCCGTACCGCATGCGCCGCATCACCTCCTTCCTCGACCCGTGGGCCGACCAGCAGGGCGACGGCTACCAGCTGTCCAACGCGCTGATGGCGGTGGGGCGTGGCGAGTGGACCGGCGTTGGCCTGGGCAATTCGGTGCAGAAGCTGTACTACCTGCCCGAGGCGCACACCGACTTCATCTTCTCGGTCACCGCCGAGGAGTTCGGTTTCCTGGGCACCTGCGTGATCGTGGCCCTGTACGCACTGCTGGTCGGCCGCACCTTCTGGCTGGGCATGCGCTGCGTGGAAATGAAGCGCCACTTCTCCGGTTACATCGCCTTCGGCATCGGCCTGTGGATCAGCATGCAGACCTTCGTTTCGATCGGCGTGAACCTGGGCATCCTGCCGACCAAGGGCCTGACCCTGCCGTTGATTTCGTCGGGTGGTTCGTCGGTGCTGATGACCTGCGTGGCGATGGGCCTGCTGCTGCGCGTGTCCTATGAACTGAAGCGCGCCGAGCGCCGCCAGGCCGTGCGCATGGGCGCTGCCGACGATGTTGCCGGCCCTGCCGCCGCCGAGCCTTCTGCTGCACCGGTGGCGAAGAACGTGCCGATGGCTGCCGAACCGGCCGCGGCCGAGCCGGCCGCCGTGCGTGGCACCAGCCGCCTGCAGTCGCGCGTCGAACCTACCTTCGGGAGGCTCGGATGAGCGCAGTCCAGAACAACGCCCGGCCGGTGATGATCCTGGCCGGTGGTACCGGCGGGCACATCTTCCCCGGCCTGGCCGTGGCCCGCGTGCTGCGCGCGCGTGGCGTACCGGTCACCTGGATGGGCGCTGATGGCGCCATGGAAACCCGTCTGGTTCCGCAGCACGACATCCGCATCGATACGCTGGCCATCACCGGTCTGCGTGGCAAGGGCAAGCTGGCCCTGCTGGCCGCGCCGTGGCGGTTGATGCGCGCGTTGCGTGCGGCCGGGCTGATCATCCGTGATCGCCAGCCGCGTGCGGTGGTCGCCTTCGGTGGCTTCGCTTCCGGCCCCGGTGGCATGGCCGCGCGCCTGCACGGCCTGCCGCTGATCGTGCACGAACAGAACCGCGCGCCGGGCCTGACCAACCGCATCCTGTCGCGCTACGCGCGCCGCCTGCTGACCGGTTTCCCTGGCACCTTCGCTGCACGCGAGGAGTTCGTGGGCAATCCGGTGCGCGCCGAAATCGCCGCCGTCGCGCCGCCGCAGCAGCGGCTGGCCGATCGCAGCGGTCCGCTGCGCCTGCTGGTGCTGGGCGGCAGCCAGGGCGCACGCGCGCTCAACAGTGGCGTGCCGCAGGCACTGGCCAGCCTGGGTGCGCAGGTGCCGGTGGTGGTGCGTCACCAGAGCGGCGAGAAGCTGCATGCCGAAGCGGTCGAGGCCTATGCCAAGGCCGGCGTGCAGGGCGAGGTCACACCGTTCATCGCCGACATGGCCGAAGCCTTCGCCTGGGCCGACCTGGTGGTGTGCCGTTCCGGCGCGTCGACGCTGGCCGAACTCTGCGCGGTCGGCATCGGCAGCGTGCTGGTGCCATTCCCCGCTGCTGTCGACGATCACCAGACCCGCAATGCGGAGTACCTGGTCGAGCGCGATGCAGCCGTATTGCTGAAGCAGGACGAAACGCTGGCAGACGGCATTGCCGCGCTGCTGCGTGATCTGTCCGAAAATCCCGCCCGCCGCATGCAGATGGCGCAAGCCGCGCGTGCCCTGGCCAAGGTCGATGCCGCCGAGCGCATCGCCGATATCATTCTCGAGGAAGCTGTATGAAGAAGGCACGCTCCAGCGCCTGCCCTGCGCGAGGCCGCGCATGATCCGCCGCCTGCATGACACCAACGATCTGGTGCGCGCGTTCCCGCGCGTGCATTTCGTCGGCATCGGCGGCACCGGCATGAGCGGCATCGCCGAAGTGATGCTGACGCTGGGTTATGAAGTGTCCGGTTCGGACAACGCCGACAACGCTGCCACCCGTCGCCTGGCCGGCCTGGGCGCGCGCATCATGCGCGGCCATTCCGCTGCCAACGTGCTGGGCACCGACTGCGTGGTGGTCTCCAGCGCGATCCGCGAAGACAACCCGGAGCTGATGGAAGCGCGCAGCCAGCGCATTCCGATCATGCCGCGCGCGGCAATGCTGGCCGAACTGATGCGCTTCCGCCGCGGCATCGCCGTGGCCGGCACCCACGGCAAGACCACCACCACCAGCCTGACCGCTGCGGTGCTGAGCGAGGGTGGGCTGGACCCGACCTTCGTGATCGGTGGCCAGCTGCTGGCGGCCGGTGCCAACGCCAAGCTCGGCGGTGGCCAGTGGCTGGTGGCCGAGGCCGACGAAAGCGACGGCAGCTTCCTGCGCCTGAATCCGTTGATGTCGATCATCACCAACATCGATTCCGATCATCTGGAGAACTACGGCAACGACTTCGCCCGCGTGCAGGCGGCGTTCGCCGAGTTCCTGCAGCGCCTGCCGTTCTACGGCCTGGCGGTGCTGTGCATCGACGATCCGGAAGTGGCCGCACTGGCCGCCAAGACCCCGCGCCACGTGATGAGCTACGGCATGAGCCCGCAGGCCGACGTGCGCGCCGAGAACGTGGTGCAGGAAGGTTCGCGCATGCGCTTCACCCTGCGCCTGCCGCAGGGCACCAGCCAGGAAGTGGTACTTGCGCTGCCGGGCAAGCACAACGTGCTCAACGCGCTGGCCGCTGCGGCGGTGGGTTGGCAGCTGGGTGTGTCTCCGGACACGATCGCGCGCGCACTGGCCAGCTTCGCTGGTGTCGGTCGCCGCTTCAACGATCTGGGCGAAGTGACCACCGCCAACGGCGCCAAGGTCCGCATCATCGACGACTACGGTCACCATCCGAGCGAGCTGGAAGCGGTGTTCGCCGCTGCACGTGGCGGCTGGGCGGACAAGCGTCTGGTGGTGGCCTTCCAGCCGCACCGTTACAGCCGTACCCGCGATCAGTTCGACAAGTTCGCCGCCGTGCTGTCGAGCGTCGATGCGCTGGTGCTGAGCGAGGTCTACCCGGCCGGTGAAGAGCCGATCGCCGGCGCCGATTCGCATGCGCTGGCCCGCGCCATCCGTGCGCGTGGCCGCAGCGAGCCGGTGGTGGTGGGCAAGGCATCCGAGCTGGCCACCGTGCTGCCGGACGTGCTGCAGGACGGTGATCTGCTGCTGATGATGGGGGCCGGCGACATCGGCGCCGTCGCCAGCCACATTGCAGTGGAAGGCTTCAAGGCGGAGGGCGAGGCGTGAGCACGCTGACCTTCCCGCCGCTGCGCAGCACCGACCCGGCCGTGTTCGGCCGCGTCGCCGTGCTGCTCGGCGGCAGCTCCAGCGAACGCGAAGTGTCGCTGGATTCGGGCCGCAACGTGCTCGAAGCCCTGCAGTCGCGCGGCGTCGACGCCGTCGCCATCGATGGCATTCCGGCGCTGGCCAAGGCGCTGGCGGCCGGCGGCATCGATCGCGTGTTCAACATCCTGCACGGCCACAACGGTGGTGGTGAGGACGGCATCGTGCAGGGCCTGATGGAGGCCTTCGGCGTGCCCTACACCGGCTCCAACGTGCTGGGCTCGGCGTTGAGCATGGACAAGATCCGCACCAAGCAGGTGTGGCTGTCACTGGGCCTGCCGACCCCGCAGTACCGCGAAGTACACGGAGGTACGAGTGCCGCGGGAGGCAGGATGCCGGGAGCGGCCGAAAAGAATGTCCATGCGCTGGCGGCCGAACTCGGCCTGCCGGTGGTGGTCAAGCCGGCCAACGAAGGCTCCAGCGTGGGCATCAGCCGGGTCACCGACGACGCCGGCCTGGACGAAGCGGTGGCCCTGGCCGCGCGCTACGACGGCCAGCTGCTGATGGAACAGATGGTGGTCGGTGACGAACTGACCGTGGCCATCCTCGGCGATGTCGCGCTGCCGTCGATCCGCATCGTGCCCAAGGGCCAGTGGTACGACTACAACGCCAAGTACATCGCCGAAGACACCCAGTACCTGTGCCCGGGCCTGGATGGAGATGACGAAGACGAGATCCGCCGCATCGCGCTGGCGGCCTTCCGCGCGGCCGGTTGCAGTGGCTGGGGTCGCGTGGACGTGATGCGTGACCGCAGCAGCGGCCGCTTCTTCCTGCTGGAAGTGAACACCGCGCCGGGCATGACCAGCCACTCGCTGGTGCCCAAGGCGGCCGGGCAGGCCGGCATCAGCTTCGAAGAGCTGGTGTGGCGCGTGCTGGAACAGACCCTGGAGGCATCGCACGCATGAACGCGGTGCTGCGCATCTTCGTCTGGCTGTTGGCACTGTCGGTGGTTGCACTGCCGGTGGTGGCCGTGGTCAATGGCTGGGTCGGCGCCGAGCGCTGGCCGCTGGCGAAGCTGCGCGTGCACGGTGAGTTCAAGCGCGTGCCGCCGGAACAGCTGCAGCAGGTGCTGCTGCCGTATGCACATGCCGGCTTCTTCGCGGTGAAGCTGCAGGACGCGCAGGACGCACTGGAAAAGCTGCCGTGGGTGGAAAGCGCGCAGGTGCGCAAGCAGTGGCCGGACGTGCTGGAAGTGACGCTGGTCGAGCACAAGCCGTTCGCGCGCTGGGGCGAAGATCGCCTGCTGTCCGAGCAGGGCAAACTGTTCCCCACGCCCAAGAAGCTGGCCGACCTGCAGCTGCCCGAGCTGGATGGCCCGGACAGCCAGACCGAAGAAGTGGTCAAGCTCTACAACGATTCGCGCGCGCTGTTCGCGCCGGCTGGCGTCGACGTACGCCGGTTGACCATGGACGCCCGCGGCAGCTGGTCGCTGTTGCTGAGCAACGGCACTGAAGTGGTGGTCGGCCGCGACGACGCGCGTTCGCGCCTGCAGCGCTTCGTGCGCGTGCTGCCGCAGCTGGCCAACCAGGCCGCGCCGATCGAGCGCGCCGACCTCCGATATACCAATGGTTTCACGCTGAGCTGGGGCACTCCGGCCGCCCCCGCCAATGCACCGGGCACCCCGGCAAGAAGGACGCAGGAAAGAACATGAATCGCAAGGGTGACAAATCGCTGATCGTCGGCCTGGATATCGGCACCTCCAAGGTGGTGGCGCTGGTGGGCGAGTATTCGCCGGGCAACCCGATCGAAGTGATCGGCATCGGCTCGCACGAGTCGCGCGGCCTCAAGCGCGGCGTGGTGGTGGATATCGAATCGACCGTGCAATCGATCCAGCGCGCGGTCGAAGAAGCCGAGCTGATGGCCGGCTGCGAGATCCGCTCGGTGTATGCCTCCATCTCCGGCAACCACGTGCAGTGCAAGAACTCGCCCGGCATCGTGCCGATCCGCGACGGTGAAGTGACCTGGGGCGACCTGGATCGCGTGCTCGATGCGGCCAAGGCAGTGGCGATTCCGGCCGACCAGAAGATCCTGCATGCGATCCCGCGCGAGTACGTGCTGGATGATTCGCAGGAAGGCATCCGCAACCCCGTCGGCATGACCGGCGTGCGCCTGGAGGTGCATGCGCACCTGGTGGTGTGCGCGCAGTCGGCCGCGGCCAACATCAGCAAGTGCGTGCAGCGCTGCGGTCTGCAGGTGGACGACCTGGTGCTGTCCTCGCTGGCATCCAGCGTGGCGGTGCTGACCGCCGACGAGCGCGAGCTGGGCGTGGTGCTGGTCGACATGGGCGCCGGTACCACCGACATCGCAGTGTTCGTGCAGGGCGCGATCTGCCACACCGCCTCGCTGCCGATCGCCGGCGACCACGTGACCAACGACATCGCGCACATGCTGCGCACGCCGACCCCGGAAGCCGAGCAGATCAAGGTGCGCTATGCATGCGCCCTTGCCCAGCTGGCCACCGCCGAGGAAAGCATCCAGGTGCCGTCGGTCGGTGATCGTCCGCCGCGCCGCATGCCGCGCCACGCGCTGGCGCAGGCAGTGCAGGGCCGCTACGAAGAGATCTTCGAAATGGTGCAGGCCGAACTGCGCCGCTCCGGCTTCGAGGAACTGGTGCGCGCCGGCATGGTGCTGACCGGTGGTGCCTCGAAGATGGAAGGCGTGGTCGAACTGGCCGAGGAAATGCTGCAGATGCCGGTACGCGTGGGCATCCCGCAGCACGTTACCGGCCTGGGCGAAGTGGTGGGCAACCCGGTGCATGCCACCGGCGTGGGCCTGCTGCTGATGGGCAGCCAGATCGAGCATCCGCGCCGGCCGTCGCTGCCGACCGGTCGCGCTGGAAGCATGTTCAAGAAACTCAAGACCTGGTTCCGCGGCGAATTCTGACGCGGGACCTGCACGACCCGGGCTCGCCCGGTTGCAACACCGGCAACACGACGCAACACCGGCAACACATAACCCACACAGCCGCAACGACGGCATGCAGCACGAAGGCAGGACGCCCGAACGCCCATGCAATCGAAAGCGGATACAACGAGGACACGGACATGGCGCATTTTGAACTGATCGAAAAGATGGCACCCAATGCGGTGATCAAGGTGGTTGGCGTGGGCGGCGGCGGCGGCAATGCCGTGGCGCACATGGTCAACTCGGCAGTGGATGGCGTGGAATTCATCACCGCCAACACCGACTCGCAGGCCATCAAGAATTGCGGTGCCAAGCTGCAGCTGCAGCTGGGTACCAATGTCACCAAGGGCCTGGGCGCAGGCGCGAATCCGGAAGTCGGCCGCCAGGCTGCGCTGGAAGACCGTGAGCGCATCATGGACGCGCTGCAGGGCGCGGACATGGTGTTCATCACCGCTGGCATGGGCGGTGGCACCGGTACCGGCGCTGCGCCGGTGGTGGCACAGCTGGCCAAGGAAATGGGCATCCTGACCGTGGCCGTGGTCACCAAGCCGTTCCCGTTCGAAGGCCGCCGCCGCATGCAGGTCGCGCTGAAGGGCATTGAAGAACTGAGCCAGCACTGCGACTCGCTGATCACCATCCCCAACGAGAAGCTGATCACCGTGCTGGGTCGCAACGCGACCATGATCCAGGCCTTCCGTGCCGCCAACGACGTGCTGCAGGGCGCCGTGCAGGGCATCGCCGACCTGATCGTGCGTCCGGGCCTGATCAACGTCGACTTCGCCGACGTGCGCACCGTCATGTCCGAAATGGGCCTGGCGATGATGGGTACCGGTACCGCCCGCGGCGATGACCGCGCGCAGGCCGCGGCCGAGTCGGCCATCCAGAACCCGCTGCTGGACGATGTGAACCTGGCTGGCGCCAACGGCATCCTGGTCAACATCACCGCCGGTGCCGACTTCACCATGGCCGAGTTCGACGAGATCGGCCGCACCATCGACGGCTTCGCTTCGGAAGACGCGACCGTGGTGGTGGGTACCGTGCTCGATCCGGACATGCAGGACGAAGTGCGCGTGACCGTGGTCGCCACGGGCCTGAACCGCGTCTCGGCCAGCAAGACCCAGCGTCCGGGTGAGCGTGCACCGATCAAGCTGGTCCGCAACGCCACCACCGGCCAGCCGGAGTTCGGCGAGTTCGACAACGGCGGCGATGCCGTGTCCAAGGCCGTCGGCGGCATGGGCCTGGGCCTGCGTCGGGCCAGCAGCGACAGCGTGGCAGCTTCCACCCCGTCGGCTCCGGCCTCCTCGGCCCCGGCCGCGGCGGAGCTGCCGAACGACTACCTGGACATCCCGGCGTTCCTGCGCCGCCAGGCGGACTGATCGACGCTGCCCGGGGCTTGTCCCCCCCGGGTTGCGCCACCATGTCCTGAAAACGCGGGCGCCGGGCCAGGATGGGCCCGGCCGCCCTGCTTCACGCGCGTCCTACCGGCGCGCCGGTGTGTCCTGCCGGCGTTTCAGCCGGGGTAGGGGACCCTGCGTGTTAATCTAATGTGTCACTTCCGGCCGTCCCCCCATGATCCAGCAACGCACCCTCAAGAACACGATCCGCGCCACCGGCGTAGGCCTGCACAGCGGCGACAAGGTCTACATGACCCTGCGCCCGGCGCCGGTCAACCATGGCATCGTGTTCCGGCGCGTGGACCTGGACCCGGTGGTGGAAGTGCCTGCGAAGGCTGAGCTGGTCACCGAAGTGACGCTGTGCACCGGGCTGACCTGCAACGACGCCAAGATCC
Organism: Stenotrophomonas sp. GW821-FHT02D01; assembly: GCF_059421765.1. NCBI lineage: Bacteria > Pseudomonadati > Pseudomonadota > Gammaproteobacteria > Lysobacterales > Lysobacteraceae > Stenotrophomonas > Stenotrophomonas sp. GW821-FHT02D01. Next base: position 97,948 of record NZ_JBWKVP010000001.1, read on the forward strand.
AGACCGTCGAACACCTGATGTCGGCCCTGGCCGGCCTGGGTGTGGACAACATCATCGTCGAACTGTCCTCAGCCGAGCTGCCGATCATGGACGGTTCGTCCGGCCCGTTCGTGTTTCTGCTGCAGTCGGCAGGCATCGTGGAACAGGACGCGCCCAAGCGCTTCATCCGCGTACTGAAGACCGTGGAAGTGACCGAGGGCGACAAGATGGCCCGCTTCACGCCCTACGAGGGTTACAAGCTGGGCTTCACCATCCAGTTCGACCACCCGATGATCCCGGCCAAGCAGTCGCGCCAGGAAATCGAGTTCTCGACGATGGCCTACACCAAGGAAATTTCCCGTGCGCGCACCTTCGGCTTCATGCGCGACCTGGAATACATGCGCGAGCGCAATCTCGGCCTGGGCGGTTCGATGGACAACGCCATCGTGCTCGACGAGTTCCGCGTGCTCAACGAAGACGGCCTGCGCTACGCGGACGAATTCGTGCGCCACAAGATCCTCGACGCGATCGGCGACCTTTATCTGGCCGGCGGCCAGGTGTTGGGTGCCTACGAGGGCTTCAAGTCCGGTCACGCGCTCAACAACAAGCTGGTACGGGCATTGATGGCCGATGCTACCGCCTGGGAATGGGTCACTTACGACTCGCCGGCGGTTGCGGACCCCGTGGTGTATGCCACGCCGGCCTATGCTTGATTCCACAGGGTATTGATTTTAAAGACAAAAACGCCGCCTCCCAGGGCGGCGTTTGCGTTTCCGGTGTTGCCTGGCGCACTGGCGCAGTCGGTGACGCGACGGTAGGGCCGAGGTCACGGTTTTGTGAACCTGTTGGATCCGAAGCCTGAATTTAACGTTGTTTTAACAACAATCTAACGACTGCCCCACCGGGGCCAGCTAGGATGCGACCCGGCCCCCGAAATGTTTCACGCAGCGGTGACACGCGCGACGGGGAGTGGAGCAGGACGCTCCGCTGCTTTCAGGTTTCCCGCTTCGGTTTCGAAGGAAGGTCCTGCAGAGCTGCCAAGGCGTCGCGTAGCCCTTTGTGCGTGGCGGCTGAAACTGCGTGGGGTCCATTCCGGTTGTCGAGCGCTGGGGAGCGCGTGGGAGTGGGAGACGCAGTCTTGACGGTCACCTTGGTGGCCTTCAGCCCGATGGACCGGGCCGCGTCGAGCAACTGGGCTTCGGCAAGCCGCAACTTGGCATGCCAGACCGGGGACTCGACGAGAAAAACGAGGTGTTCCCCGTCCACATTGGCCAGCCGGCAACGGCTGCGCAGAGGTGGCGGCAACTGGGGGCGCAACTGACGGTCCAGCGCGTCGAGCCATAGGGCACGCCGCAGCGGGTTCCCGCTTTTGTCCGCCATCACTGCATCCAGGGCCGGTTTCGGTCGGGATGCGGGACGAACGCTGGATTTCGGCTCAGACATGAAAACTCACTGATGGCATTCAAAAAGATCGTAATCAAAACGCGTGAAGGACAGGCCAAATCGGCGCTCACGCGTTTGCGGTTCTACTTCGAGGACCGCCCCCGAGCCCTGCTGGGCAGCGTGCTCGGCGCAGGTTGCATTATCGGCCTTGCCGGTGGAATTGGCGTCAGCGCGCTCAATGACTCGCGCCTGCAGGCCAAGGTCGACCGCCAGGAGGCCGAGCTGGCCAAGGTCCAGCGCGATGCGCAGACCCAGGTCAACGCGCTGGCTGCCCGCCTCGGCGAGCTGCAGGCGCAGGCCACCCGCCTGAACGCCCTGGGCGAGCGACTGACCCAGATGGGCAAGCTGGAAGACGGCGAATTCGACTTCAACGAGACCCCCGGCCTCGGTGACGGCGATGCCGGCGGCCCGACCGCCGACATTCCGGTGAAGGACGTCAACGCCGACTTACAGGTGCTGGAGCAGCGCTTCGCTGCTTCAGGCCGCCAGTTGTCGGTGATGGAATCGCTGATGTTCGACCACCAGCTGCAGCAGAACGCCGTGCCCTCGCGCATGCCGATCCGCAACAGCTACGTCACGTCCGGCTTCGGTACCCGTGCCGACCCGTTCGGTCGCGGTGCCGCCACCCACAAGGGCATGGACTTCCACGCCCGCGTCGGTGACCCGGTGATGTCGGTGGCCGACGGCGTGGTCAGCTTCTCCGGGGTCAAGGGCGGCTACGGCAACGTGGTCGATGTGGACCACGGAAATGGCTACGTCACCCGCTACGCGCACAATTCGCGCCTGGTGGTGAAGGTCGGCGACCTCGTCCGTGCCGGCCAGGAAGTGGCCAAGGCCGGTTCCACCGGTCGTTCGACCGGCGCCCACGTGCACTTCGAGGTGTGGGAGAACGGCAACGTGGTCAACCCGCGCAAGTTCCTCGGCGATGGCGGCAATACCCCGGTCGGGCGCATCACCCGCGGCTGATTCCGCTTTGGAGTGCCGGCCGGCGGCCGGCACTACCGCCCCCGGAGTACGGGGGCAGCGCCGTAGTCGCGGGGGTGTGGAGACCAGGTAAGCGGGGCCCGCGGTTCGCGCAGCGAAGCGTGGGAGCGCCAGCGCGCATGCGCTGACGCGTACCCGGCCAGCGGCCGGCACTACCGGAATGTTCGGATGCCAATGCCGCCACAGGGTTGAAACCCCAGCGGCCCATCCCAAGCTACAATGGGTGTTGCCATCGACAGGGCGCCAGGCGCCCTGATTCGTTTGCGGCGGACGGATCCTTCCCGGAGCCGTGCGGCATTTCCATCCAACCCGGTTCCCTCAATGATCAACAGCCTGCTTACCCGCGTATTTGGCAGTCGTAATGAACGACAGCTGCGCCAGCTCAACCGCATCGTCGCCAAGATCAATGCGCTGGAGCCGGAGATCGAGAAGCTTTCCGACGAGCAGCTGCAGGCCAAGACGCCGGAATTCAAGCAGCGCATCGCCGGAGGTGAAGCCCTCGACAAGGTGTTGCCGGAAGCGTTCGCGGTCTGCCGCGAGGCCGGTCGCCGCGTGCTGGGCATGCGCCACTACGACGTGCAGCTGATCGGCGGCATGGTGCTTCACCTGGGCAAGATCGCAGAAATGCGCACCGGTGAAGGCAAGACCCTGGTGGCGACCCTGCCGGTGTACCTCAACGCGCTGGAAGGCAAGGGCGTGCACGTGGTCACCGTGAACGACTACCTGGCCCGCCGCGATGCCGCGCAGATGGGCAAGCTGTACAACTGGCTGGGCCTGAGCGTGGGCGTGGTCTACCCGGGCATGCCGCACAGCGACAAGCGCGAAGCCTATGGTTCGGACATCACCTACGGCACCAACAACGAATTCGGTTTCGACTACCTGCGCGACAACATGGCGCTGTCCAAGGCTGACCGCTACCAGCGCGGCCTGCACTACGCCATCGTCGACGAAGTCGACTCGATCCTGATCGACGAAGCGCGTACCCCGCTGATCATCTCCGGCCCGGCCGACGATTCCCCGGAGCTGTACATCCGCGTCAACCGCATCGTGCCGAACCTGGTCAAGCAGGAAGCGGAAGACGGCGAAGGCGACTTCTGGGTCGATGAGAAGGGCAAGCAGGTGCACCTGTCCGAAGCGGGCATGGAGCACGCAGAACAGCTGCTGGTCGAAGCGGGCATCCTCGATGCCGAGACCGAAGGCCTGTACGCGGCGCAGAACCTGACCGTGGTCCACCACCTCAACGCCGCCCTGCGGGCGCACGCCATCTACCAGCGCGATGTGGACTACATCGTGCGCGATGGCGAAGTGGTCATCGTCGACGAATTCACCGGCCGTACCCTGGCCGGCCGTCGCTGGTCCGATGGCCTGCACCAGGCGGTGGAAGCGAAGGAAGGCGTGCCGGTCCAGCGCGAGAACCAGACGCTGGCCAGCATCACCTTCCAGAACCTGTTCCGCATGTACAAGAAGCTGTCCGGCATGACCGGTACGGCCGATACCGAAGCATTCGAGTTCCAGAGCATCTATGGCCTGGAAGTGGTGGTGATCCCGACCAACCGTCCGACCATCCGCAAGGACAGCCCGGACCAGGTGTTCCTCAACCGCAAGGGCAAGTTCAATGCGGTGCTGGCCGACATCGAAGAGTGCGCCAAGCGTGGGCAGCCGGTGCTGGTGGGTACCACCTCGATCGAAACCTCGGAAATGCTGTCCGAGCACCTGCGCAAGGCGGGTGTGAAGCACGAAGTGCTCAACGCCAAGCAGCACGACCGCGAAGCGACCATCGTTGCCAACGCCGGTCGTCCGGCTGCCGTGACCATCGCCACCAACATGGCCGGTCGCGGTACCGACATCGTGCTGGGTGGTTCGCTGGAAGCGGAAATCCACGAGCTGGGCGAAGGCGCGACCGACGAGCAGAAGGCCGCGATCAAGGCCGAGTGGCAGAAGCGCCATGACGCGGTCAAGGCTGCGGGCGGCCTGCACATCGTCGGCACCGAGCGCCACGAATCGCGTCGTATCGACAACCAGCTGCGTGGCCGTTCGGGCCGCCAGGGTGATCCGGGTTCGTCCCGTTTCTACCTGTCGCTGGAAGACAACCTGATGCGCATCTTCGCCTCCGACTGGGTGCAGAAGGCCATGCGCATGATGGGCATGAAGGAAGACGACGTCATCGAGGACCGCCTTGTCAGCCGCCAGATTGAAAAGGCACAGCGCAAGGTCGAGGCCCACAACTTCGACATCCGAAAGAACCTGCTGGATTTTGACGACGTCAACAACGACCAGCGCAAGGTGATCTACGCCCAGCGCGACGAACTGCTGGACGCCGAGTCGGTGAAGGACAACGTCGATGGCATCCGCGACGACGTGATCTTCGACATCGTCGCCCGCTTCGTGCCGCCGAACTCGGTGGACGAGCAGTGGGACCTGCGTGGCCTGGAAGCTACCCTGCAGTCGGACTTCGGCGTGGACATGTCGCTGACCGATCTGGTCAAGTCGCACGAGGAACTGGACGCCGAAGGCATCACCGCCAAGGTGCAGGAACGCATCAACCAGCACTTCGCCGAGAAGGAAGCGGGTGTGGGCGAAGAGACCATGCGCGCACTGGAGAAGCACGTGATGCTGACCGTGCTCGACCAGAGCTGGAAGGAACACCTGGCGCGCATGGATTACCTGCGCCAGGGCATCTACCTGCGCGGTTATGCGCAGAAGCAGCCGAAGCAGGAATACAAGAAGGAAGCCTTCGAGCTGTTCTCGGACATGCTGGAGAACGTCAAGCGCGAAGTGGTGACCTTGCTGGCCCGCGTGCGCATCCGCAGCGACGAGGAAGTGCAGGCACTGGAAGCAGCCGAGCGCCAGCAGGTGGAGGCCCGCCTGAGCCAGTCGCAGTTCCAGCACCAGGACGCTGGCGGCTACGGTGCCGACGAAGAGGCGGCGCAGGTGGAGGCCGCCCAGCAGGGCGTGGCGCAGCTGCAGCGTGACGAGCCCAAGATCGGTCGCAACGATCCGTGCCCGTGCGGCAGCGGCAAAAAGTACAAGCACTGCCACGGCCAGCTGAGCTGACCCCCGGAGAGCCCCGCGAAAGCGGGGCTTTCCTGTTCTGGGCCTTGAAGCGCCCGGCGATTGCGCCGGTGCCCCGCTTTTCGGCATGCTCCCCCCATGCCTTCCCCGAAACGATCGATCCACGTCGTAGCCGCCGTCATCACTGACGCCCGCGGTCGTATCCTGCTCAACCGCCGCACCGAAAGCCGTGACATGGCCGGCCTCTGGGAATTCCCGGGCGGCAAGCGCGAGCCCGGTGAGACCTCCGAACAGGCGCTGGTGCGCGAGCTGCACGAGGAGCTGGGCATCGAGGCCGAGGTGGGCGAGTGGATCATGGACGTGCCGCAGCGCTACCCGGACAAGGACCTGACCCTGGAAGTGCGCCACGTGCGCAGTTGGAAGGGCGCCCCGCGTGGACGCGAGGGCCAGGCCATCACTTGGGTGACGCCGGACAAGCTGGCCCGTTATTCAATGCCGCCGGCCGACCTGCCGGTGGTGGCCGCACTGCGCCAGCCGGACTGCTACCTGATCACCCCTGCGCCGGACGTCGATGAGGGCGGCCTGCAGCGTTGGCACGGCCAGCTGCAGCAGGCCGTGGCTTCGGGGCAGCAACGCATCCAGCTGCGCTTGCCCGCCGAGCATCCGCAGCGTCAGGGCGTGATCGAGCAGGCCGTACGCGCACATCGGCGCGGTGTGCAGTGGCTGCTCAACCGCGATATCGAACTGGCGCGCACCCTGGGGGTTGGCGTGCACCTGGGCAGCGAGCAGCTGCAGTCGCTGCAGGAACGCCCGCTGCCGGCCGGGCAGCTGGTGGCGGCCTCCTGCCATGACCTTGAACAGCTGCTGGCCGCACAGCGGCTGGGCTGCGACTTCGCCGTGCTGGGGCCGGTGCAGGCCACTGCGAGCCATCCCGATGCAATGCCGTTGGGGTGGAAGGCCTTCGCCGCGATGCGCGCGCAGGTCTCGCTGCCCATCTACGCGCTCGGCGGCATGACACCGCAACATGTGGTCGAGGCACGCCGGCATGGCGGGCAGGGTATCGCCGCCATCCGCGGACTGTGGCCGGCGTAGCGCCATACACAGGGTCGCAAGCAAGTAGATCCACGCCATGCGTGGATGAGCAGACCCACGTCACGCAGCGACCAGTAGATCCACGCCATGCGTGGATGGCGGTTCAGCAGACCCGCTCACAACGTAATCCAGAAACACCCGTATTGCCGCCGCAGCCCAAGCACCGTCGCCGCTCGCGTCGCGCTGCCCGGCAGGGTCTGCTCCAACCGCAACCCGACCGGGCGCCTTGCAGTCGGTGCAGGTGCCGTATCCGATTCCAATTCCTGCGCGCCAGGACCCGCGCCCTCATCGACATCCTGCCGCGGATACACCGGCACCACGTCCACCAGCGGTCGTCGCACCACCGATTCCAGCTGGCCAAGAATGCGCTGCGCGCCGGCATCGGACACCGCGCCCCACAGGTACAGCGAAGAGAGCCGGTTCACATCACCGATGCTGACCGCGGTGTTCAAGGCCTGCACCAGTTCGCTCAAACGACGTGGACAGCTGCTGCCGAGGCTGTCGCGTTGCAGGGTATTGCCGGAAGGCGTTGGTGGCGGGCGCCGGGACTGCGCACCCAGGCTATCGCAGGGGCGGTCGGTATAGACACTTTGCCCCTGCGGATCGGTGCATCGGTTCAAGCGCGTGGACTGCGCCTGCGCAACGGCGCAGACGCCGGGCAGCAACAGAACCAGCAACAGGGACAGGACGAGCTTCATCGACGCAGCGTAGCGCCGATTGCGATAACACAGCGTACTTTTCAGCCCTGCAGCAGCTTCAGTACCGAGACCGTCGGCTTGGCCAGGTTCAAGGTATAGAAGTGCAGGCCCGGTGCGCCTCCTTCGACCAGGCGCTGGCACAGCTTGGCCACCACTTCGGCGCCGAAGGCGCGCACCGATTCGGCGTCGTCACCGTAGGCCTGCATCTTGCGGCTGATCCAGCGCGGGATTTCCGCACCGCACTGTTCGGAGAAGCGGCGCAGCTGGCTGAAGTTGGAGATCGGCATGATGCCCGGGGTGATCGGCACCTGCACGCCGAGCCGCTGCACTTCGTCGACGAAGTGGAAGTAGGCATCGGGATTGAAGAAGTACTGGGTGATGGCCGCATCGGCACCGGCGTCGATCTTGGCCTTGAAGTGCTTCAGGTCGAGCAGTGCGTCCTGCGCCTGCGGATGCGTTTCCGGATACGCGCCCACTTCGATGCGGAAGGCATCGCCGTGTTCGGCGCGGATGAAGGCGATCAGTTCGGAGGCGTAGCGCATGTCGCCGGGGAAGCCCATGCCCGACGGCAGGTCGCCGCGCAGCGCGACCAGGCGCCGGCAGCCGATGGCACGGTACAGCTTGAGCAGCTCGCGGATCTCCTGGCGGGTGCCACCCACGCAGGACAGATGCGGGGCCGCCTCGAAGCCGTGGTGCTGGTTGAGATGGCGCACGGTCTCGGAGGTGTAGCTGAGGGTCGAGCCACCGGCGCCGAACGTGCACGACACGTACTCGGGTGCGTACTCCTTGAGCTTGGCCGCGGCACGGTCCAGTTGGCTACGCTGCTCATCGGTCTTGGGCGGATAGAACTCGAAGCTGATGGCGGTCATGGCACGGGCGGCGGCATCGGGTGTGAAGCAGTATATCTCTCCATCGAGATGGATGTAAAACAAGACGCCGCTACAGTTCCGCGCTGACCGGGCTGGTCACGAATCCCCACAGCAGTCGCGCCATCACCGCAGGTGAGCGTGCCTGCGCGCGGGAGTAGGCCAGCAGTGCATCCAGCCTTTGACGGTCGTAGAGGTGGCCGGCCAGCAGCACTGCATGCACGCGCCGGCTGTTGCCGATGTCCAGCAGAGGATTGCCGTCCAGCAGCACCAGGTCGGCCGCTTTGCCGACCTCGACACTGCCATGTCGGGCCTGCAGGCGAAGGTGCTGTGCGGCGTGCAACGTGGCTGCGCGCAGCGCGTCGGCATGGCTGAGTCCGGCCTGGTGCAGCAGTTGAAGTTCATCGTGATAGCGGAAGCCGCCAAGCCCGGTGTCGGTGCCCACCAGCACCGGAACGCCAGCGCGGTGCGCAGCGCCGGTCAGTGCCAGGCCATGATTGAAATAGGCCTGCAGCGCGCGCTCTCCACGTTGGCCGGGGTAGCGGGTGACCGTGGCCTGCAGGTCGTCGCGCCAGGCCCAGCGCGAAAGCGGATCGAGGTACGCCAGCCGCGGGTCATCGATGAAGCCCGGATCGCGCGCGCGGGCGTCCTCCTCGCGGGTGACATGGGTGGGCACGAACGCGCTGCCACTGGCCTGCATCAGTGCGAAGGCGGCGCTGCACGTTGCAGGCTCGTAGCTGTCCACCATGCGCTCGGCCAGGGCTGTCGGGTCTTCTCCATCCAGCGCCCCGCTGCGCCATGCCGCTGCGGATCCGGCGCAGTGGCGAACGAACAGATGCGCGTGTTCAAAGCTGTGCTGTCCGGCCTGCAGAGCCTCTTCCAGCGCCACCGCCCTGGGCAGGTGACCCACCAGCGGACGATGCAGTTGCCGCGCCTCGGCAGCCAGCCGTTGGTAGGTATCCGGGCGCAGCCGGTTGTAGACCTTCAGTGCATCCACGCCGCGCTCGGCGTACTCACGCGCGCGACGGACGGCGTCCTGTGGTGCCAGCGCAGGGTCTTCGAAGTAGAAGCTGGCCACCTGCACGAAGCGCGGCGCGGTCAACGTGCCAGCGATGGCCTGTGCGCTCCAGCGTCGCTTGTCGGCAACACAGGCGATCAGCGGATCGGTCGGCTGCGGACAGTCCATCATGTCGCGGGTGCCGGTGATGCCGTTGGCCAGCATCAGCGGGAACTGCAGTTGCGGAGACAGCTGCAGCGCGTGGGTGTGCATGTCCCAGAAGCCGGGCAGCAGCCAACGGCCACCGGCGTCGAATACGTGCAGGGTGGCATCGTGAGGGCCATCGCCGATGGCGATGATGGTGCCGTCGCGCACCGTGACCGTGGTGGGCGCGCTGGCGATGCCGTTCTGCACGTCCACCACTCGTGCGTTGATGATCACCCGGCTGTTGCCGACGTCGGGCGGTGGCGGCGCTGGCAACGGCCAGATCAGGGCGGCAGCGAACAGCAGGGACGGAGCGAGAAGCACAGCCGCTACTGCCTTCAGCAGAGGCCGTTGGTGTGATCGAGGGGAAGGGGACAACGCGCGTGCTGCATCCATGAGCCTGCAATCCCTACGGTAGGTCGAAGGCAGGGTGGGGCAAGTCCGGTTCGGATGCCAGTGACTCTCGGCCTGCTCCCCCTGCACCGCCGGGGGCGGTTACCCTGTGCAGCGGATTCTTCGATCACACCGCGCCATGTCCATCGTCCTCACCGATTTCGCCCGCCCCCGCCTGTTCCCGCGCGTACCGCGCGGCAACACCATCCAGGACTGCAGCGCCGAGCAGTTCCAGGCGCATCTCAACGCGCACCCGCCGCTGAAGGTGCTCGATGGCTATGCGCCGTTCTGCAAGCTGTTCGTCTATGAGAACTGGACCAGCACGCGCTGCCTGACCGTGCCGATCACCGACGCCAACCGGCACCAGCTGCGCAGTGGCTACGAGGCGCGCAACCGTGAGGAACTGCCGGTGCTGGTGCGCTGGTTCGAGGGCGTGGAATCGCCACGGGCCAATTACCTGGTGGTGATCCTGTACAGCGCCGAGCAGCTGGCCAAGGAGGATTCACCCATCGAGGCGGATTGGGGCATCGTCGGCTGCATCTATACCGCCGAACCGGAAGAAGTGCCGATGGCGCCGATCACCATGATGCGCAATGCGCTGGGCGTGGAGGAGGGCGGCTCCGGTGTGCCGCTGGACCGTGCGGCGTACCAGCGTGCCGTGGCGTTCTGGGAGAACAACGCCAACTGGCGCCCATGATCGGGACGCTGTGAAATGGCCGCGCAACAACACGCTACGATGGCGGCAGATTGGCGCAGGAGGTGAAGAATGATGATGGGACGCATGAACCCACGGGGCGCTGTGCTGGGGACCGTGCTGCTTGCCGCTGGTGGTTGCTCGGCGGGATACGACGCCGACGCGTCCTGCGGAAGCTTGTCCGAGCCGGCGGCGGTCCGTGATGCCAGTGTCGACCAGTTGCAGGCATCCAGTATCGGAGGGCGCTGTACGTTCCGCGCAAACGGGAGCGATGCAGCAGCACTGCAACGCCAGCAACGCATGCTGGAGGCGATCTCCCTCATCGCATGTGGCAAACCGGCAAACGCCCAGCCGACGCAGGGAACATCGGGCTTCGAACTGCAGATGCCTTCGCGCTGCGCGCTCTCCGCACGCACGTCGCAGGTTGTCCAGGATGCCGCTGGCTGGCGTCTTGACCGCCCGTCCATGCCGAGCTATCCGGCGGCTGCACGCGCTGACAACCTGCAGGGCAAAGTGAGCATGAGCGTGCTGTTGAATGACCAGGGGCACACCGAAGCAGTCATCGTTGCGGGGGCCAGCGGTCATCCGCTGCTCGACGAAGCGGCAGTGAAGGCCGCGCTGGGATGGCGATGGAAGCGGGAGGGAGGGACCTCCAGCACCCCACGTATGAGCATGGTGCCTGCCACAGCCACGTTTGCGAGCGATTAGCCGGCCGAAGTCCCCGCCATCGGTGTCCACTCCCACCACGGGTAGTGGTACTCGCGATCGATGGCATCCCAGTGCTGGCCGCAGCAGGTGCAGGCCACACGATGCCGGTCGCCCCAGCCGTCATCGGCTACGCCGAGTTCCAGCAAGCGCACATGACCCTGTTCGATCAGACGGCGTGGGTCGAAGAACAGATAATCCGGATACAGCGCGCACAAGCAGCCGGTGCGTTCACGCCAATAGCTCAGGCGGCGCAGTGCGGCCTGCAGGTGCACACTGTTGCTGACCAGCGCACCGCCAAGCTGCACGCCTTCGCAGGCCTGCTCGATCCGCTCCGTCTGCGGCGCCAGCGCATCCAGCGTCGTGGCGCTGAACAACCGTGCCAGGCGGCTGCTGGCTGCATGGATACGACTGGCATCGCGCGACAGCAGATCCTGCAGCAGCACATCGGCCTGCGGATCGTCCAGCCGCGGCGGCGGCGATGTGGACCATGGCCAGCGCATCAACGGGGCCTGCCGATCGCGGCGTAGTGGCCGCCGGTCAGGTGCAGCAGGTCGGCCGGTGCCAGCTCCACTTCCAGGCCACGCCGTCCCGCGCTGACGTGCAGGGTGGGCAGTGCCTGCGCGCTGGCGTCGAGAAAACTGCGCAGGCGCTTCTTCTGCCCAAGCGGGCTGATGCCGCCGACCAGATAGCCGGTTGCGCGCTGCGCGGCATCGACGGCGGCCATCTCGCACTTCTTGCAGCCGGCCGCCTCGGCCAGTGCTTTCAGGTCGAGCTGGCCGGCCACCGGTACGATCGCTACCAGCAGTTCGTGTGTTTCGGTGTTGGCCAGCAGGGTCTTGAATACCTGTGCCGGGTCCAGGCCCAGCTTTTCGACGGCTTCGCCGCCATAGGATTCGGCATGGGCGTCGTGCACGTAGCTGTGCACGGTATGGGCGATCTTCTCGCGCTTGAGCAGGTTGATGGCCGGGGTCATGGATACATCGTAGCGCTGCGCGCGGGCATTGCCTTGACTGAGACTACTGCGTGTGGCCAATGAACAGCATCCACGCGTGGCGTGGATCTACAGCACCTTTGTGTCGGATGGATGCAGGGCGCATGACCGAACGCCAACGCAGAACGGGCGCCCGAAGGCGCCCGTCCGTGTGCATCCGTTGCTGGGGTCAGAGCCCTTTCCTGCGGAAAGGGATCCGACCCCGCGCAGGCATCAGTAGCGGTAATGATCCGGCTTGAACGGACCTTCCACCGGCACGCCGATGTAGTCGGCCTGTTCCTGGCTCAGGGTGGTCAGCTTCACGCCGATCTTTTCCAGGTGCAGGCGGGCCACTTCTTCGTCCAGCTTCTTCGGCAGCAGGTACACCTTGTTCTCGTAGGTGCCCTTGTTGGCCCACAGGTCGATCTGGGCCAAGGTCTGGTTGGCGAACGAGTTGGACATCACGAAGCTCGGGTGGCCGGTGGCGCAGCCCAGGTTGACCAGGCGGCCTTCGGCCAGCAGGAAGATCGCATTGCCGTTGGGGAAGATGTACTTGTCCACCTGCGGCTTGATGTTGACGTGCTTCACGCCCGGGAAGGCGACCAGCGCATCGACCTGGATCTCGTTGTCGAAGTGGCCGATGTTGCAGACGATGGCCTGGTCCTTCATCGCGCTCAGGTGCTCGATGCGGATGATGTCCTTGTTGCCGGTGGTGGTGACGTACAGGTCGGCACGGCCCAGGGTGGATTCGATGGTGTTGACCTCGAAGCCTTCCATCGCAGCCTGCAGGGCGCAGATCGGGTCGATCTCGGTGACCACCACGCGCGCGCCGTAGGCACGCAGCGACGCGGCGCAGCCCTTGCCGACGTCACCGTAGCCGCAGACCACGGCGACCTTGCCGGCCAGCATCACGTCCATCGCGCGCTTGAGGCCGTCGGCCAGCGACTCGCGGCAGCCGTACAGGTTGTCGAACTTGCTCTTGGTGACCGAGTCGTTGACGTTGATTGCCGGGATCAGCAGGGTGCCGGCCTGCGCCAGCTGGTACAGGCGGTGCACGCCGGTGGTGGTTTCTTCCGAAACGCCCTTCCAGTCCTTGACCACGCGGCCCCAGTAACCCGGGCGCTCCTTGGCCACGCGCTTGAGCAGGTTCTTGATGACCTGCTCTTCGTGCGAAGCGGCCTTTTCGTCGACCCAGGTGCTGCCGTTTTCCAGCTCGTAGCCCTTGTGGATCAGCAGGGTCACGTCACCGCCGTCGTCGACCACCAGCTCCGGGCCGGTCAGGGTGCCGTCGGGCAGGGTGAAGGTCAGCGCGTCCAGGGTGCAGTCCCAGTACTCTTCCAGCGACTCGCCCTTCCAGGCGAACACGGGGGTGCCGGTGGCGGCGATCGCCGCAGCGGCGTGGTCCTGGGTCGAGAAGATGTTGCACGAAGCCCAGCGCACGTCGGCGCCGATGTCCTTCAGGGTCTCGATCAGCACCGCGGTCTGGATGGTCATGTGCAGCGAGCCGGTCACGCGCACGCCCTTCAGCGGCAGCTCGGCCTGGTACTTGCGGCGGATGGACATCAGGCCCGGCATCTCGTGCTCGGCGATGTCCAGTTCCTTGCGGCCCCAGTCGGCCAGGGTGATGTCGCGGATCTTGTAGTCGCCTTCGGTGGAGAAGGTCTTGGCAACAGCATTCATGCAGTAGCTCCGGTTGTGGGCGAGCGGATGCTCGCATCTGGCCGGGCGCCGTTGTTGCAAAGCCACCTGGCCGAGCCTGGCCGGTCTCAGAGGATCCGGTCGCAGCGCCCCTCGGCAGGGGAGGATGCCCATTATATCGCGCCTCCGCTGTGACACAGCGATGACCCAACCATCGGCAGATGGGCGGATGTGCATGGCCTGTTAAGGTCGAGGGCTTCACGCAGCGAACAGGTGGAACAATGATGAGCATGCACGCACGCCGCAACCGGCGCCTGACTGGCCTGGTCCTGTCGATGGCCCTGCTGGCGGTGGTCCCGCAGGCCTGGGCTGCCGCACCGCAGGCGGCCGCGGCGCAGGCGCAGGGCGTGGCCGGCTACGAGCTGCCCTCGGCCGCACTGCAGGCCGTGGTCGACGCGCCGCGGGCGCCGTCGCTGTTCCTGTCGCCGCGCCGGGATGTGGCCGCGCTGATGCAGATGCCGTCGCTGCCGTCGATCCAGGTGGTGGCGCAGCCGGAGCTGAAACTGGCGGGCCTGCGCATCAATCCGAAAACCTTCTCTGACAGCCGCTTCAGCTTCGGCCAGAAGCTGTGGTTGATGAATGTGGCCGACGGCAAGGAGCGGCAGATCAGCGGGTTGCCGGCCTCGTTGTCGATCGCCAGCCTGACGTGGTCGCCGGACCAGAAGTGGCTGGCCTTCAACCAGGTCGATGCCGCTACCGGTGCCAATGAGCTGTGGCTGGTGGACGTGGCCGGCGGCAGCGCCCGTCGTCTGGTCGCGGGCCTGAACACCGTTCTGGGCACTGGCTACCAGTGGTTGCCGGACAGCCGAGGCCTGGTGGTGTTCACGCGCCCGGCCAACCTTGGCGCCGCGCCGGCTGCCGATGGCATCCCGACCGGCCCGGCCGTGCAGCAGACCAGCCAGGGCGGCGGCGTGGTGTCGATCCGCACCTACCAGGATCTGCTGAAGAACGAGGCCGACGCCCGTCAGTTCGATTACTACGCCACCACCCAGCCGGTGGAGGTCAGCCTGGATGGGCAGAGCCGTGCCATCGGTGCAGCCGGAATCTTCATGGGCTTTGCGGTGTCGCCCGATGGCCGCTTCGTGCTCAGCCAGCCGGTGCAGCGTCCGTACTCCTACGTGGTGCCGCTGAGCAGCTTCCCGCGCCGCATCGAAGTGCTCGACCGCAGCACCGGCAAGCTGGTGCATACCGTGGCCGTACGGCCGCTGGTGGAAGGCCTGCCGACCGGCAACGATGCCGAAGTGACCGGCGTGCGTGACATCAGCTGGCGCGGCGATGCCGATGCCACCCTGGTCTGGGCCGAAGCGCAGGATGGTGGCGACCCGAACCGGGAAGCCAAGGTGCGCGATGCGGTGTTCATGCAGGCCGCACCGTTCGACACGCCGCCGGTGACCCTGGCCCAGCTCGGCAGCCGCTATGCCGGCATCAGCTGGGGCCGCGGCGACCTGGCCCTGCTCAACGAATCGTGGTGGAAGACCCGCCGCAGCAAGACCTGGCTGATCGCACCGGACAACGCCAGCGCCGATGCCAAGTTGCTGTGGGATCGCGACGCGCAGGACCGCTACGCCGATCCGGGCCGCCCGCTGATGGCCAGCGATGACCGGGGCCGCTCGCTGCTGCAGACCACCGCTGATGGCGGCAGCCTGTACCTGGCCGGTGCCGGTGCATCGCCGGAAGGCGACCGTCCGTTCGTTGATCGCTTCGATGTGGCCAGCGGCAAGGCAACCCGCCTGTTCCATTCGCAGGCACCGACCTACGCCGCGCCGGTAACGCTGCTGGATGCGCAGGCCAGCTCGCTGCTGATCAGCCGCGAGAGCCCGGATGAACCGACCAACTTCTACGTGCAGTCGCTGGCCGACACCAACGCCGCACCGCGTGCGCTGACCCATTTCGCCCATCCGCTGCCGCAGCTGAAGGGCGTGCAGAAGGAGCAGATCCGCTACAAGCGCAAGGACGGCGTCGACCTGACCGCGACCCTGCTGCTGCCGCCCGGCTACGACCCCAAGCGCGATGGCCCGCGGCCGCTGCTGATGTGGGCCTACCCGGGTGAGTTCAAGAGCGCAGCGGCCGCCAGCCAGGTGACCGATTCGCCGTACCGCTTCAACGCGATCAGCTACTGGGGCCCGCAGGCGTTCCTGGCCAAGGGTTATGTGGTGTTGGCCAGCCCGTCGATGCCGATCATCGGCGAAGGTGACAAGGAACCCAACGACACCTACATCGAACAGCTGGTGGCCAATGCGCAGGCAGCGGTGGACGAGGTGGTGCGGCGTGGTGTTACCGACCGCGAGCACATCGCCATTGGTGGCCATTCCTACGGTGCATTCATGACCGCCAACCTGCTCGCGCACACCCGCCTGTTCAAGGCCGGCATCGCGCGCAGCGGCGCCTACAACCGCACGCTGACCCCGTTCGGCTTCCAGGCCGAAGAGCGCAACTACTGGCAGGCCCAGGACGTGTACCAGAAGATGGCGCCGTTCAACTACGCCGACAGGATCAAGGATCCGATCCTCTTCATCCATGGCGTGGACGACAACAATTCGGGCACGTTCCCGTTGCAGAGTGAACGCATGTTCGCTGCGGTGAAGGGCTTGGGCGGCACCGCCCGCCTGGTGATGCTGCCGAACGAATCGCATGCCTACCGCGCACGCGAATCGATCATGACCATGCTGGCCGAAAGCGAGCGCTGGCTGGAGCAGACCCTGGGTCCGGTGCAGCAGGGCAAGGCCAAGAAGACGCGCTGACCAGTGCTGGTAGTGCCGGCCGCTGGCCGGCAACCTCATGGACCTGCGCAACGTGAGGTTGCCGGCCAGCGGCCGGCACTACCAGATGAAACCATTTCTGCATCGCAGCATGGCACGCAATCTGGTTTAGGCTTGGGGTCTGGATCCGTTGACCGAGGCCTGTGCGTCGCCGATGAACGAGTACCGCAGCAGTATCGAGTTTGCTTCCCCCGATCTTCCCCTGCGTGACGATGTGCGCCGTCTCGGTGCACTGGTCGGCGACCTGCTGGTCGAGCAGGTGTCGGCCGCCTTCCTCGATGACGTCGAGGACGTGCGTACGCGTGCCATCGCCCGCCGCGAGAACCAGGCACCGCTGTCCGAACTGGCCGAAGGCCTGGCCGGGCGTGCGCCGCAGCAGGCCGAGACCATGGTGCGTGCGTTCAGCACCTACTTCCAGGTGGTCAACATCGCCGAGCGCGTGCATCGCATCCGCCGTCGTCGCGACTACCAGCGCGCCGTTTCCGCCGCACCGCAACCCGACGGTCTGCAGGACGCCCTGCAGCACCTGAAGGCACAGGGCGTCGGCCTGGACGAACTGGCGCAATGGCTGCCACACATCGATATCGAGCCGGTGTTCACCGCGCACCCGACCGAAGCGGTGCGCCGCGCGCTGCTGGAGAAAGAGCAGCTGATGGTGGCGAGCCTGGTCGACAACCTCGACGGTCAACGCACCCCCGGCGAAGCCGCCGCCGATGCCGCGCGCTTCCGCATGGCATTGACCGCCTCGTGGCAGACCACCGATTCCTCGCCGGTGCGCCCGACCGTGGACGACGAACGCGAACACGTTGGCTTCTATCTGGTGCAGGTGCTGTACCGGGTGATCCCGGTGCTGTACGAATCGCTGCAGCAGGCGCTGCGCGATACCTATGGCGAGGAACTGCCGCTGCCACGCCTGCTGCGTTTCGGCACGTGGGTAGGCGGCGACATGGACGGCAATCCCAATGTGGATGCGCACACCATCCGCAATACGCTGGATGCACAGCGCGTTGCCGTACTGGGCCGTTACCAGAAGGAACTGCTGCAGCTGGCCAGCCTGCTCAGCCAATCCACCGAACGGGTGGGAGTGAGCGATGCACTGCAGGCGCGTGTCGCGCATTACCAGCAGTTGCTGCCGCAGGTGCAGTCGCGGCCACGCCATGCCGACATGCCGTACCGGTTGCTCAACGACCGCATGCGCGCACGCCTGCAGGCCACGCTGGATGATGCCGATGGCGCCTATGCCGGTCCGGACGAGCTGATCGACGACCTGCAGCTGATCCTCGACAGCCTGCGCGCGAACCGGGGCGAACATGCCGGCGGCTTCGCGGTGCAGCGCCTGTTGTGGCGGGTGAAGACCTTCGGCTTCCATCTGGCGCGGCTGGATGTGCGCCAGGAATCGAGCGTGCATGCGCGCGCGCTGGCGGCAGTGCTGGGTGGCGATGCGGCATGGGACGCATTGGATGCAGCGGGTCGCGCACGCCTGCTGGCACCGCATGCCAGTGGCGAGACACCCTTGCCCGTTGGCAATGATGAAGGCAACCAGCGCTTGGATGCGGTGTTCGTTGCATTGGCCGATGCACGTGCGCGGCATGGTGGCGACGCGCTGGGCAGCTACATCATCTCGATGGCGCACGACCGTGGCGATGTGCTGGCGGTGCTGGCCCTGGCGCGTCGTGGCGGCCTGGTCGATGACGCCGGCTACGTGCCGCTGGATATCGCGCCGCTGTTCGAAACCGTGGACGACCTCAAGCGCGGCACCGCGACGCTGCGCGATCTGCTGGCCGATCCGGTGTACCGCGCGCACCTGCGTGCACGCGAGGACGTGCAGATGGTGATGCTCGGCTATTCGGACAGCAGCAAGGATGGTGGCATTGCCGCATCACGCTGGGGCCTGCAGCGCGCACAGGTGGAACTGCTGGAGGTGGCCGCCGAAGCGGGCCTGCGCCTGACCTTCTTCCATGGCCGCGGTGGCTCGATCAGCCGCGGTGGTGGCAAGACCACGCACGCGGTCGATGCCTCGCCACGCGGCAGCATCGATGGCCGCCTGCGGGTGACCGAACAGGGCGAGGTGATCCACCGCAAGTACGGCATCCGCGCGCTGGCGCTGCGTTCGCTGGAGCAGGCCACCGGTGCGGTGCTGCGCGCCAGCCTGCGCCCGCGAGCCGCCGAGCCGCGCGAGGACGATTGGCGGCCGGTGATGGACGTGGTCGCCGGTTCCAGCAGCGAGGTCTATCGGGCGTTCGTCGGCCAGCCACGCTTCATGGACTATTTCCGTACTGCCACGCCGATCGATGTGATCGAACGGATGACGCTGGGGTCGCGGCCGTCGCGCCGGCTCGGCCAGGATGCGGCCTTGACCAACCTGCGTGCGATTCCGTGGGTGTTTGCCTGGAGCCAGGCGCGCGCGGTGATTCCGGGCTGGTATGGGGTCGGCAGCGGCCTGCAGGCGGCGGTGGACGCCGGCCATGAAGCCACGCTGCGCGAAATGGCGCGGGACTGGCCGTTCTTCCGCACCTTCCTGGATGACATCGCGATGGTGCTGTCCAAGGGCGATATCACCATCGCCGAACAGTTCTCGCGCCTGTCCGGCGAGCTGCACGATGCGTTCTTCCCGCAGGTCGAGCGCGAACTGGAGCTGACCCGGCACTGGCTGCTGGCGCTGATGGAGCAGCAGACCCTGCTGGACCACGACGCGCGGCTGGCGCTGTCGATCCGCCTGCGCAATCCCTATGTGGACCCGATCAGCGTGCTGCAGGTGGACCTGCTGCAGCGCTGGCGCGAAAGCGGACGCGAGGACGACGACCTGCTGCGTGCGCTGGTGGCCTGCGTGAATGGTGTTTCGCAGGGCGTGCAGAACACGGGGTGATGCGAGAGGAGTAGTGCCGGCCGCTGGCCGGCAACTGCATGGGCTTGCCTGCTGCGAGGTTGCCGGCCAGCGGCCGGCACTCCCATGCATGCCCGATGCACGGCTGCCCCGGCACCTTCCGGTATCCTCCCGCCCCATGAAGCATTCTTGGCGTATCACCAAATACTGGCAGCGGACGCCCGAAGGCTACCTGGGGTCACCGACCGAAGAGTGGACTGACTTCAGCGATGTCGGCAAGCGCGTGAGCATCGAGGATTACCTCGTTGTCGAGGATGCCTATCTGGATGCGATCAGGCGTTTCTGCATCGGCATAGGTGTCGAGTCACTACGCATCCAGTCGCTTGAACGGCGTGATTCACGCGGCTACCACGAGGGCCAGTCGCTGGATTTGTACGGGATCGAGCGGGTGGTGCGTGACGTTCTGCGCAACGTCATCTGGTGCAAGTTGGTGAGCGATAGCGCCGAAGTGCACTTCGGATACGACTACTACATGTACGTGGTGTCGTCCGTGGATGCAGAGGCTGCACTGGCGGAGGCCGATCCATTGTTGAACATCGAGCCGTTCCTTTCGCCCTATCTACCTGAGATGGACGAGTAGCGGCGAGGAGGTTGCCGGCCAGCGGCCGGCACTACCGGTCTGCCAGGTGCCGAGCCCGGTCGGCCCGCGATCACTCTTCCGGCGACGGAGGATTGGACGCCAGCAGTTCCAGATGCCGTTGTTCCATTTCCTGCCGCAGCTGGCGGCGGATCAGCGCCGCGGCCTGGCGGCGCTTTTCGTCCGAACTGGCCGGCTGCAGCGATGGAACGGGCGTCGGCCGGCCTTCCTCGTCCACCGCCACCATGGTGAAAAAGCAGCTGTTGGCGTGGCGCACGCTGCGCTTGAGGATGTCCTCGGCCACGACCTTGACGCCGATTTCCATCGACGAGGTACCGGTGTAGTTCACCGAGGCCAGGAAGGTGACCAGTTCGCCGACCGCGATCGGCTGGCGGAACACCACCTGGTCCACCGACAGGGTGACCACGTAGCGGCCGGCATAGCGGCTGGCGCAGGCATAGGCGACCTGGTCGAGCAGGCGCAGGATCGCGCCACCGTGGACCTTGCCGGAGAAATTGGCCATTTCCGGCGACATCAGCACGGTCATGGACAGCTGGTGGGATTTGAGTTCGGTCGACATGGGGCGATTGTATCGGCAACCGCCGGCACTACCATCTGCCGGCCAGCGGCCGGCACCCTCATGATGTGCGCAAACCGATGCATGGTTGCCGGCCAGCGGCCGGCACTACCGAAAGCAGAAGGGCCGCTTGCGCGGCCCTTCGTGTTTCTTATTTCAGCTTCGCATCGGCGCGCAGGGCGGCGGCGCGATCGGTCTTCTCCCAGGAGAAGGCCGTGGCGTTGACGGTCTCGCCTTCGCCGTTGATGTAGCTGAACTCCTTCGGCTTGCGGCCGAAGTGACCATAGGCCGCGGTCTGCTGGTACATCGGGTGGATCAGGTCCAGCATCTTGATGATGCCGTACGGGCGCAGGTCGAAGTGCTTGCGGATCAGCTTCTCGATCTTGTCGTCGCTGATCTTGCCGGTGCCGAAGGTGGTGACCGAGATCGAGGTCGGCTCAGCCACGCCGATGGCGTAGGAGACCTGCACTTCGCAACGGTCGGCCAGGCCGGCGGCCACGACGTTCTTGGCGACGTAGCGGGCAGCGTAGGCGGCCGAACGGTCGACCTTGGACGGATCCTTGCCGGAGAACGCGCCACCACCGTGACGGGCCCAGCCGCCGTAGGTGTCGACGATGATCTTGCGGCCGGTCAGGCCGCAGTCGCCCACCGGGCCGCCGATCTCGAACTTGCCGGTCGGGTTGATGTGGAACTTGGTGCCCTTGTGCAGCCACTTGGCCGGCAGCACCGGCTTGATGATTTCTTCGCGGACGGCCTCGATGAGGTCCTTCTGCTTGATGCCCGGGGCGTGCTGGGTCGACAGGACCACGGCGTCGATGGCCGAAACCACGCCGTTTTCATAGCGCAGGGTGACCTGGCTCTTGGCGTCCGGACGCAGCCACGACAGCGGCGAGTTGCGCTTCTTGCGGATCTTGGCCTGCTGCTCGACCAGGCGGTGCGACAGGTGGATCGCCGCCGGCATGTAGCTGTCGGTTTCGTTGGTGGCATAGCCGAACATCAGGCCCTGGTCGCCAGCGCCCATTTCTTCCGGCTTCTTGCGGTCAACGCCCTGGGCGATGTGCGGGGACTGCTTGCCGATCAGGTTCAGCACGCCGCAGGTGGCGCCGTCGAAGCCGACTTCGGAGCTGTCATAGCCGATGTCCACGATGACCTTGCGGGTCAGCGCTTCCAGGTCGATCCAGGCGCTGGTGGTGATCTCGCCGGCAACGATGGCAACGCCGGTCTTGACCATGGTCTCGCAGGCCACACGGGCGCGCTGGTCCTGGGTCAGGATCGCGTCCAGCACCGCATCGGAGATCTGGTCGGCAACCTTGTCCGGATGGCCTTCAGAGACCGACTCGGAGGTGAAGAGGTAGCTGGACATCAGGCTTAATATCCTTTGATTCGGATGGAAAGATGGGCGCGAATGATACACGGGGTGCGCCGCCTGTGCATTGTGAACCCGTATGGGTTGCCGGTGGTTAAGGTGTTGTGCCCGGCAGGGCAAGGCCTGGCGGGCATTGCGGGGGCATCGTGCACAGGCAGTGTTCCACTGGCGTGACCATTGCCGCCCCCCCGGGACCGGATGTGGCAGCGCCTGCGCCGTCATCATTCTGCCGCCAAACCGCCATCTGGCTGCCGCCTGCCGGGCGCAGGCTCTCGGCCAACCCGGCCGCCGGGCAGAAGGGGACACGCCATGCAGGAACTCGAACAGCGTCTGCAACAACGCTATCCCGACTGGTTCCATGGCCGTCGCGGCCAACTGGCCCGGCCCCTGCTGCGCAGCGTCGGGCGCTGGTCACGGCTGGACCGGATCGAGGCGTTCCTGCGCCGCAACGCCGACGTACGCGGTTTCGACTTCGTCGCCGCCGGGCTGGAGTTCATCGAGGGCCGCTACCACGTGGACCCCGCCGCGCTGGCGCGGATCCCGGCCACCGGCCGCCTGCTGATCGTGGCCAACCACCCCTCCGGCGCGCTGGATGCGCTGGCACTGCTGGATGCGGTCGGCCGCATCCGCCGTGACGTGCGGATCGTGGCCAACGATCTGCTGGGCGCGATCGGTCCGCTGCAGGACCTGCTGCTGCCGGTACGCATCCTCGGTGGCAAGGTCCAGCGCACCAGCCTGCTGGCGGTGGAGCAGGCACTGGCGGCCGAACAGTGCGTGATCGTGTTCCCGGCCGGCGAGGTCTCGCGGTTGTCGCTGCTTGGCATCCGCGATGGTCGCTGGCAGCGGGGGTTTGTCCGCTTTGCCCGTGCCGCCGCCGCTCCGGTACTACCGGTGCGGGTGGAAGCGCGCAATTCGGCGCTGTTCTACGGCGCCTCGACTCTGTTCAAGCCGGCCGGTACGGCACTGCTGGCGCGCGAGATGTTCGCCCGCCGCGGCCGGCCGCTGCGGCTGCGCATCGGCGAACCGATGCAGCTGGGGCAGGGGGATCCCGGCGCGCAGCTGCTGGCGGTGCGCCGCGCGGTATATGCGCTGGGGCGCGGCACAGCGATTGCTGAAGGCTGCCCGGCAGGGCCCGAGCCGCTTGCCGCGCCGGTGCCGCCTGCACAGGTCGCCGCTGCAATTGCCGCCGCCACCGTGCTGGGGCAGACCGCCGATGGCAAACAGATCCTGCTGGCCAGCTGCACGGCCGATTCGCCGCTGCTGCACGAGCTGGGGCGGCTGCGCGAACTGACTTTCCGCCAGGTGGGCGAGGGCACGGGGCGCAGTCGCGACCTGGATGACTTCGACCTGCACTACCAGCACATCGTGATCTGGGACGGCACCGCGCAGCGCATTGCCGGTGCCTACCGGATCATGCGGGGCGCGCAGGCGCTGGCGCGCCGGGGCCTGGCCGGGCTCTACAGCGCTTCGCTGTTCCGCTATTCCGACGACGCCATTCCCCGCATTGCCGAAGGCCTGGAATTGGGACGCAGCTTCGTGGTGCCCGATTACTGGGGCAGCCGCAGCCTGGATTACCTGTGGCAGGGCATCGGCGCTTACCTGCAATGCCAGCCCGGCATCCGCTACCTGTTCGGTGCGGTGTCCATCAGCGCCGCGCTGCCACGCGATGCGCGCGAGCAGCTGGTGGCCTATTACCAGCGTTACTACGGCGCAGCCGATGGCCGGGTGCAGTCGAACCGGCCGTTCCAGTACTTCGCCGCGCCACCTTGCTTTGGTGAGATGGATGCGGCGGCTGCCTTCGACGTGCTCAAAGCCAATCTCGCCGCGCTCGGTACCGGTGTGCCCACCTTGTACCGGCAGTACACAGACCTGTGCGAACCCGGCGGTGCACGGTTCCTGGCGTTTGGCGTCGATCCGGATTTCAGCGACTCGATCGACGGCCTGATCGAAGTCGACCTGCATGCGATCCGGCCACACAAGCGCAAACGCTATCTGCGCGATGCGGGGATGCCGGCATGAGCACGCTGGCGAACCTGGCACCGCATCGTCGCGCCGTGTTCGTCTCGGATGTGCATCTCGGGTCGCGGCATTGCCACGCCACCGAGCTGGCGCGTTTCCTCGGCACCCTGCGTTGCGAGCGCCTGTATCTGGTCGGCGACATCATCGACCTGTGGTGGATGGCACACCGACGCGCCAACTGGCGGCAGTCGCACAGCGAGGTCATCTTGGCCCTGCACGCGCTGCGACGCGCCGGTACCGAGATCATCTACATCCCCGGCAACCACGATGCCTCGCTACGCCAGGTGTGCGGCCTGATGCTGCCGGCGATGCAGGTGCGCCGCCGTGCGATCCACACCACCGCCGATGGCCGCCGGCTGCTGGTGGCGCATGGCGACGACTATGACGGTGTCACCCACTTCGGTGGCCTGCAGGAGCGGTTTGGTGACTGGCTGTACTACCGCATCCTCACCGGCAACCATCTGTTGAATGCGGTGCGGCGCCGACTCGGGATGCGCTACTGGTCGCTGTCCGAATTCCTGAAACGGCAGAGTGGTGCCGCTGAACGCTACATCGAGCGCTTCGTGCAGGCCGGCCTGGACGACGTCCGCCGACGAGGCCTGGATGGCATCATCTGTGGGCACATCCACCGCGCCGCACTGATCGAACGCGACGGTCTGGTCTACGCCAATGACGGCGACTGGGTGGAGAGCCTGACCGCTTTGGCCGAGGACCACGACGGCGCCTTGCGGCTGCTGGACCACAACGGGCGGACGTTGGTGGAGCTGCCGGGAGCGCGGTTGTCGCAGGCGGCGTGATTCACAGCTGCAGGGACAGGCCCACGCGCGGCTGCGGCCGCACTGGCAGCTGACTGACGCGCCGCCGGGCAGGAAACCGCCGCTGCACGGAGATCGCCAAGCCGCTAGCATCGGCCGATGGACTCATTGACCCAGATCGTTCTTGGCGGCGCCGTCGCTGCCGCCATCGCCCCGCCTGGACACCGCCGTGCCGCCCTGCTGGCCGGTGCCGCGCTCGGTACCCTGCCGGACCTGGATGCCCTCTGGCTGGGCTTTGCCGCCGCTGACCCGGTGGCGAACATGACCGACCATCGCAGCTTCAGCCATTCGCTGCTGGTGCTGCCGTGGGTGGCCGCGCTGATCTGGTGGCTGTTCAAACGCTTCGGCAACGGCCGGGTGGCGCAATCACCGCTGCGCTGGTTCTGGGCGATCCAGCTGGCGCTGGTCACCCATCCGGTGCTGGATGCGTTCACCGTCTACGGCACGCAGCTGTGGTGGCCGTTGCAGCCACATCCCGCGATGGGCTCGAGTGTCTTCATCATCGATCCCGGCTACACGGTGTGGCTGCTGCTGGGCTGCGTGCTGGCCTGGTTCGGTCGCGCGCGACCGTGGGCGGGCAAGGTGCTCGGCGTTGCGCTGCTGCTCAGCAGTGCGTACCTGGGCTGGGGGTTGATCGCCAAGGCACAGGTCGACCGTGCCGCCCAGCAGAGCCTGGCCGCGATGGGCCTGGGTGACGCGCCGCGGTTCTCGGTGCCGATGCCGTTCAATACCCTGCTGTGGCGGGTCGTGGCGATGACCCCCAATGGCTACGTGGTGGGTGACCGCTCGCTGGTAGCCGACCACGCACCGATGCGTTTTGAGGGGCATCCGTCCAACGTGCAGGCACTGCGCGAAGCAGCGGGAATTCCGGCAGTACAGCGCCTGCAGTGGTTCAACCGTGGCTTCATGCGCGCACAGGTGGTGCAGGGCAGGCTGGTGCTGAGCGACCTGCGCATGGGCCTGGAGCCGGACTACACCTTCAATTTCGCGGTGGCCGAGCAGGTTGACGGCCAGTGGCGCGCGATCGTGCCCGAGCAGCTGCGGGTGGACTACAGCAGCCCGGCCGCGCGTGCCGATGCCGGCCGCCGGTTGTCGGCGATGTGGCAGCGCATCTGGCACGAACCGGCGGCGGCGGACGGCGCCGCCGCGCACCCGTAGATCCACGCCACTGCCCATCAGCACAGTAGATCCACGCCATGCGTGGATGGCGCAGCCCATCAGCGCAGTAGATCCACGCCATGCGTGGATGGCGTGTACCGCGGCCGCTCAATACACCGTTGCGCGGCCCTGCACGAACGAATAGAAGAACACCGCGTTCGGATCGTTCTGTACCAGCCGGAACTCGCGGCGCATGCCCTCCACGGTCTCTTCGTCCACCGTGCCTGCCTGCAGCAGCTGGTCGGCCGCCGACAGCAGCAGCTGTTCCCAGAACGCGATCATCGTCTTGCGGCGTGCCGGTTCGCGATTGTCCAGGTGGATGGTCTTGATCTCGGTGTGCACGTCGCGGAAGCCACCGGCCAGCAACAGGTTGCCCAGCTTGGCGCCGACGAACGGATCACCGCCATGGTCATACTGGAAATCGTTGAAGGCCATCCAGTAGCGCCAGATGTGCGGCGAATACGGATCAAGCAGGAACGAGGCATTCATCACTTCAGTGATGTACACCGGCGAGCCCGGGGCCAACACGCGGCGTACTTCACTCAGCACGCGCGCCGGCGACGGCACGTGTTCCAGCACCCAGCACAGGAACGCCGCATCGAAGCTGCGCGCCTCGAAAGGCAGTTCGCCGGCATCGGCCTGCTGCAGGGTGTAACGGTCGTTGCACCACGGTGTGCGCGCCAGGTTTTCACGCGCGGTTTCCAGCTGGGCCTCGCTCAGGTCCACGCCGGTCACGTGCAGCTCGGGGAAGCGACGCAGCAGGATCTCGGTCTGTGCACCCACGCCGCTGCCGACTTCCAGCAGGCGCTTTGCGCCGCTGTAATCGATCTGGCCGAAGATGCTCGATTCCAGCAGGCGCGCCTGGGTCATCAGGCGCTGCTGCTCGGTGCCGGAGAACCCGTGCAGGTAGGTCGGGGAAGAAATAGGCGGGGTCATGGGGGCGGGCTCAGGCAGCAGAAGACATCGCCGGTTCCCCGGCGATCAGGCGATCGAAATAGTCGGTGGTCAGCGCGATCTGGCTGGCCGGATCTTCGGCGCGGTTGACCACCGCGCGGAACGCGGCATTCTCCGGCCGGTCCTTGGCGTACCAGCCCAGGTGCTTGCGCGCGATGCGCACGCCCTGCGGTTCGCCATAGAAATCGTGCAGCGCGTGCAGATGGCCGAGCAGGATGTCGCGGACTTCGGCCAGTGACGGCGGCGGCAGTTCTTCGCCGGTGGCCAGGTAATGCGCCACTTCGCGGAAGATCCACGGCCGGCCCTGTGCGGAGCGGCCGATCATCACCGCATCCACGCCGGTCTGCTGCAGGACGAAGGCGGCCTTCTGCGGCGAATCGATGTCGCCGTTGGCGATCACCGGGATGCGCAACGCAGCCTTGATCTCGCCGATCGTGGCGTACTCGGCCTGGCCGGTGTAATGCTGGTCGCGGGTACGGCCGTGCACGGCCAGTGCGGCGATGCCACTATCTTCGGCAACGCGGGCGATGACTGGGCCATTGCGATGATCGCAGTCCCAGCCGGTGCGGATCTTCAGCGTCACCGGCACGTCCACGGCGTTGACCACCGCCTCGAGGATGCGCGCGACCAGCAGCTCGTCGCGCATCAGCGCCGAGCCCGCCCAGGCGTTGCACACCTTCTTGGCGGGGCAGCCCATGTTGATGTCGATGATCTGCGCGCCATGGTCGACGTTGTAGCGGGCGGCGTCGGCCAGCTGCTGCGGCTCGGTGCCGGCGATCTGCACGCTGATCGGCGCCGGCTCACCGGCATGGTCCATGCGGTGAATCGACTTGCGCGTATTCCAGAAACGCGGGTCGCTGATGGTCATTTCCGAGGCAGCCAGACCTGCGCCCAGCCGTTTGCACAGCAGGCGGAAGGGCTTGTCGGTGACGCCAGCCATGGGCGCGAGCACGACGTTGGGGGCAATGGAGTACGGGCCGATCTGCATGCGCCCATTGTAGGGCGCGGTTGGTGCCCCGGCTGGCTTGCCGGCCTGCCGTTTCAGACCCATCCGGACCGACCTCATGCCGGACGGGCATCAGCAGATGCTTGACGGTTGCTTCCGGCGCCCCCAAGGGCCGGTCATGGTGGGCGGCTCGGCGGGCCGGCAAGGCGCATCCACGCCACGCGTGGATGGGGCCATCGCACCCAGTACCCGGCAGATCCACGCCACGCGTGGATGGGGCCTTGCCCATGAACGTGAAAAGGCCCGGGCATCTGCATGCCCGGGCCCGATCATCATCCCCACGGGGATGTCGCGTTACTTCACTTCGGCATCGGCCGGGGTAAAGCGCGGCATTGCCGCGGCCGCGCCTTCCTTCTCGGTCGAGCGACCGGCGAACTGGTTGGCGAAGCGCACGTGGCGGGCGAACGGAGCGTCCGGCACCTGTGCCATCGAGGCCACCAGCGCACCGTTGAAGGCATCGCCGGCACCGGTGGTGTCGATCGCCTGCACCTGTTCGGCACCCACGCGGTAGTACGGCTGGGTGTCGCCACGCAGGTGCTCGTCGGCATGCGACACGAACACGCCCACCGAACCCAGGGTCACCACCACCGTGCCGTTGCCGACCAGCTTGCGGCACAGCGCGTGCAGGCTGGCACCGTCCAGCGCGGCGACGTCGTTGGCATCCACGCGCTCGCCGACATGACGGCCGAGCAGGGCGGCGAACTCGGTTTCGTTCGGGGTGATCACATCGGCCAGCTTCAGCAGGCCGATGCTCGACGGGGCGTCGGCCGGGGCGGCGTTGAGAACGGTGGTGACACCGGCCTCACGGGCCACGGCCAGGGCCGCTTCGATGGTCTGCACCGGCGATTCCAGCTGCACCAGCACCACTTTGGCGCCGGTCAGCAGGGCCTGCTGTTGCTGTACGAAGTCGGTGCTCAGCGCCGCGTTGGCACCCGGGCCGATGACGATGGTGTTGCGGCCACGGGCATCGACGTAGATGCCGGCGGTGCCGGTCGGCTCGCTGCTGGCTTCGGCGATCAGCGCGAAACCATCCTGCGCGGCCAGGTCACGGGCGGTGGCACCACCGGCGTCGTCGCCCAGCGCACACAGGAAGCTGGTGTCAGCGCCGGCACGGCAGGCGGCAACGGCCTGGTTGAAGCCCTTGCCGCCGGGACCGGTGCTGTAGCGGCCGGCAATGGTCGCACCCGGTGCCGGCAGCGACTCGCACCGCCACACGTGATCGACATTGAAGGAACCGACGACAACGACACTGCTGCTCATAGGGAATCTGTTCTCGAAACTAGGGTTCAGCTGAAATGCGTCAGCACGCCGGCGATGGTAGCCGTCATGAAGGTGGCGATGGTACCGCCCAGCACCGCGCGCAGGCCGAACTTGGCCAGATCGTGGCGACGTTCCGGTGCCAACCCGCCGATGCCGCCAATCTGGATCGCGATCGAACTGAAATTGGCGAAGCCACACAGCGCGTAGGTGGCGATCAGGCGACCTTCTTCCGACAGGCTCATGCCCGGCACCTGGCCGTTCACGATCTTCGACAGTTCGGTGTAGGCGACGAACTCGTTGATCACGACCTTCTGGCCGATCAGCGAACCGACAGTGGTGGCGTCGGCCCACGGGGTGCCGATCACCCAGGCGATCGGGGCCAGCACGTAGCCGAAGATGGTCGACAGGTCGGTCGGCTTGCCGATCGCAGCAGCCAGGCCGGTCACTTCACCGATCCAGGTCAGCGGCGCATTGAGCAGGGCGATCAGGGCGATGAAGGCCAGCAGCATCGCACCGATGTTCAGTGCCAGCTTCAGGCCGTCACCGGCGCCGGCAGCGGCCGCGTCAATGATGTTGCTGGAGGTCTTCTCCACTTCCATCTTGACCGTGCCGCGGGTCAGCGGGGTGCCGGTTTCCGGAATCAGCAGCTTGGCCACGACCAGGGTGGCCGGGGCCGCCATGATGCTGGCCGCCAGCAGGTGCTTGGCGTAGAACGCCTGCTGCACCGGATCGCCACCGCCCAGCATGCCCACGTACGCGGCCAGCACGCCGCCGGCGATATGGGCCATGCCGCCGATCATCATCGTCAGCAGCTCGGACTGGGTCATCTTGGCGATGTACGGACGCACCGTCAGCGGCGCCTCGGTCTGGCCGATGAACACGCTGGCGCAGACGCTGGTGGTTTCCGCACCGGACACGCGCATCACCTTGGTGATCGACCAGGCCATCACCCGCACGATCGCCTGCATGACATTGAGGTGGTACATGACCCCCATCAGCGCCGAGAAGAAGATGATCGTCGGCAGCACCTGGAAGGCGAAGATGAAACCGTAGTTCTTGACGTCCATCAACGAGCCGAAGATGAACTTCGAACCTTCGTTGACGAAGCTCAGCACCTTCACGAAGCCCTGGCCCAGCGCATCGAACACGTCGCGCCCGCCCGGTACCAGGATCACCAGGGCTGCAAAGGCGATCTGCAGGGTGATGCCGGTGGCGACCAGCTTCCAGTCCACCGCGCGCTTGTTGTTGGAAAACAGCCAGGTGATGCCGATCAGCACCGCCAAACCGAACAGGCCGAAGCCGATCCTGCCCAAACCTTCGACCATCTGAGTGACTCCCCTGGGGCGTCGCGAAAAACGGGAAGCCTAGTGCAGGGCAGGGGCCGGAGCAAGGAAAAGCCGTCTGCGCGCGGCCATCGGCTCCGATCAGGCCAGCAACAGCAAGGGGTTGCGCCTGCCGGGACAGGTAGAATGGTGGCTTGATCCCGGCCCGTATGCGGGCCCGCAGCAGGAGAATCGCATGCTCTACCGTCGCCTTGGCTCCACCGGCCTGCCGATTTCCGCCCTGTCCTTCGGCGCCTGGGTGACCTTCGGCGACCAGGTGCCACGCGATGAGGCGCGCAACCTGGTGGCGGCGGCCTGGGACCATGGCATCAACTTCTTCGACAACGCCGAGGGCTATGCCAACGGCCGCGCAGAGCAGGTGATGGGCGATGTGCTTGTCGACCTGCGCCTGCCGCGCGATGGTTTCTGCGTGTCCAGCAAGGTGTTCTTCGGCAGTGCCAAGGACCCCCGGCCCAC
The DNA here is from genome assembly GCF_059421765.1 of Stenotrophomonas sp. GW821-FHT02D01. Lineage (NCBI taxonomy): Bacteria > Pseudomonadati > Pseudomonadota > Gammaproteobacteria > Lysobacterales > Lysobacteraceae > Stenotrophomonas > Stenotrophomonas sp. GW821-FHT02D01. Next base: position 128,860 of record NZ_JBWKVP010000001.1, read on the forward strand.
CCAGCGCGGCCTGTCGCGCAAGCATGTGACCGACGCCTGCCACGCTGCGCTCAAGCGCCTGCGGGTGGACTACCTGGACCTTTATTACTGTCATCGTCCGGATCCGGACGCGCCGATCGCTGAGACGGTGCATGCCATGGACACCCTGGTCCGGCAGGGCAAGGTGCTGTACTGGGGTACGTCGGAATGGTCGGCCAACCAGATCCAGGAGGCGGTGGACATCGCCGCGCGCCACAACCTGCAGGCGCCGTCGATGGAGCAGCCGCAGTACAACCTGCTGCACCGTCAGCGCGTGGAAGTGGAGTACGCGCCGCTGTATGCCACTGCCGGACTGGGCACCACGATCTTCTCGCCGCTGGCCTCGGGCCTGCTGAGCGGCAAGTACGACGACGGCGTCCCGGCCGATGCGCGCCTGGGCCGCGAAGGCATGGGCTGGCTGCAGGACCTGGTGCTGGGCGACAACGCCGATGAGCGTTTGGCCCGGGTGCGCCGCTTCAGTGCGGTGGCCCGCGAGCTGGGTCACGCCCCGGCCAGCCTGGCCATCGCCTGGTGCCTGCGCAATCCCAACGTCTCCAGCGTGATCCTCGGCGCCAGCCGGGTCAGCCAGCTGTTGCAGAACCTGCAGGCGCTGGACGTGCTGGCGCAGGTGGACGACGCCGGCTGGGCGCAGGTGGAAGCCGTATTCGCCTGAGGAACGGGGACAGGGGGTAGGGCCGAACCCACGCTCGGTCGGCCCTCCCGCGCCCAGTTGCGCCGGTTTCAATAGATGGTGACTATCGAATATTAGATTTCGATCATTAATTCCATCAATGAAGTTGAGAATGGTTGTTGATTGTCAACTGAGAATCATTATCATTTAACTCGTCCCTCGCACGAGTCCAGATGCTCATGAATGCTCAACCTGTACTGCTGCGCCCCGAAACGCTGACCCTCCGCGACCGCCCCGTTCGTGTCGTGCCGCCGGAAGAGGTCATCGACAGCGAAGCCCTGCTCAAGGGCCGTCGTGAAATCCTGATCCAGCACGGTGACCGCTTCTACCGTCTGCGTCATACCAGCAACGACAAGCTGATCCTGACCAAGTAACGCGGTCTGGTCGCCCGCCTCCCTCCCTCCTGTCGGCAGCGCCGGCAGGGTGGGCGACCCGTCCGCCCCTGCTCTCTCCCCCTCGGTCTACCTTTCATGCCTGTTTGGCGTGGCGGTGGCCGGGGGTTCCCCTGCCTGACCGAACGATGCCGATGACCCGCCCGACTGCCCTTTCCATTGCCCTGTGGATGGCCCTGCCGCTGTCCGCCCACGCTGCTGCCGATGCCGCGCCCGACGCGCGCGAGTTCGATCGCGTGCAGGTCACCGCCACCCGTACCGAACGTGCGGTCAGCGATGTCGCCGCCACCGTCGATGTGATCGACCGCGAGCAGATGGACCGGCAGTTGGTGCAGGACATCAAGGATCTTGTCCGCTACGAGCCGGGCCTGTCGGTCAGCCGCAGTGCCACCCGTTTCGGCCTCGGCAGCATCCGTATCCGTGGCCTGGACGGCAACCGCGTGCGCATCCAGACCGATGGCATCGCCATGCCGACCAGCTTCAACATCGGCTCGTTCTCCAACGCCAACCGCAACTTCACCGACCTGGACACGCTCAAGCGCGTGGAGATCGTGCGCGGGCCGGCCAGTTCGCTGTACGGCTCGGACGCACTTGGCGGCGTGGTTGCCTTCGTCACCAAGGATCCGGCTGATTACCTCAAGGATGGCAAGGACAGCTACGTCGGCCTGAAATTCGGCTACGACGGCGAGTGGAAAGGCCTGCTCGGTGGCGTGACCAGCGCCTTCGGTGGCGAACACTGGAGTGGCATGGTCAACATCAACCACCGCCAGGGCCAGGAAACCGACAACAAGGGCGATGTGCGCAGCAACGACAACACGCGCACTGCGGCCAACCCGCAGGACCGCGATGGTCGCAGCGGCCTGGCCAAGCTGGTCTATGCGCCCAGCGAAGACCAGCGTTTCCGCCTGACCGTGGAAGGCAACGAAGACAACACCGATACCGACGTGCTGTCCTCGATCGACCGCACCACCACCACCGGCATGAAGGCGCGCGACAAGCAGAGCCGCACCCGCGTGTCCTTCGCCCACGAGATGGATGCGCTGGACAAGGGCTTTGCCGACAGCCTGCACTGGCAGGTCTACACGCAGGACAGCGAAACCACGCAGCGCACCGATGAGGCGCGCGCCAATGGCAGTCGCCGCCATCGCGAGTTCAGTTTCGATCAGCGCGTGTATGGCCTGCAGGCGGTGTTCAACAAGGCCTTCAGCACCGGCAGCGTCGAACACGCGCTGACCTATGGCTTCGATGGCGCCCGCACCGAGATTCGCCAGAAGCGCGATGGCTACCAGGTCAGCAACCGTGGCGTGGTCAGCACGACGATCCTGCCCGACGCGTTCCCCGTGCGCGATTTCCCCATCAGCAAGACCACCGAGCTGGGCCTGTACGCGCAGGATGAAATGCGCCTGGCCGATGGCAGGCTGTCGCTGGTGCCGGGCGTGCGCGTGGACCGTTACGAACTGAAGCCGGACGTGGACAGCATCTTCGCCGAGGACAACCCCGGCGTGGCCGTGTCGGAACTGAAGAAGACCAGCGTGTCGCCGAAGTTCGGCCTGGTCTATCGCTTCACCGATGAGTGGTCGCTGTTTGCCGGTTACTCGCGTGGTTTCCGCTCGCCGCCGTACAACGACGTCAACCTCGGCTTCACCAATTTCGCTTTCGGCTACACCGCCATTCCCAATCCGGACCTGAAGCCGGAAACCAGCGACGGCGTTGAGCTGGGCCTGCGCTTCCTGTCGCCGGCGGCGTACGTGAGCCTGAGCGGCTATTACAACGACTACAAGGACTTCATCGAGTCGCAGACGCTGGTGGGTACCAATCCGCAGGGCTTGATGGTGTTCCAGTCGCGCAACATCGCCGACGCACGCATCTACGGCGCCGAACTGAAGGCCGGCGTCGACTTCGGCCAGATCAGTCCCGCACTGCAGGGCTGGGCGCTGCGCAGTGCGGTGGCGTGGTCGCGCGGCGACAACAAGACCGAAGACACGCCGCTGGATTCGGTCGATCCGCTGCGCGGCACGGTCGGCCTGATGTACGACACCGATACCTGGGGTGTTGAACTGGCAGGCACCTTCGTCAAGCGCAAGGACCGGCTGGCCAGCACCACCGCCTATCGCCCGGCCGGTTATGGCGTGGCCGACCTGATGGCGCATTGGAACTTCGCCCCGGGCGCCACTTTCAACGTCGGTGTGTTCAACCTGGGTGACAAGCGTTACATCGACTGGTCCAACGTCGGCTCGACCCTGTCGGCCACCAGTACCGTTCTGGACCGCTATACCAGCCCCGGCCGCACCCTGTCGGCCAGCCTTGCCGTGTCCTGGTGATCCCATGAGCCGAGCCCTGTCCGCGCGTCGCCTGCCGTCCTCCCTGTCGCGTTCGTCGCTGCGGGCCTGGCCTGCGCCGGCACAGCTGGCAGCGCTCGGCACCGTGTTGTGCCTGTATCACGCCGATGGCAGCGAGCTGGGCGGTTGGCGTCAGGCGGTATCGGTGCATGCCTGCCAGGGCGTGGACAGCGAGGGCCTGCGCGAAAGCCTGTGCTTCCTCGATGCACGTGGCCGTTGCGTGTGGCGCCTGTACCTGTTGCCGGACAGCGATTTCCTGGCCTGGGACCGGCTGGTGGCGACGCTGCCGCCGGGCCCTTCGCACGATAGCGATGGCAGCGTCGGTGAACGCCTGTGGCGGCGCTTGGCCGGGCACCTGGGCGGACAACGCTGGCGTCTGTGCACGCTGCGCCTGCACGCCGCCGACGAGGGCCGGACCCTGGCCGCCAGCCTGTCCACGCTGTCTTCGCTCGGTGCCGCCACCGCGCGCCGCATCGCACGCATGGAAGGCGCCGAAGGCGAACTGGCGATCGACGACTGCTGCTGCGCCGACGCCGCACGCCGCCCTGCCGCGCGCGCTCCCGGCGACCTGCCGCTGGTCCGCCTGTGACCTGATTGCGATGGATTGCTTGTCGGCCAGGATGGCCTTTCCACGAAACCTGCAACCCCGAAGGAAAACCCGATGAAGTTCCAGACAGCCAGCGTGATGGTGCTGCTCGCCGCTAGTGGCGCCGCCAGCGCGCAGCCCTCCGACATCGCCCGCGACCATGACAGCATCCTCGCCATGCAGGGTGAGTACACGGTGGATTTCGCCTTCGATGAGACCGTGCTGCTGAAGCCGGGCTACGAGCGCGCGCCGGCCATGCGCAGCGGTGGCAACGAAGTGGTGATCGTGGTCGAGGACACGCCGAAGCGCATCGTGCTGCAGCACCTGCTGCTGGACGAGAAGAGCGGCCACGTGACCAAGCACTGGCGGCAGGACTGGGTGTATGAAGCGCCGAACCGCTTCGAGTTCAGCGCCGACCAGACCTGGCAGGTGCGCACGATCGCGGCCGCAACCAACCAGGGCGCCTGGACCCAGTGCGTGTACGAAGTCAGCGATGCACCGCGCTACTGCGGCACTGGCACGTGGACCTACCTCAACAACGTACCGACCTGGACCAGCGACATCAGCTGGCGGCCGCTGCCACGCCGCGAGTACACCAAGCGCAGCGATTACAACGCGCTGGCCGTGGTCAACCGCCACACGCTGACCCCGAACGGCTGGACCCACGAGCAGTTCAACACCAAGGTGCAGCGCAACGCGGATGGCAGCCAGGTGGAAATCGCCCGCGAATTCGGCTTCAACGACTACATCAGGACCACCGAGGTCGACTTCACCCCGGCGCGCGATTACTGGAAGGCCACCGCCGGTTACTGGAGCAAGGTGCGCCAGCGCTGGGACGGTTTCCTGACCCAGGCCCCGGGCGTGCACCTGAAGACCAAGCTCGACGGCATGGCGATGATCATCCCGTTGTTCACCCAGGCCGAGGACGTGCAGGCCGGCAAGAAGGTGAAGGACAAGCAGATCGACGAAGTCTTCGCCAAGTACGTGGAAAAGGCGCCGAAGGAAGGTTGATCGGCGCGCTGCGGTGCCGGCCTTGCCCGGCACCGTATCCGCGCTTTGCACTGCTCTGGTGGGCGCCGAGCTTGCTCGGCACGCTCTCCGGCGGTGACCGCATGTGGCATCCATGCATCGTGCCGCGTTGTTTGGCGCCGGATACGTCTGGCTATGACGCATTTCACTGCGATTTTCCGCGTATTTTTGCGAGAGCCGGGCACGCGATAGGATGGGCAGCCCGTGCTGTCCACGATCTTCCCCGTCGATGAAACTCTCCACTCTCTGCAGCCAGGTGCTGCCCGGCGAAGCCTGCGATGACATCGACGGCTTCTTTCTCGAAATCGATGACTTCGAAGAGGTGCCGATTGTTTCGCGTTTGCGACGGATCGACGAATTGCTAACGCGCCTGGGGCCTCGATGGACATCGGCCTATCTGCTGAGTCTCTGCAACCACTTGCTTTCAACCGTCCGCATTGCTGGCAAGGTGCGCGGTGGGACGGTCCCGGAGATGTTTCTGGCATTGAGCTTTACCGACTTCGAGCTGCATGCGGAGGAGGGCGCTTTGCTTCCCAGCGTCTTCTACTACCCAGGCCCCGAAGGCGTTGCCTTGGGGGATCGCCTTCTGCGCGATTGCGGCACGATCATCTCGGCGGAAATCGCGCTGGTGCGCTCCGTGTTCGAAGATGCAGGCATGCTCGCGGGCTTTCGCTTCTGCGAAAGCCGCACTGATGGTCCCCCGGGCCACGACATCGTCCGTGTCTTTGCGATTCCAGTGCCCGAAGGCAGAGAGTGCCGAGGGTGAGCGCGCCAGATCCCCCGATGTTCGATGACTACCTGACCAACCCGATAACCTACGACCGTCTCGAACAGCGTTTCCTAGACCACTTCGACGCCGGCATCTCCGCCGCTCGGCTGCGCCCCGAGGACTTCCGGAGCCCGCACTACAACGTGTTCTTCGTCGATGGTACGAAAGACCGTGAAGCCAATCCTGTTTTTTCCGCTAAGCACCTGCCCAGCGGCAACATCGTCCGTATCGTCATTTTCGAAAGCCACCCGGAATACACCGAAGTTCACAATCGGGTAGGAGATAACGACGACAAGGACGAGCTCTGCCTGTTCATGGCGCTTCCGGACATGCAGCGCGCGATGGACATGACCGTGGCCTGGGCGAAGCAGCAGGCGTCGTGAACTGTATCCACGCATGGCGTGGATCTACCGGGACCATCGGCGCTGCATCCACGCATGGCGTGGATCTACTGGGACTATCGGCGCTGCATCCACGCATGGCGTGGATCTACTGGGGCTCGTTAGTAGATCCACGCCATGCGTGGATGCCTTTGCTTTCACAACGGCGTCAGGCCTCGCGCAGCGCCAATGCCGGTGGCGTGTGCAGGATCCGCCGGGTGCCCAACCAGCCGGCCAGCAGGCTCAGCGCGATGCCGAGCAGGCCACCCAGCAGCAGGCCCGGCCACGGCGGCAGCAGTGGCAGTTCGAACACCTTCTGCGACACCGCCACGCCGATCACTGCTGCCGCACCAACCGCCAGCAGCGCAGCCAACGCGCCCAGCGCACCGAACTCGACCAGTACCGCGCCACGCAGCTGGCGCCGCGTTGCACCCAGCGTGCGCAGCACCGCGCTGTCATAGCGCCGCTCGCCAGCCGTCGCCTGCAGTGCCGCCAGCAGCACCAGCACGCCGGCCAGCAGGCTGAACACCATCACCAGCTGCACCGCCTGCGCCACCCGTTCCATCACATCGCGCACCTGCGAGATCACTGCATCCACGTCCAGCAGCGACAGGTTCGGCTGCGCGCGCACCAGGGCCCCGAGACCCGCTGCCTGTCCCGCCGGCAGGTGGAACGCCGACAGCAGGTTGTGCGGCGTATCGCCCACCGCGTTCGGGTTCAGCAGCACGAAGAAGTTCGGCCGGAAGGTGTTCCAGTCCGCCTTGCGCACGCTGGTGACGCTGAACTCGCGCTGCTGCTCGCCCACCGCAATGGTGATGCGGTCACCGGGGTACACGCCGTAGCGCTTGGCCCAGCCGATCTCCACGGATGCCTCGGCAGCGGTGCTGTCCGGCTTCCAGAACGTGCCGTTGACCAGCGTATTTGCCGGCGGGAACGTGCTGCGCCAACTGAAGTTCAGCGGCCGGTTCTCGTCATCGTCGTCGCGCTGTCCTTCACCCTGCGGCTGATTGTCGTCGGCCGGCGTGCGGTCGACCCGCAGCGGCGGTTTGCCGTTGATTGCAATCAGGCGGCCGGTGGCCATCGGTTCGATGCTGGCATCATCCGCACCCAGGCCCTGCAGGGTGGCCAGCACGCTGTCGCGCTGCTCGGGCTGGATGTTGATCAGGAAATAATTGGGCGTGTCCGCAGGCAGGCGCTCGCGCCACTGCTGCAGCAGGCCGGGGCCGATCACCGCCAGCAACAGCAGGGCGCACAGCGACAGTGACAGCCCCACCAGCTGCATCACCGCCAGCATCCGCCGCCGCGTCAGCGCCGCCAGGCCCAACCGCCAGTTGCCGTGCAGGCGGTGCTGCAGGCCGCGCAGCAGCTGCAGCAGCAGGAACCCGACCACGCCGGCGGCCACCGCCAGCCCGGCCAGGCCACCGAGCACCCACAGTGCCAGTTTCAGATCGCCGGTGACCTGCACCGCCAGTACCAGGCTGGCCGCCAGCGCAGCCACATAGGCCAGCAGCGAGGCCGGCGGCAAGGCAGCGAACGAACGGTTGAGCACGCGCATCGGCGGCACGCCACGCAGGCGCAGCAGCGGCGGCAGTCCGAAGCCGAACAGCAGCAACAGGCCGATCCCCGCGCCGGTCAGCGCGGGCATGGCTTCGGGCAGCGGCAGGCGTTGCGGCACCAGGCTGCCCAGTACCTGCACCAGTCCTTCCTGTGCCGCCATGCCCAGGCCGATGCCGATCGCACACGCCGGCACCGCCAGCATCAGCAACTGCAGCGCCAGACCGGCCAGGATGTCGCGCTGGCGTGCGCCCAGGCAGCGCAGGATCGCCACCTGGTCGATGCGACGCAGCGCGAACCGGTTGGCCGCCAGTGCGGTCGCAACACCGGCCAACAGCACCGCCAGCAGCGCGCTCAGGCCGAGGAAACGACCGGCCAGGTCGAAGGCCTGGCGCACCCCGCGCTGGGTATCGTTCACGCTGAGCAGGCGCATGCCTTTTACCTGCGGCAGCAGCCATTGCCGGAATGATGCGATGTTGGCGGCAGGGCCGGCGAACATCACCCGGTAATTGATGCGGCTGCCGGGGCCGAGCAGGCCGGTGCCTTCCACGTCGGCGCGGTTGACCAGCAGGGTCGGCGACAGCGTCAGGAGGTCGCCACCGGCATCCGGTTCCGATTCGATGATGCCGGCGATGCGCAGCGTGCCCGCACCGAATTCCAGATCGTCGCCGGCCTTCAGGCCCAGTGCCTGCAGCAGGCGTGGGTCGGCATAGGCCTGGCCCTTGGCCGGCATTCCGGCATCGGCGATCAGCGCGCCGCCGGGCGTGGCACGCACGCGCAGCGCGCCGCGCAGGGGGTAGCCCGCTTCCACGGCCTTGATGCTGGCCATCTGGCTGGCATCGCCCTGGAACAGCACGCTGCCGAAGCTGGCCAGCCGCGTATGCGCCAGGCCGCGTCGCTGCGCCTCCTCAGCGAACGCGGCGGGCGGGTCATCGCGGCCGGCAACACCGAGGTCGCCGCCGAGCATTTCCGCCGCGCTGCCGGTCAATGCCAGGTTGACCCGGTTCACCAGCGTGCCCACCGCCGTCATCACCGCCACGCCCAGTACCAGGGCGGCGAACACGGTCAGCAGGTCACCTGCCAGGGCCTCGCGGCGCAGCGCGCGCCACGCATGCCGCAGCAGGTTCATGCGTCCACTCCATGTTCCACCGGCTGCAGGCGGCCGTTGTCGATGCGATGGATGTACTGGCAGCGCTGCGCCAAGCGCAGGTCGTGGGTGACCAGCACCAGCGTGGTACCGCTGCCGGCATTGAGTTCGAACAGCAGGTCGCTGATGTGCTGGCCGGTGGCCTGGTCCAGTGAACCGGTGGGTTCGTCGGCGAACAGGATGCGCGGGCGGCTGACAAAGGCGCGGGCAAGGGCGACACGCTGCTGCTCGCCGCCGGACAACTGCCGCGGATAGTGGCGGGCCCGATGCGAGAGCCCGACCGCCGCCAGCACCTCGTCCACCCGCGTGCGGTCCTCGCGCCCGGCCAGTTCCAGCGGCAGCGCGATGTTCTCGGCCGCCGTCAGCGCCGGCAGCAGATGGAAGCTCTGGAAGACGAAGCCGACGTCGCGCGCGCGCAGCTGTGCACGCGCTTCTTCGTCCAGTGCCGTCAGATCCTGGCCCGCCAGCGCGATGCGGCCACGGCTGGGCAGGTCCAGCCCGGCCAGCAGGCCGAGCAGGGTGGTCTTGCCGGAACCGGAGGCGCCGACGATGGCCACGCTGGTGCCTTCATGGACGGTCAGGGTGATGTTGTCCAGTATGTGGACTTCACCCTCCGGGCCATGCACGGATTTGCCGACCTGGTCGACGGCGATGGCGACGGGCGCGCTGCGGGGGGACAGGCTGTCGATGAGGAGACTCCAATGCACAAGACGGAATGGAGCCGGCAAGCCGGCGCAATGATGATGCTGTTGCTAGGGTTGCTGCTGTTGCCGGCACTGGCGTGTGCCAAAGGTCCGGGCGGCGGTACCGTGCTGGTGCTCGGTGACAGCCTCAGTGCCGCCCACAATATCCCGGCCGATGCCGGCTGGGTCAGCCTGCTGCAGCAGCGGGTCAGGCAGCAGTCGAAAACCCCGCCCCGCATCGTCAATGCCAGCATGAGCGGGGAAACCACCGCTGGCGCGCTGACCCGCCTGCCGGGCCTGCTTGGCCGCGAGAAGCCCACGGTGGTGGTGATCGCCCTCGGTGGCAACGATGCGCTGCGCGGGTTGACCCCGGCACAGGTGCAGGGCAACCTGGAAAAGATGGTGCAGGCCAGCCAGAAGGCCGGTGCCAAGGTGCTGCTGCTGGGCATAGACGTGCCGCCCAACTATGGACCGGGCTACCGCCAGCGCCTGGCTGCGGCGTACCGGGCACTGGCCACGCAGTACAAGGTGCCGTTGCTGCCGTTCCTGCTGGAGGGCGTGGCTCTGCAGCCCGGTTTGATGCAGGCCGACGGCCTGCATCCCACCGCGCAGGCGCAGCCGAAGGTGCTGGACAACGTCTGGCCGCTGCTGAAACCGCTGCTGTGAGCACGCCATCTTCTTTTCATTGACGCAACTTCACATCGCGTGCACCGTCGATCGGGCATGTTTCACAAAGCTGAAGAAAGAGGGATTCTCATGCGTCAGACGAAGGAGACTTCCGGCTTGGTGCTGGTGGTCGAAGACAACCGCAATATCTCCGAGATGATCGGTGAATACCTGGAAGGCCGTGGCTTCGAGGTCGACTATGCGCAGGATGGCCTGGACGGCTACCGTCTGGCTGCCGAGAACAGCTACGACGTCGTCGTGCTGGACCTCATGCTGCCGCGGCTGGATGGCATCGAAGTGTGCCGCCGGCTGCGCAACGATGCGCGCAAGTCGACCCCGGTGCTGATGCTGACCGCGCGCGACACGCTGGATGACAAGCTCACCGGCCTTGGCTTTGGTGCCGACGATTACCTGACCAAGCCGTTCGCGATCCAGGAACTGGAAGCCCGCCTGCGCGCGCTGATCCGCCGCGAACGTCGCCAGGTGGGTTCGGAAGTGCTCAAGGTCGCCGACCTGGTGCTCGATCCGGTCAGCATGCGTGCCACCCGTGCCGGCACCGAGCTGCAGCTGTCGCCGATCGGCCTGCGCCTGCTGACCATCCTGATGCGTGAATCGCCGCGTGTGGTCACCCGCCAGGAAATCGAGCGCGAGATCTGGGGCAACGGCCTGCCTGATTCGGACACGTTGCGCAGCCATCTGTACAACCTGCGCAAGATCATCGACAAGCCGTTCGATCGGCCGCTGCTGCACACCGTGCAGAGCGCGGGCTATCGCATCGCCGATATCGCCCAGCCGATGGCCTGATCGACGTCGTGCCGGTGTTGCAGCAGAACCGGCACGGCCGTGGTCGGCAGGGAAGGGGTGAACGTTCCGGATACCGGGTCGTCATCGTCCATGCACGATCACGGCACAGCGCGCTGCCTATAATCGCAGCGCTCTGACCGGGACACCGCAATGCCGCACGGCCTGCCGCGCAAGATCCGTATCGCTTTCATCCTGCAAGCCGTGCTGGCCAGCCTGGGTATCCTGCTGGGTGCCTGGCTGGTTTCGCTGGTGATCAAGCACAGCCTGGTGGGCGCTGCCCTGCGCGAAGAAGCGGCGTACTACTGGACACTGCACGAGGCCTCGCCCGTGCAGCCGCCGCCCAATACCCAGAACATCCGTGGCTACCTGCTGGAACGTGGGCAGTCCAGCCTGTCACTACCCGCCAACCTGCGCACGTTGGAACCGGGTTTCCACGAACTGCCCGACGACGATCAGCTGGTGCTGGTCGACGCCCGCGAAGAGGGGCGCCTGTACCTGGTGTTCCTGCGCTCGCGCGCGGAGATGCTGGCGTTCTGGTTCGGCATCGTGCCGGTGCTGCTGACCCTGCTGGCGGTATATGGCGCCTCCTGGATCACCTACCGCGCCTCCAAACGCCTGGTATCGCCGGTGAACTGGCTGGCGCGCCGTGTCTCGCGCTGGGATCCAGGCCATCCGGAAGCGGCCGATCTGGAGCCGAACAAGCTGCCGGCGGACATGCAGGGCGAGACCCGGCAACTGGCGGCGGCGCTGCATTCGCTGGCCAACCGGGTCACCGCGCACGTGGCGCGCGAGCGCAACTTCACCCGTGATGCCAGCCATGAACTGCGCACGCCGCTGACGGTGATCCGCGTGGCCAGCGACATGGCGCTGGGCGATGAAAGCCTGGAGCCGCGCCTGCGCCGCAGCCTGCAGCGCATCCAGCGTGCCGGACGGGACATGGAAGCGGTGATCGATGCCTTCCTGATCCTGGCTCGTGAGGCCGACGTCGAGCCGCAGGTGGAGCTGTTCGACGTCAACGACATCGTTCGTTACGAAGTGGACAACGCCAACGAGCTGCTGGTGGGACGGCCGCTGGCGGTGCACCTGCACAGCGACGCGGCCGTGCAGCTGCACGCACCGCCGCGGGTGCTGCAGGTGGTGGTCAGCAACCTGGTGCGCAACGCCTGCAGCTACACCGATGAAGGCCGCATCGACGTGCACGTGCACAACGACCGGGTGGTGGTGAGCGATACCGGCATCGGCATGTCCGCCGATGCGCTGTCGCGTGCGTTCGAGCCGTTCTATCGTGCCGATCCCAGCCGACCGCAGGGTACTGGCCTGGGGCTGTCGATCGTGCGTCGCCTGTGTGACCGCTTCGGCTGGAAGGTCAGCCTGGCCAGCGAGCTGGGCAAGGGCACCGAGGCGACGGTGATTTTCCGGTAACGCGCAGCCGGTGGTGGCACGCGCTTGGTAGATGCCGACCTTGGTCGGCGCTTTCAGCGGGTCACGCGCGGGCGCGCGGATGCCAACCAAGGTTGGCACCTACCGCAGCAGGTGCGCTGACTCAATCGCACTTCACCTTCGGCGCCAGCGCCTTGGTCCAGATCGCATAGCCGGCCGGGGTCATGTGCAGCATGTCCTCGCGGAACAACGACGCATCGGGCTGGCCGTCGGCCCCGAGCATCGGGGTGTAGATGTCGGTGTAGCCGGTGTTGGGCAGCTTCGCCAACGCGGCCTTGATCTTCGCGTTGGCGTCGTTGATCGCCGGCAGCAGGTGCGCCCGCGATGGGCTGGGCTTGATCGAGACGTATTCCACCTTCGTCTTCGGCAGGTCGCGATGCACGCGCTGCACGAAGGCCACCACGTCATCGCGTACCTGGGTCGCGCTGCGGCCGCTGTTGAGGTCGTTGTCGCCGGCGTAGAAGAACACCTTGCACGGCGCGTACGGCACGATGGCCTGGCCGGCGTACCAGGTGCTGTCGCGTACTTCCGAACCCCCGAAGCCACGGTTGAACACCGGTTGCCCCGGGAAATCCCGGGCCAGGCTGTCCCACATGCGGAAGGACGAGCTGCCGATGAACTCGATGCCACCGCGCGGCGGCGGAGTGGTCCGGTCGGCGCTGACGAAGGCAGCGATGTCGGCCTCCCAGGCCACGTTGGAGACCTGCGCAGGGATCTGCGGCGGCGCCGGCGGGCTCAGGGCCTGGGCCAGCGGCGCGGCCAGCAGGCCGAGCAGGATCAGGCAGGTGCGGGGACGGGTCATCAGGCACTCCGGCAGGGCAGGGGTATCCATCATAGAAGCTGGCCTGGCCCCGCGCTTGGCCGTGCTGGGCCGTTCGCGCGGCCACGCGGTAGGGCGTGCGGGGTGCCGCTGCCGCCCTTGTGGCAAAATGGGGGCTGTCTGCCTATCCCTGTGCCCCCATGATTTCCTGCCGTGCGTCTGAGCGGTCGCTGCGCCGCGCCCCTGTTGCTGGATGCTTCACCCGTGGCTGATCAGTTCGGCCACATGCCCCGCGGCCCGCGCCGCATCTTCCAGGCCGCCCGCTGGTCCTGGCAGGGCCTGCGTGCTGCCTGGCTGCACGAGTCCTCGTTCCGGCTGGAGGTCTACCTGCTGGTGCTGCTGACGCCGCTGGCGATCTGGCTGGGCCAGACACCGGTGGAGCGCGCGCTGATGATCGGCTCGATGCTGCTGGTGCTGGCGATGGAGCTGGCCAACTCGGCCATCGAGGCGGTGATCGAACGCTATGGCGCGGAAATCCATGAACTGGCCGGCCGCGCCAAGGACATGGGCTCGGCGGCGGTGTTCGTGCTGATGATGAACGTGCTGCTGTGCTGGGCCCTGGTGCTGGTGCCGCGGTTGTTCCCGGCCAGCGTCGGCTGATCCTTCTTCCTCCCCCCTTGTTGAAGACTTCCCATGTCCCTTGAGCTTCTCGCCGATCCGAATGTCTGGTTGACCCTGTTCACCTTGAGCGCGCTGGAAATCGTGCTCGGCATCGACAACCTGGTGTTCATCTCCATCGCCGTCAGCAAGCTGCCCGAAGAGCGCCGCCCGTTCGCGCGCCGCCTCGGCATCGCCGTGGCGTGCATCACCCGTATCGGCCTGCTGGTGTCGCTGGCGTACCTGGCGCACATGCAGGCGAACCTGTTCACCGTGGCCGGCATGGGCATCTCCATCCGCGACCTGGTGCTGATCGTCGGTGGCCTGTTCCTGATCATCAAGGGCTGGATGGAGATCAAGGAGATGATCACCGGCGGTGAGGACGAAGACCCGACCACCACCAAGACCTCGGCCGTGTTCGGCTACGTGATCGCGCAGATCGCGATCATCGACATCGTGTTCTCGCTGGACTCGGTGATCACCGCTGTCGGCATCGCCGACCACGTGCCGGTGATGGTGGCTGCGATCCTGTTGTCGGTGGCGGTGATGCTGCTGGCGGCCAACCCGCTGGGCCGCTTCATCGATGCCAACCCGACCGTGAAGATGCTGGCCCTGGCCTTCATCCTGCTGATCGGCGCGGTGTTGATCCTGGACGGCCTGGACGTGCACGTTCCCAAGCCCTACATCTACGCCGCGATGGGCTTCTCGGTGCTCGTGGAGTGGCTGAACCTGCTGATGCGCCGCCGCGCACGCGAACACCACGTGCCGGGCGCCGGCGACTGGTAAGCAAGCGAGACAGAACCCCCGGCCAGCGCCGGGGGTTCTGCTTTCCAGGCGCCGCCGCGCTCGCCGGGCATGGCCCGGCGCTACCCAAGCGTGGGACCGTCCCGGTAGCGCCGGGCGATGCCCGGCGTGGCTTCTTCCCGCAATGCCGGCTTGCACCCTCCACTTGTGAATCGGGATCAACACTGTTTTCCCGCGTAGTGGCTTACTCCCGGCCGGCAAAGCGCGCAGGCTACGCGCTCATTTTCCACAGGGCCTGCCCCCACGCAGGCAATCCCCATGAATTCCAGAGCCGCATTGCTGGCCCTCGCCGTCGGCGCCTTCGCCATTGGCACCACCGAGTTCACGCCGATGGGCCTGCTGCCGGTCATCGCCAACGGAGTGGAGGTCAGCATCCCCACCGCCGGCATGCTGATCACCGCCTATGCGGTGGGCGTGATGCTGGGCGCACCGGTGATGACCCTGCTGATGGGACGCTTCGGCAAGCGCACCGCGCTGATGTTGCTGATGTCGATCTTCGTCATCGGCAACCTGCTGTCGGCGCTGGCCCCGAACTACGGCCTGCTGCTGCTGTCACGGCTGGTGACCAGCCTCAATCACGGTGCGTTCTTCGGCATCGGCGCGGTGGTCGCCGCCAGCCTGGTGCCGAAGGAGAAGCAGGCCGCGGCGGTGGCGACGATGTTCATGGGCCTGACCATCGCCAACATCGGTGGCGTGCCGCTGGCGACCTGGGTCGGCCAGCAGCTGGGGTGGCGCCTGGCCTTTGCCGGCACCGCCGTACTCGGTGTGGTTGCGATCACCGCGTTGGCCATGGCACTGCCGCCGTCGGCCGCGGGCGCGCGCCCGGATGTCCGGCGTGAACTGAAATCGATCATGCAGCCGCAGGTACTGCTGGCGATGGCCACCACGGTGCTGGGTGCAGGTGCGATGTTCACCCTCTACACCTACGTGGCGCCGGTGCTGACTGAACTGACCGGTGCGTCGAATGCCTTCATCGCGTTGTCGCTGGCATTGATCGGCATCGGCTTTACCTTCGGTAACGGTATTGGCGGCCGCATGGCCGACTGGTCGCTGGACGGCGCCACCCGGATCCTGCTGGCGGTACTTGCGGTGCTGATGTTCGTGCTGCCGCTGGCTTTCATGAGCCACGCGACTGCGGCGCTGGGTGTACTGCTGTTCGGTGCGGCGACCTTCGCGATCGTGCCGCCGTTGCAGATCCGGGTGATGCAGGCGGCCAGCGAGGCGCCAGGCCTGGCGTCGTCGATCAACGTCGGTGCGTTCAACCTCGGCAATGCACTGGGCGCGGCGCTGGGTGGTGCGGTGATCAGCCTGGGGCTTGGGTACGCGGCGATTCCGGTGGCCGGTGGGCTGCTGGCAGCGTCGGCGCTGCTGCTGGCGTGGCTGGGGCGGGCACGCGCGCCGGTGGCTGAGGCTTGCTGAGAGATGTGTTCCGGCAGGGCTGCGCCCTGCACCCGCAGAGGCGGTAGTGCCGGCCGCTGGCCGGCAACCTCAACAGCAACGGCGGGCATTCCGTGGGATGGCGGGGTGGGTCCGGTGGCAGGGGACGGCGCAAGTACGTCCCTGTAGCCTCGGTCGCGCCATCCATGGCGCTCACGCCCCTGCCACCGGACCCACCCCGCCTTCGACAGTCTCCCGCGACCTGTCGGGACGGCATTCTGTGCTGCTGTTGGTAGGTGTCGACCTTGGTCGACAGATCCACGCCATGCGTGGATGGCAGGCATCAGGAATGTCTGAAGAATCGGTTTTCGCTTTTGATTTTTCTTTTTCTTTTGATCTTCCCGCGGTGCGCAGTAAACCGTCCGTGGCCGGGAGGGTGGGTTGGCTGGGGGCGTGAGCCGCATGGATGCGGCGACCGAGCTTACATGGACGTACTTGCAGCGTCCCCCAGCCAACCCACCCTCCCGGCCCACCCGAGCTGGCTGGACCACACCGCGGAGGGGGCGGCGCCCGATGGCCGGCACTCTCCACACGTCCGTTAACACCGACCATGGCATGCTCGGCGCTCAGTCCACCCGGAGCCTTGGCCATGCGCCTGTTGACCCGCCTCATTCCCTTGCTGCTGCTGGCCTCCCTGCTGTCCGGCTGCGGCTACAACGCCATCCAGCAGAAGGACGAAGCGGTCAAGGCCAGCTGGTCCGAAGTGCTCAACCAGTACAAGCGTCGCGCCGACCTGGTGCCCAACCTGGTGCAGACCGTGAAGGGTTTCGCCAGCCAGGAAGAACGCGTGCTGACCGAAGTCACCAACGCCCGCTCGCGCGTTGGCCAGATCAACGTCAATGCCGACGATGAGGCCTCGCTCAAGCAGTTCCAGCAGGCCCAGGGTGAGCTCGGCAGCGCGTTGTCGCGCCTGCTGGTGGTTACCGAGAACTACCCGGTGCTGAAGTCCGACCAGAACTTCCGCGACCTGCAGGCGCAGCTGGAAGGCACCGAGAACCGCATCACCGTCGCCCGTGGCCGTTACATCCAGCAGGTGCAGGACTACAACACCTACATCCGCTCGTTCCCGCAGCTGATCACCGCCAAGATCTTCGGCTACCAGCCCAAGCCGAACTTCACCGTGGAAAACGAAGCGCAGATCTCCAACGCGCCGGCGGTTGATTTCGGCAACGCGCCGCAGCAGCAGCCGGCCCCGGCTCCGGGCCACTGACCGATGCGCTTGGCCGCCACACTGCTGGCCCTGCTGCTGTGGCTGCCGTTGGCCGTGCAGGCGCAGACGCTGGCGCCGATTCCGGCGCTGGATTCGCCGGTGGTCGACACCACCGGCACCCTGGATGCCGCGCAGAAGCAGGCGCTGGTGCAGCAGGCGCTGGACCTGCAGCAGCGCAAGGGCAGCCAGATGCAGGTGCTGGTGGTGCCGACCACGCAGCCGGAAGACATCGCCCAGTACACCACCCGGGTGTTCGACCAGTGGCAGATCGGTCGCAAGGGGGTGGATGACGGCGTGCTGCTGGTGGTGGCCAAGGACGATCGGCGGGTGCGCATCGAACCGGGCTATGGCCTGGAAGGCGCGATTCCCGACGCGATCGCCAACCGGGTGATCCAGGAATACCTGGTGCCACGCTTCCGCGCCAATGACTATGCCGGCGGCATCACCGAGGCCACGGCGGTGCTGGTGAGGATCATCGACGGCGAAGCCCTGCCGGCGCCGGTCAGCAGCCAGCAGGGACGCGCCCCGGACGGGGGCGGTGATACCTGGATCCTGGCATTGTTCATCGGCGTGTTCGCCGGCAGCATCCTGCGGGGCGTGTTCTCGCGGGTACCGCGTCCGCTGCGCGGCCTGCTGGGTGGTGCTGGAGCGGCGGTAGCCGCCTTCCTGTTCACTTCCACCTTGCTGGCCAGTGGCCTGGCCGGCGTGGTTGGCCTGGTGGTGGCGATGTTGTCCGGCCATCCGGGCCGCTTCGCCGGCGGTGGCGGTTGGGGCGGCGGTAGCTGGGGTGGCGGCGGCTTCGGCGGCGGGGGTGGGTTTGGCGGTGGCGGCGGCTGGGGCGGCGGTGGCGGCCGTTCCGGCGGCGGCGGCGCGTCGGGAGGCTGGTGATGATCCGACGTCTGTGCAGGCATCTGTTTTCGCCATCGGTACGGCGGGCGTTCCCGCCGGCCACGCTGCAGGCGATCACCGAGGCGATCGCCGCGGGCGAGCAGCGCCATGGCGGCCAGGTGATGTTTGCCGTGGAGGCCGATCTGCCACTGCATGCGCTGTGGCACAAGGTCACCCCGCGGCAGGCGGCCGAGCATGCCTTCGCGCGCCTGCGCACCTGGGATACGGCGCACAACAACGGCGTGCTGATCTACCTGCTGCTGGCCGACCACGCCATCGAGATCGTCGCCGACCGTGGCCTGCAGGGGCGGGTCGCGCCCGAGCAGTGGCAGCGGGTCTGCACGCATCTGCGCGAAGGCCTGCGCGGCTCGCAGCCGGTGGCGGCGCTGCGCGATGCCATCGACGAGGTTTCCTCCCTGGTGGAAGGGCACTTTCCTGCCTCGGCGCGGTCCGATCAGGACGGCCTGCCGGACACGCCGCAGATCCTGGGCTGAAGCCCGGCAATCGGGCGACGGCGGCCACGACGAGGCCGCTCCCGGGCGGCGCTAGAATATCGGCATCCCTGCAAGGCGCCCTTCATGATCTATTTCCACGACATCGACCCCATCGCCCTCTCGTTGGGACCGATCAAGGTGCACTGGTACGGCATCATGTACCTGCTCGGCTTCACCGCCGCCTGGCTGCTGGGGCGCAAGCGGATCGCCGACGGGCGCCTGCCGGGCGTCGACGCCAACGGCTTCTCCGACCTGCTGTTCTACGCCATGCTCGGCGTGGTGCTGGGCGGGCGCATCGGCTACATGCTGTTCTACGCGCTGGGCGATTTCCTGCACAACCCGCTGCTGCTGTTCAAGGTGTGGGATGGCGGCATGAGCTTCCACGGCGGCCTGCTCGGTGTGATCGCGGCCTGCTGGTGGTGGTCGCGCAAGCATGCGCTGCACTTCTTCGACACCATGGATTTCATGGCGCCGCTGGTGCCGCTGGGCCTGGGCTTTGGCCGCATCGGCAACTTCATCGGCGCCGAGCTGTGGGGCAAGTACACCGACGGCAGCTGGGGCGTGGTGTTCCCGTCCGGCCTGCCGGCACCGTTGAACCAGCTCGACCACGCCACCCTGCAGTCGCAGTTCGCCAGCGGTGCGCTCAACCAGTTCGCCCGCCATCCCTCGCAGCTGTATGAAGCGCTGCTGGAAGGGCTGGTGATGTTCGTGGTGTTGTGGACAGTGTCGGCCAAGCCGCGCCATCGCTATCTCATCGGCGGCCTGTTCGCGCTGCTGTACGGCATCTTCCGCTTCGCCGTCGAGTTCGTGCGCATGCCCGACAACGGCGTCTATGTGGCCTTCGGCTGGCTGACCAAGGGCCAGATCCTGTGCGTGCCGCTGATCGCCTTCGGCCTGGTGCTGCTGGTGATGTCGCGCCGCGCGCCGGTGCTGCAGCCGCAGCCGCTGGTGACGGCGGAGGGCAAGGCATGAAGGCCTACCTGGACCTGCTCTCGCACGTGCTCGAACACGGCGCGGAGAAGAGCGACCGCACCGGTACGGGCACCCGCAGCGTGTTCGGCTGGCAGATGCGCTTCAACCTCAACGACGGCTTCCCGCTGGTCACCACCAAGAAGCTGCACCTGCGCTCGATCATCCACGAGCTGCTGTGGTTCCTGAAGGGCGATACCAACATTGGTTACCTGAAGGACAACCAGGTACGCATCTGGGACGAATGGGCCGACGAGAACGGTGACCTCGGCCCGGTGTACGGCAAGCAGTGGCGCAGCTGGGCCACGGCCGACGGCGGCGAGATCGACCAGATGCAGTGGCTGGTGGACGAGATCAAGCGTAATCCGGATTCGCGGCGGCTGGTGGTCAGTGCCTGGAACGTGGGCGAGCTCTCGCAGATGGCGTTGATGCCGTGCCACAACCTGTTCCAGTTCTACGTGGTGGACGGCAAGCTCAGCTGCCAGCTGTACCAGCGCAGTGGCGACATCTTCCTCGGTGTACCGTTCAACATCGCCAGCTACGCATTGCTGACCCACATGGTGGCGCAGGCCACCGGCCTGGGCGTCGGCGATTTCGTGCACACGCTGGGCGACGCGCACCTGTATTCGAACCACTTCGAACAGGCCCGCGAGCAGCTGTCGCGAGAGACGCGCGCGTTGCCGACGCTGTGGTTGAACCCGGAGGTGACCGATCTGTTCGGCTTCCAGTTCGATGACATCCGCATTGATGGCTACGATCCGCATCCGGCGATCAAGGCGCCGGTGGCGGTGTGAGCGCGCGCCCGCGCGTTGCGGCGCTGCTGGCGTTGGCAGGATGCGTATCAGTAGGTGAGACTTGAGTGGTGCAGATTGTTTCTCGGGTTCAGGAAGCGGAAGAACGATGAGTAAACATTCACGGAAAGCAAGGGAAAAGCTGGCGGAGGGGTTGATGTCGATGTCCGGCTCCTTGGCCGTTGCATTGACAGTCGGCGTGTTGATTACTCCTCTCCTTGCAGTCGCCAATGCGGCGGTTGCGGGAAAGGATGTCGACCTTTGGGTAATGATTACTGGCCTTAAGCCCAGTACTGCGGGAATTCTGTTCCTGCTCTATTGTTCGGCGGTTGCAACAGTCCTTGGTGGACGTAGCGCGGCAATGAAGATCTTCAACGAGTTGTATCCGGAAAAATGAAACTCTCGATGATCGTTGCACTGGATCGCAATCGTGGCATCGGCCAGGGCAATGCCATGCCTTGGCACCTGCCGGACGACTTCAAGCACTTCAAGGCATTGACCTTGGGCAAGCCGATCCTGATGGGGCGCAAGACCGCCGAATCGATTGGCCGGGTGCTGCCGGGCCGAACCAACCTGGTGCTGACCCGCAGCGGCCAGGTGCCGTTCGAAGGGATGCGCGCGGTGGCCTCGCTGGACGAGGCGAAAGCGATTGCAGAGGGCGAGGGCGCCAGCGAGCTGTGCATCATTGGTGGCGGCGAGATCTTCCGCCAGCTGCTGGACCAGGCCAGCGATCTGTACCTGACCTGGGTGGATGCCGAAGTACCAGCCGACACCCACTTCCCCGAGCTGGACCCGGGTGACTGGCAGGAGGTGAGCAGCGAGCCGCATCCCGCTGACGAACGCCATGCCTACGCCTTCCGCTTCGTGCACTACGTCCGCCGCTGAGCGCGACGTCCTGTAGAGCCCGGCCTTGCTCGGCTCTACAGGATCGTTTTACGGCATCCGGTAGTGGCCGATGATGGTGTGCTGGAACAGCAGGTTCTCTTCCCGCGTACCGCGCGCGATGTTGTGCAGCACCAGCGGCGTGCCGTCGGCCAGGCGCCGGTCGGAAACGATGCCCACGTGCAGCAGGCCGTTGCCGTTGAGCTTCCAGGCCACGATGTCGCCGGCAGCGAAGTCGCTGGCGCGCGAACCGATCGGCTGCTGCCAACCCTGGCGGTCAAACCAGCGCATCAGGTTGGGCACGCGCCGATGGTCGATGTTCCGATCCGGTCGGGACAGGCCCCAAAGGGCCGGATAGGCGCTGAAATCAGCACGCATGTCTTCGTTCACGCGGACCTGCAGGTCCAGCCCCTGTGTACGCAGGGCGCGGACCACCACGTCGGTGCATACGCCGCGATCAGCGGGCACGTCGCCACCGGGGTAGGCCAGTACCTGATAGGCAGGGTCGTAGCGGGTGGTGACGCCGATCTGTGCGCGTGCGGCAGCGACCAGCGGCGGCGAAGGTGCAGGAGCTGATGCAGGGGCGGCGGTAGCGTCGGCGCCGGCAGTCGCTGGCGACGATGAGGGCTGGCAGCCGCTGGCCAGGGCCAGCGTCAGCAGCAGCACCGTCCATGGTGCGCGGTTGCCGGGCGTCATGCCGAAGGAGGCGTTCCGTTGTTGTTGCCACCACCGCCACCGCCACCGCCACTACGGCGGCGGCGCCGGCGCGGACCACGGTTGCCGGGGGCGCCAGCCGTTGCAGCGTTGCCGTTGCCCTGGCTGTTGTCCTTGCCTGCCGTGCGCTCGTGTGCCGGTCGCGCGGGCGGCCGCGCGTTGGCGACCGGTGCCGGTACGTCGCGTCCCGGTACCTGCACCACGCGCAGCTCATCGGTGTCGAGCTGGATCGCGGTGAGCTTGCCACCCCACACAGCACCGGTGTCGATCGCGTGGATGCCTTGGGTGATGGTCAGGCCGAGCGCGGACCAATGGCCGCAGACCACCTTCAGGTCGCGTTCGACCCGGCCCGGCACTTCGAACCAGGGATACAGCCCCTGTTCCTGGGTGCCCGGCGTGCCCTTGTCCTCGATGCCGATGCGGCCGCGCGAGGTGCAGTAGCGCATGCGCGTGAGCACGTTGATGATCGCCCGTGAGCGCTCGTAGCCGGTCAGGTTCGGCGCCCAGCTGGGCTTGTCGCCGTACATGTTGCGGAACAGCTTGCGATAGCCGGCGCCGTGCAGCTGCACTTCCACTTCGGCCGCATGCTTCTCGGCCATCTGCGTGGTCCACTTCGGCGCAAGGCCGGCATGCACCATCATCCAGCCAAGCTCACGGTCCACGTGCACCAGCTTCTGCAGGCGCAGCCAGTCCAGCAGCACGTCGCGGTCTTCGGCCTGGACGATGCGCAGCAGGTCCGGGTTGACCTTGCGCTGTTCTTCTTCGGTGCGCGCACCGACGGCCAGCAGTGAAAGGTCGTGGTTGCCGAGCACCACCACGCTGTGGTCGCGCAGCGAATGCACCAGCCGCAGGGTTTCCAGTGACTGTCCACCGCGGTTGACCAGGTCGCCGCAGAACCACAGGGTGTCCTGCGCGGGATCGAACCGGATCTTCTCCAGCAGGCGCTGGGTTACGTCATAGCAGCCTTGCAGGTCGCCGATCGCCCATACACTCATCGTTCGGCCTCCGTGTCAGTGCAGGGTGCGCGGGATGGCCAGCACGAAGGGTGCGACCGGCGCGGCGAATTCGGTGCCGTCGTCGGCCACCATGTCGTAATGGCCCTGCATCGTGCCGTGCTCGGTGCCGAGCATGACACCCGAGGTGTAATGGAAGTCTTCACCCGGACGCAGTCGCGGCTGTTCGCCGATCACGCCATCGCCATCGACATGCTCGACGCGGCCATTGGCATCGGTGATGCGCCAGTGGCGTGCGACCAGGCGCGCGGCAACGCGGCCCTGGTTGTGGATGCGGATCGTATAGGCGAACGCATAACGACCGTCTTCCGGCGCGGATTGGTCGTCGAGGAAGCGCGGGGCGACTTCGACGGAGATGGCATAAACGTCAGCGTCTTCCATACCGGCAGTGTAATCAGGTGGCATTGGCCAAAGCGATGAATTCAGCCACGTCCAGCTGTTCGGCGCGGGCATCGGGGCGCACGCCGGCGGCCACGAACTGCTCGGCGCTGACCACGTTGTTCAGGGCATTGCGCAGGGTCTTGCGGCGTTGGCCGAAGGCGGCCTTGACCACCTCGGCGAAGCGCTTGTGGTCCTTGATGTCGATGCTGGCCGGGTCGCGCGGTACCAGGCGCACCACGGCCGAATCGACCTTCGGCGGCGGCCTGAACGCACCCGGCGGCACCACGAACAGCGAGGTCACCTCGCAGTAGGCCTGCAGCATCACGCTGAGGCGGCCGAACACCTTGCTGCCGGGACCGGCAGCCATGCGGTCGACCACTTCCTTCTGCAGCATGAAGTGCATGTCCGAGACCACCGCAGCATGCTCCAGTGCATGGAACAGGATGGGCGAGGAGATGTTGTAGGGCAGGTTGCCGACCAGGCGGATCGGCTGTCCGTCGGCCAGCTCGGTGAAATCGACCCGCAGCACGTCGCGGTTGACGATGGTCAGTTCACCCAGGGGCTCGGCGGCGGCGGTCAACGGCGCGATCAGGTCGCGGTCGAACTCGATCACCGTCATCTTCGGGTGCACGCGCAGCAGCGGCAGGGTGATCGCACCCTGGCCCGGGCCGATCTCGACCAGGCGGTCGCCGTCCTTGGGATTGACCGCCATCACGATCTTGTCGATGTAGTAGCGGTCGGCAAGGAAGTGCTGGCCGAGCTGCTTCTTGGCCGGGGCGGAAAACACCGGGCCGGAGGGGGAATGCGGGGAAGTCATGTGCTCAGTGTACGTTGCCGCGCCAGTCGCGCACACAGCGTTGTGGCGGCCTGCAGGCTGGAAGGATCGGCAATGCCGCGGCCGGCAAGATCCAGCGCGGTGCCGTGGTCCACCGCCACGCGCGGATAGGGCAGGCCCAGGGTCAGGTTCACCGCCTGCTCGAAGCCGGAGTACTTCAGCACCGGCAGGCCCTGGTCGTGGTACATGGCCAGCACGGTGTCGAAGCCGGCCAGCTTGGCCGGCAGGAACGCGGTATCGGCCGGCAGCGGACCGATCAGGTCCATGCCCTCGCCGCGCAGGCGCTGCAGCAGCGGGATGACCAGATCCAGTTCCTCGCGACCGAGGTGACCGTCTTCGCCGGCATGCGGGTTCAGGCCAAGCACGGCGATGCGCGGCGCGGCCAGGCCGAACTCGCGGCGCAGCGCGGCATGCACGGTGCGCAGGGTGTGTTCCAGGCCGGGCGCGGTGATCGCATCGGCAACCTCACGCAGCGGCAGGTGGGTCGTAGCCAGGGCAACGCGGACGATGTCGTTGGCCAGCATCATCACCACCTTCACCCCGGCCTGGTCGGCCAGCAGTTCGGTGGTGCCGCTGTAGGCGATGCCGCCCTGGTTGATCACCGCCTTGTGCACCGGGCCGGTCACTACGCCGTGCAGTTCACCGGACAGGCAGGCCTGGCCCGCACCGAGCAGGGCACCGATCACCGCACCTGCGTTGGCAGGGTCGGTATGGCCGAAACGGCTGGGGGCGCTGTTGGCGACGGCGCGCAGGCGCAGATCGCCGGGGACGCGTGCGTGTGCGTCCTCGGGCAGCAGTTGCAGGGGCAGATCCAGCGCGGCTGCGGCCGCGCGCAGGGTGTCCGGATCGGCGAATGCCAGCAGCCGGCAATCATCGCGCGGCTGCTGGACCAGCCGGACACACAGTTCCGGGCCGATCCCGGCGGGCTCGCCCGGTACCAGAGCGAGCTCGGGGAGCATGGCTCAGGACTGCGGAGGCGTGGCAGTATTTTCCGCCCGGTCACCGCTGCGGAAGCTGACGTAGGCTTCGCCACGCAGCTCCTGCAGGAAGCGGTTGTACTCGTCTTCCAGCTTGCGGCGACCGATGGTCTCGCGGACCTGGGCGCGCTGGTTGTCACTGCCGACGTCGGTCTGGCGGGTGCCCACGCGCTGCACGATGTGCCAGCCCGCATCGGTGCGGAACGGCTGGCTTACGCCGCCGTCCTGGATGCCTGCCACCTGCTGGCCAAAGGCCGGGCCGAACGCGTCGGCCGGGAACCAGCCCAGATCGCCGCCCTGGCCCTTGCTGTTGGTGTCCTCGGACGATTCCTTGGCCACCTGCTGGAAGTCGGCACCGCCGGCAATACGCGCACGCAGGGTGTCGATCTTGGCCTTGGCCGCCGTGTCGGACTGGGCATCGTCCACGCGCACCAGGATATGGCGGCCGTGGTACTCGGTGACCGTGTGGGTGCCTGCCGCCGCGCTGGCGTCACGCACTTCCACCAGCTTCAGCAGCTGGAAGCCGCTCGGGCCACGGATCGGGCCGACCACTTCGCCGGGCTTCATCTGCTGCATCGTCTGTGCGAACGCGGCCGGGATTTCATCCAGGGTGCGCCAGCCGAGGTCGCCGCCTTCCAGCGCATTGGGGCTGTCGGAATAGCGCACGGCCGCCGCATTGAAGTCCAGTTCGCCCTTGTCCAGCAGGGCTTTCACGCCATCAGCCTTCTTCTGGCCGGTGGCGATCTGCTCGGCGCTGGCACCGTCGGGCAGGGCGACCAGGATGTGTGCGAGGTGGAACTGGTTGCCGGCATCGGCCTGCTGCTTCAGGGCAGCATCGACCTCGCCTTCGCTGACGCTGATGCGGCTCTGCGCGAAGCTCTGGCGCAGGCGCTGCACGGTGATCTCGTCACGCACCGAGGCGCGGAAATCGTTGAAATCGATACCGTCACTGGCCAGGCGCTGGCGCAGGGCATCCAGGGTCGAGCCGTTCTGCTGGGCGATGGCATTCATCGCCTGGGTCAGTTCCTGGTCGCTCACACGGATGCCGCTGCCCTGGGCACGGGCCACCTGCAGCTTGACCAGCACCAAGCGCTCGAGCACCTGGCGGCTGAGCACGTCATCGGGCGGCAGCTGGGCCTCGCGGCCGGCGTACTGCGCCTTGATGTTGGCGATCGCACGCTGGAGCTCGCTCTGCAGGATCACGTCCTCATCGACGACAGCAGCGATGCGATCCAACGGCTGGGCCTCCTGCGCAAGAACCTGCAGGGGGGCGGACACGCTGGACACCGCCAGAAGCGATGCGAGGAGAACGGGGAAGCTCTTGGTCATGGGATCTGATTCGGATCGTAGTCATCGCGGGTCGCTCCGGTGTTGCTGGGCGGCACGAGATAGAGGTCGTCGCGGTTGTAGCCGAGGATAGCACGGCGCAAAGTGCGGTCCGTGTCCTGGCCGAGGGAGCTCAAGCCCTTGAGCACGAACTCGAGCTGGATGGAGTTGT
Source organism: Stenotrophomonas sp. GW821-FHT02D01 (assembly GCF_059421765.1). Taxonomy (NCBI): domain Bacteria; kingdom Pseudomonadati; phylum Pseudomonadota; class Gammaproteobacteria; order Lysobacterales; family Lysobacteraceae; genus Stenotrophomonas; species Stenotrophomonas sp. GW821-FHT02D01. The sequence continues at coordinate 155,668 of NZ_JBWKVP010000001.1, forward strand.
TCATTTCGCCTTCGCGGTTGCGTACGTAGCGGCGGGCCACGGCGCGCACGGCCAGGCAGCAGCTGTCCCACTGTACGCCACCGATGATCTCCAGCGGTTCCTTGTCCTGCAGCGAGTAGTAATAGCGACCGACCAGGCTCCAGCGCTCATTCAGCGGGTACAGGAACGACAGGTCGGCCTGTTCCAGCAGGGTGCGGTCATGCTTGTTGGCCGTGGCCGGGGCGCCGGAATTGATGCGGTAGCGGTAGGTCAGGTTGACCACGCCGTCGTTGGACATCAGGTAGCGGGCACGCACGCTGGCCAGATCCTCGCGCTTGTACTTGGGATCCCACTGATAGGTGGCGCCCAGCGTCCAGCGGTCGTTGATCATGTAGTTGCCGTCGGCGATCCAGGCCGACTTGCCCTTTTCCACCGGTGCGCCACCGGGGACCACGCTCACCCGCGACTCGTCGAAGTACTGGATCTGGCCGATGGAGGCCGAGAAGCGTTCCTTGCCGGTGGTCTGGTCGATGAAGCGGGTGCTCAGGGCCACGGTCAGCTGGTTGGCGTCGTTCTGGCGATCGGCGCCGGTATAGCGCGAATCGCGGAACAGCTGGCCCCAGCTGAAGGTGAAGTCGCGGGTGTCGAAGATCGGCAGCTCGTCCTGGTCGCGGTAGGGCGTGCGCAGGTAGAACAGACGCGGTTCCAGGGTCTGCAGGAACGACTTGCCACCGATCTTCGTCTCACGGTCGAAGAACAGGCCGGCATCGAGGCTGGCGATCGGCAGGCTGCGGCTGGGCGAGGTGTTGCCGCGCAGCTGTTCGGGGGTAGCGGTGTTCGGGTCGATGCCCTGCGAGCGCAGGATCTGGCCGCGGATGCCGTTCACGCCATCAACCAGTCCACGGTCCAGCTGGTAACCGGTATAGCGGTAGGCCAGCGTGGGCGTGACATACCAGGCCGCGCCGCTGATCGGGAACGACACGTACGGTTTCAGGTCCAGTCGCGAGCCGCCGCTGACACCGATGCCCTCGGTCTGCCGGCTGCCGTTTCGGGTGTACTGCAGGTCCGGTCCCGCATCGGCGCCGTACTTGAAGTTGATGTCGTCGTGGGTGAAGCGCACGGCCTCGGCGTAGACACCGGTCTCCAGCCACGGCAGCAGCGGCTTGTCCCAGTTGAAGTACAGGCGCGGCTGGCGGTTGTAGGCCAGCGCACTCTCGTTGAGGGTGTAGTCGGTCAGCTGCCAGCGGTCGGCCATGATGCCGGCCGTCCAGTTCTTGCCGGTGCCGTACAGGCCGACGGTGCTCTGCAGGTTTGACGCAGTGACCCCCACCAGGCGGTTGGCGAAGTCTTCCACGTAGCGCTCGTCGCTGACCCAGGCCAGGTTGGCGCGGGCCTGCCAGTGGTCGTCGAGGTTGTGGTAGCCGCCGAACATCACCCGGCCGCGGTCGCGGTCGCGTAGTTTGTCGTTGGGCATGAACGCGGTCAGCAGTTCGCCGCGGCCGCCGTTGTAGAGGTAGCGGAACTCGTTGTCGAGCATCAGACCGCGCCGGCTCATGTAGCGCGGGGTCAACGTGTCGTCGTAGTTCGGCGCCAGATTGAAGTAGATCGGCTGCGCGTAATCGAAACCGTTGCGGCCGGACATGCCCAGCTGCGGGAACAGCAGGCCGGTCTTGCGCCGGTCATCGATCGGGAACTTGAAGTAGGGCGCCCACAGGATCGGCACCTTGCCGATCCGCAGCACCGCGTTGCGGGCAGTACCGAAGCCTTCGTCGTTGTCGACTTCGATTTCCGGCGCCGTCAGCCGCCATACCGGCTGCGACGGGTCGCAGGTGGTGTAGGTGGAGCGGTGCATCTGCCCGACCGCGCCCTGCAGGTCGACCGATTCGGCTTCACCGTTGCCGCGGCGGGACACCAGCTGGTACTGGATGTCGGTGATCTTGTGGGTGTCGCTTTCCTGGTTGCCCTCGGCGCGCTTGGCGACCATCCGGATCGAGGCATCCTGGTAGCGGACGTTGCCGTCGGCGACATAGTTGCCGCTTTCGGTATCGAAGCTGAGCTTGTCGGTGCCCACGAACTGGTCGCCCCGGCGCAGCGCCACGTTGCCCTGGTACTGCGGCACGGTGGTGGTGCCCAGCAGCTGGTCGCCCTCGATGTCGGTGGGCTGCTGTTCGCGCGCAGCACTGGCGGCAGCCTTGTCCTGGCCGGGCACCGGCGTCGGCGCGTCGGTGAACGCAGGGATCACGTCCGTGGCCGGGCAAAGGCCCCAGTTGAGCGGCTTGTCATCAGCCCATGCCGGAAGGCAGACGGCGATGCTCAGGGGCAGGGGAAGCAGGCGGAGGGCTCGGCGCACGCGGTTCGGATTCGGGCGAAAACGGACGGTAGCTTGCCCCATCCCTTGCATAGGGGCAATGAAGGCCTCCCCTGATTGCCGGTTCGGGTTCATCCAGCCCCGTTGCCAGAGGGGGCTGCGATCAGCGCCTGCAGGTGGGCCACGCTGCACTCGGCCAAGGCCTGCAGGTCGTATCCACCCTCCAGCATCGACACCACCCGGCCGGCGGCATGACGGCGTGCCAGCGCGTGCAGTTCGGTGGTGATCCAGGCGAAATCGTCGGTCTCCAGCATCAGATCGGCCTGCGGATCGCGCAGGTGCGCGTCGAAGCCTGCCGAGATCAGCAGCAGCTGAGGGCGGAAGTCGTCGATCGCCGGCAGCATTTCGTCGGCCCAGACATTGCGGAAGCGGAAGCCACCACTGCCCGGCGGCAGCAGGATGTTCATCAGGTTGCCGGCACCGCGGTCACGGCGCAGGCCGGACTCGGGGAACAGGCCGGCCTGGTGGGTGCTGTAGTAGGACACCCGGGCGTCGTGTTGGAAGATGTCCTGGGTGCCGTTGCCATGGTGGACATCGAAGTCGACCACCGCGATCCGCTCCAGACCGTGGCGGTCGCGGGCGTAGGCGGCGGCGATGGCAATGTTGTTGAGCAGGCAGAAGCCCATCGCGGTGCTGCTGGTGGCATGGTGGCCGGGTGGGCGCACCGCGCAGAAGGCCAGCGGATCCTCACCCAGCATCACTGCATCGACGGCTGCGACACCGGCGCCGGCGGCATGCACCGCGGCACTGGCCGAGCCCGGCGAGGTCCAGGTGTCCATGTCCAGCTGGCGCAGCGGTGCGGTCTGCGGTTGCAGCACCAGATCCAGCAGCGCGCTGTCGTGGACCCGGGTCAGTTCACCGAACTTGGCCGGCGGCGCTTCGCGCCACTCCAGTTGGCCGGGGAAGGCCTCGTGCAGCGCGTCGAGCACCACCTGCAGGCGTTGCGGGCATTCAGGATGGCCAGGGCCGGGATCGTGCAGCAGGCAGGCGGGATGGGTGAAGACCAGCATGGCGGCTCAGCGCTGGCGATGCTGTGGTTGCCACAGCGCTTCGCCGTGGCCATCGGCCCGTGCCAGCACCCGGGCCAGCACGAACAGGAGGTCTGACAGCCGGTTGAGGTACTGCAGCGCTTCGCTGCGTACCGGTTCCACCCGGGCCAGGGCCACCGTGTCGCGCTCGGCGCGGCGGACGACGGTGCGCGCGAGGTGGCAGCGCGCAGCGGCCTCGCCACCGGCCGGCAGGATGAACTCCTTCAGCATCGGCAGGTCGGCGTTGTAGTGGTCCAGCTGCTGTTCCAGGGCCGATACGTCGGCGGCGTGGATCGCGGCATGGCCGGGAACGCACAGTTCGGCGCCCAGATCGAACAGCTGGTGCTGCAGGTGCACGACCAGCGCGCGGACGTCCTCCGGCAGCGGCACAGCCAGCAACAGGCCGAGCGTGGCATTGGCTTCGTCGACGGTGCCATAGGACGCAACACGCAGATCATCCTTGCCGACCCGGCTGCCGTCACCCAGACCGGTGCTGCCGTCGTCGCCGGTGCGGGTGTAGATGCGCGAGAGGCGATGACCCATGACGCGGCTCAGTGATGGATGTCGCGGCGGGCCTGCAGGAGCTTCAGCACCTGCTCCACGGCCAGCTGCAGTGCGGCGGCCAGGGCCACGTAGATCGCGGTGGTGCGCAGGTACGGACCGAACCACTGCGCGTAGTTCTGGGCCCAGCCGGCCACGGTCGGCTCGGCGACGTTCTGGCTGGTCCAGTAGAAACCACCCTGCGCCAGCAGATGGCACAGCGCCACCGACGCCACCAGCAGCAACGCACCCTTGCCGAGCACCGCCCACTGCGCGCTGCGGTAGTTGCGGCCCAGCAGCATGCCACCGGACCACATGGCGAAGTACGCCGGCAACAGCAGCCAGTAGCCTGGCGACACGCAGTAGTGCTGCCAGAAATCGAGACCGCTGCTGCGGATCACGATCCAGTCGACCAGCACCGCGAACACCATCAGCAGCGGGAACGCCCAGCGGGTCCAGCGGGCGAGGTAGAAGCCGCCGATGAAGAATACCGCCCAGGAGGCATCCGGGATTGCCGCGAAGTGATTGACGCGGGTCGCCGCCAGCAACAGCACGAGCACTGACAGGACGAAGGCGCGGGGGGCGGAGTCGGACATGGCGGCGGGCCGGAGCGGATTCAGGTTTCATTCTAGCCCGGCGCGGCGCTTGGCGCAGGCCGGGCGGCGTGGGGCATGCCGGCGCGGCGAGCGCGTATCATGCGCCCATGAGTGAACGACATGACGTGCTGATCGTCGGTGGCGGTCTGGTGGGTGCCAGCCTGGCCATCGCCCTGGACCGCCTGGGCCGCGACGTGGGCCTGCTCGAAGCCAGCCCGGCCGGGGAACTGCCGGCGGTGTTCGACCAGCGCAACCTTAGTTTTGCCGCAGCCACGATCAACGCGCTGACCGCGCTGGGGGTCATGCAGAAGCTGACGATGGCGCCCGGTCCGATCCGCCGCATCCATGTCAGCCGCGCCGGCGATTTCGGCCGGGTGCAGCTCGATGCCGCAGAGTACGACCGGCCCTGGTTCGGCCAGGTGGTGGTGGCGCGTGATTTCGGCCAGGCGCTGGAAAGCCGGCTGCAGGAGTTGTCACGGCTGCGCCGCTACCGGCCGATGCGTTTCCTTGGCCTGGGCGAGGTGATTGACGGCTACCGCCAGGTGCGGGTGGCCGATGACAGCGGCGAGCAGGTGCTGCTGGCGCGGCTGGTGGTCGGTGCCGACGGCACCAGCAGCGGCGTGCGCGATGCGTTGGGCATCGACGTTGATCGCCACGACTTCCAGCAGACGCTGTTCGTGGCCCGCGTGCGCAGCCAGCGCGCGCCCGATGGCACCGCCTGGGAGCGTTTCACCGATACCGGGCCGACGGCGTTGCTGCCGCGTGGCGACCGCCATTTCGGCACCGTGCACGGTGTTGCCCGTGACCAGGCCGAGGCGGTGATGGCGCTGGACGACGCTGCCTGGCTGCAGCGCCTGCAACAGGCCATCGGCTGGCGTGCCGGCCGCCTGCTCGACTCCGGTCCGCGCAGCGCCTATCCGCTGATCCAGGTACTGGCGCGCGCGCTGGTGGGGGAGCGCACGGTGCTGCTGGGCAACGCCGCGCAGACCATCCACCCGCTGGGTGCGCAGGGCTTCAACCTCGGCCTGCGTGATGCATTGACGTTGGCCGAGCTGCTGGAAGTGGAGGGCGATGCCGGCAGCGATGCACTGTTGCGATCCTACGTGGACCGCCGCGAAGAAGATCGACGACAGACGGTGGCGTTCTCCGGCGGCCTTGCCCGGCTGACCAGCAATCCGGCGCCGCTGCTGCGCCCGCTGCGCAGCCTGGGCCTGGTGGCCGCACAGCGCGCCTCGGTGCAGTCGATGCTGGTTGGTGGTGCGATGGGCTTCCGTGGCGATGTGCCGCGCCTGTGCCGTGGAGAAGCCGCATGAACCGGCGCGCACGCCTGGACGTGGCCATCGTTGGCGGCGGTGTGGTCGGCGCCGCCTGTGCGCTGGCCCTGGCCGATGCCGGCCTTGCCGTGGCGCTGGTGGAAGGGCGTGAACCGGCACCATGGCAGGCCGCACAGCCGGATCTGCGGGTGTTCGCCTTTGCCGCCGACAACGTGCAGTTGCTTGAGCGTCTCGGCGTATGGCCGACGATCGCGCAGGCACGCGCCTGGCCGTACCGGCGCATGCAGGTGTGGGACGCGGCCGGTGGCGACGACCTGCTGTTCGACGCTGATCGCTTCGGCCGTCGCGAGCTGGGTTTCATCGTCGAAAACGGCTTGCTGCAGGATCGCCTGTGGGCGGCGCTGCCGGCAGCCGGCGTGGAACTGCATTGCCCGGCCCGCGTGGAAGCGCTTGAGCAGGACGAACACGGCGTGCGCCTGCGCCTGGATGATGGCCGACGCATCGAAGCCGCACTGGCCGTCGCTGCCGACGGTGCGGAATCGACCCTGCGCGGACTGGCCGGGATCGAGGTCGAGCGCCACGACTACCAGCAGCGCGGTGTGGTCGCCTATGTGGACAGCGAGCTGCCCAATCAGGCGACGGCCTGGCAGCGCTTCCTGCCGAGCGGTCCGCTGGCGTTGTTGCCGGTGGCCGAGCGCCGCAGTTCCATCGTCTGGACGTTGCCCGACGACGAAGCGGCACGCGTACTGGCGCTGGACGAAGACGCATTCAATCGTGAACTGACCCGTGCCTTCGCCGCGCGCCTGGGCGAACTGCGGCTGGCCTCGCCGCGCGCGGCCTTCCCGCTGCGCCGGCAGCTGGCCCGCCACTACGTGGCCGGTCGTGTGCTGGCGCTGGGCGATGCCGCCCACGTGGTGCATCCGCTGGCCGGGCAGGGCGTCAACCTCGGCCTGCGCGATGTCGCCGCCCTGCAGCACTGGCTGGCGCCATCGGCCGAACGGCGTGGACAACCCCGGTTGTCGCCGCAGCGCGTGCAGCGCTGGGCGCGTGAGCGTCGCAGCGACAACCAGATCGCCGCCTACAGCTTCGACGCGATCAACCGGCTGTTCTCCAACGACGAGATGCACCTGACCCTGGCGCGTGGCCGCGCGCTGGGTTGCGTGGGCAAGTGGCCGCCGCTGGTGCAGGCCTTCTGGAAGCGCGCCGCAGGGGTGTGACGGCGATGCCCTGGTAGATGCCAACCTTGGTTGGCGCGTCGATCGGGCACCCTCGGCCCGGCTGGAGTGAGAGCCTTCCGACCTTGTACCAACCAAGGTTGGCACCTACCAAAAGCGGGTCATGCCGGTCTGCAGCGAATCGCTTCTGTAGACGCCAACCTTGGTTGGCGCGCGAGCCCCGGATCATCCGCCGGTAGCGCCGTCGTTTCAGTAGATCCACGCCATGCGTGGATACCATTACCTACCGCAGCGACCTCAATCGATCAGCCAGCCGGCCAGATCGGCGCGGTCCAGCTTGCCGCGGCGCTTGCTGTCCAATGCGTTGAACTCATCGGAAAGCGCCGGATTGGCCAGTGCTTCGTCACGGCTGATGAAACCATCAGCGTTCACGTCCAGCTCGGCGAAATGGATGCGGTACTGACCGACCACGCTGGCCGGCGCCACCGAGCGCACGGTTACCGGGGTTTCGCCCAGCGGTACCACGATGTCGACGCTGCCGGTCACACGGCCGGCCGACAGTGACTGCTGGCGGACCACGCCACTGTCATCGCGCAGCGGAGCGCTCTGTGCCGGTTGCGGGCGCGCCGGCTGTGCCAGTGCCGGCGATGCCAGCACCGCGGTACACAGCAGCAGGGAAATGCGCGGGATGTTCATCAGCGCAGCGGCGACGCCAGCACCGTGATTTCCTCACGGTCGTGGTACAGCTGCTTGGCACGTACCACCAGCGGCTTGCCGGCCTGCTCCTGGAACAGGTCCAGGCACAGGCGCGTCTCGTCCCAGCGCTTCTTCATCGGCAGCTTCAGGTTGAAGATCGCGTGCCTGCACCAGCCCTCGCGGAACCAGGTGGCCATGCGTTCGGCGACGCGACGCGGCTGCTCGACCATATCGCAGACCATCCAGTCCAGCGGCTGCTCCGGATGCCAATGGAAACCATCGGCGCGCAGGTGTTCGACCAGGCCGGTGTCCAGCACGTGCTGGCGCAGCGGGCCGTTGTCGATGCTCAGCACATGCACGTGCTGGCGCGTCAGTACCCACGTCCAGCCGCCCGGTGCCGCGCCCAGATCAGCCGCGCGCATGCCCGGGCGAACCAGCGCTTCGCGCTCTTCCGGGGCAAGCAGGGTCAGCAGTGCCTCGTCCAGCTTCAATGCCGAGCGCGAGGGTGCGTCGGGCAACAGCTTCAAGCGCGGAATGCCCAACGCCCAGGGTGCGCTGTCGTCCGGGTTGGCCACGCAGATGAAGGCGTGGGTGCCATCGACAAACACCACGTGCAGGCGCGGCAGGCGTGCGTTCGGTTTGTCGCTGAGTTTGCCGGCCTTGCGCAGCGCCGGGCGCAGGGCGTTGCCGAACGCACGCGCCAAGCCGGACAGTGGTTTGCCGGCGTCCGAATCGGGATGTTCCACCCACAGATCACCGAAGCGCGGCGCATCGGCCAGCACGTCCAGCATCGGCGTGATGCGGTCGGCCGGGTCCAACTGCGGCAGCTCGGCCAGTACCACCAGCTTCTGGCGGGCGAAGATCAGCTCGCGCCACGGCAGTCGCGGTGCGAGCGCCGCCGCTTCATCGCACATGAAGAGCACGTAGCCATCATTGCGCTGGGTGCGGGCGTAACCGGCAAAGCCGGCTGCGCCTGCGCGGAACTGCAGTTCGCCGGCCAGCTCGGGCTCGAAGCCCTGCCGGCACAGGCACAGCAGGCCGATGCCGGCCTCAGTAACGGGCGCCATCGCTTTCCCCATAGGCACGCAGCACGCTGCGCGCCGCATCGCGGTTCAGGCCCTGCACCACGTCGATGCCGCGCTTGTTGAGTTCGCCCACCCAGTCGGCCGGCAGCGGGCCTTCATCGAACGGGGTCAGTTCTTCCACGTCGGCCGAACTGGCGCCGATCAACAGGCGGTCGATGCCGGCCCACACGGTGGCGCCGTAGCACTGGCAGCACGGCTGCGAGCTGGTGGCCAGGGTGACCGGCGACAGCACTGCGTTCAGGCGCGGGGTCTGCAGGCGCTGCTGGGCCAGCATGTAGGCCATGTTCTCGGCGTGCGCCAGCGAGGTCGAGTGCGGCATCACCCGGTTCACGCCGGCGGCGATCACCTTGTCATCCGGCCCGAACACCACGGCGCCGAACGGGCCGCCACTGGCGTGGTCGACGTTCAGCCGCGACAGCTCGATCGCCAGCGCGACCTTGGCCTCGTCGCCCGGATATCGACGATCCAGGTCGATCTGGTCGTGGATCCAGGCGGGAAGGGTCAGGTGGACTTGCGCGTACAGCATCGCGGGGGTGCCTCGTTGGGAGTGAAAGGAACAGGTGCAACAGATGTCGGCGCGCAGTGTAGCGGCAGTGGCATGTACCGGGCGTGCGCGCTGGATTCAGGCCGCTGAGGGTGAGCCGGTGCGGATCACCACGTACTGCTTGCGGAATTCCAGCCCCGCCTGCGGCCAGCGCGCGGCATAGGCGCGCAGCAGCGGCAGGGCAGGGGCGAAGTCATGGCCGTTGACCCGGCAGTCGGCTTCGCACTGGCCCTGCTCGTCGCGCGACGCGAACAGGCGGATGGCCAGGAAGTGATTGGCCTTCAGCAGGTCGTCGAAGGCGTCGATGCTCTTGGTGAACAGGCAGCAGGGGCAGGAGCCGTGGTCGTCTTCGCTGCACGCAGCAGCGTCGTCCAGTTCGCGGGCGCGGTAATGGGCCAGCGGTCCCAGCACCACGGTGCGCTCGTGTTCCCGGCCGTCTTCGTTGGTCGGGTAGGTCAGCCCCATCATCGGCAGGTCCGGTGCGTCTTCAGCGCCGATGGCGGCCTGCAGGGTCGCCAGATCCACCCGCACCCAGGTGTCGAAGCCGGACAGCAGGGATTCCTGCTCGGTTGCGCCATTGGCGTGCTGGTATTCGAACAGGCCATCGGCGAACAAGCCCGCGTGACGGGTCTCGATGACGGTGGAGGTCTGCCAGCCGCCGTTGTCGCGTTCGTTGCTGGCGACGCCGTGCGGGGTCAGGTGCAGGCCACTGTCGAGCAGCAGTCCGTCGCCCTCGATGGTGCAGGCGATGTCACGGCCCAGCAGGACCTGTTGCAGCAGCGGCAGAAGTGCACTCGGGGCAGCGGACATGGCAGGGCCTGATGGGTAGGAAAGGATGGACGATGATGGCGGCATCCGCTGCGCGACGGCAGTGCGCGCCACGTGCGCAGCACGGCCAGGCCGCGTCCGCTGGTCAGCGATGCGGCTTCACGGGATGGGGCATTCGCCGGGATGACGCGGGCGCCTGTGCGGCGCCCGCGCAGGTGCTCAGGCCGACCAGGTGTCGCGCAGGGTCACGCTGCGGTTGAACACCGGCTTGGCTGCGGTGTGGTCGCGGCGGTCGGCAACGAAGTAGCCGGTGCGCTCGAACTGGAACGACTGTTCCGGCGCAGCGGTGGCAGCCGCCGGCTCGACATAGCCGATGACGGTGCGACGTGATTCCGGATTGAGGTAATCGCGGTAGGTCTTGCCTTCCGATTCATCGTCCGGGTTCGGCACCGAGAACAGGCGGTCATACAGGCGGATCTCGGCCGGCACGCCGTGCACCGCGCTGACCCAGTGGATGGTGCCCTTGACCTTGCGGTTGGCGCCTTCCATGCCCGGACGCGATTCCGGGTCCAGCCAGCCGCGCAGTTCGGTGATGGTGCCGTCGGCATCCTTGATCACTTCATCGCAGCGGATGATGCCGGCGCCGCGCAGGCGCACTTCGCCACCGGGAACCAGACGCTTCCATCCCTTCGGCGGCACTTCGGCGAAGTCCTCGCGATCGATCCACACTTCACGTGCGAACGGCACTTCGCGGGTACCGAAGCTTTCGTCCTTCGGGTGGTTGCTGAAGGTCAGCTGCTCTTCGTGGCCTTCAGCCAGGTTGGTCAGTACCAGCTTGACCGGGTCGACCACGGCCATGCGGCGCGGTGCAGCGCTGTCCAGGTCTTCGCGCAGCGCGCCTTCGAGCACGCTGAAATCGATCAGCGAATTCTGCTTGCTGATGCCCACGCGCTCGGCGAACAGGCGCATCGCCGCCGGGGTGTAGCCACGGCGACGCAGGCCCTGCAGGGTCGGCATGCGCGGGTCTTCCCAGCCGTCCACCAGCTGTTCGGTGACCAGCGCCATCAGCTTGCGCTTGCTCATCACCGTGTAGTTGATGTTCAAGCGCGAGAACTCGATCTGGCGCGGCTTGGCCGCTTCGCGCGGCAGGCCGGCGTCGACCAGCGGCTGGGTCAGCGCGTCATCGTGGGCGAAGTCGACGTTGTCCACGCACCAGTCGTACAGCGGGCGGTGGTCTTCGAACTCCAGCGTGCACAGCGAGTGGGTGATGCCTTCGATCGAATCGCCCAGTGCATGGGCGAAGTCGTACATCGGGTAGATCGGCCAGGCGTTGCCGGTGTTCTGGTGTTCGACGTGCTTGATGCGGTACAGGGCTGGATCGCGCAGGTTGATGTTGCCGCTGGCCATGTCGATCTTGGCGCGCACGGTGCGCGCGCCATCGGGGAATTCACCGGCGCGCATGCGGCGGAACAGGTCCAGGTTCTCCTCGACGCTGCGGTCGCGCCACGGCGAGGGCCGGCCCGGTTCGGTCAGGGTGCCGCGGTAGGCGCGCACTTCCTCGGCCGACAGGTCACAGACGTAGGCCTTACCGTCGGCGATCAGCTTCTCGGCGGCCAGGTAGTAGGCGTCGAAGTAATCCGACGCATGGCGCAGCTCGTTCCACTCAAAGCCCAGCCAGCGCACGTCGTCCTGGATCGCGGCCACGTACTCCGGGTCTTCCTTGGCCGGGTTGGTGTCGTCGAAACGCAGGTTGCAGACGCCGCCGAACTCGCCGGCGACGCCGAAGTTCAGGCAGATCGACTTGGCATGGCCGATGTGCAGGTAGCCGTTCGGCTCGGGCGGGAAGCGGGTCTTGATCGCCTGGTGCTTACCGCTGGCCAGGTCCTCGCGCACGATCTGGCGGATGAAATCGCGCTTCTCGTGGCTGTCGGCGGGGGTCTCGGGGCTGGCGGGGGTGTGCTCTGACATGAGTCGGCGAAAGAAAGGCAGAAAGATTGCCAGTCTAACGCTTACCGGGAAGGGCTGCCCGGTGGGCAGGCAGGGATGGCTGGGGTTGCCGGCCTGCGACCGGTACTACCAGACGAAGGGATCGCGGTTGCCGGCCAGCGGCCGGCACTACAGACGACACGGGTAGTGCCGGCCGCTGGCCGGCAACCCCCGGATGCCGCCCTCGGCACCATTCAGCCCCCGGGCGTATGCTGGAATCCTGTCCCACGGAGCTGCCGCATGCACATCGTGTACAAGGCCGACAATCTGTTCGACGCCCACCTGGTCAAGCACGCGCTGGAAGACGCCGGCATCCCGGCGTTCGTGTTCGGCGAGTCGCTGCTGGGCGGCATGGGCGAGCTGCCGCTGTTCGGCGTGCTGCGGGTCGGTATCCCCGACGCCGCGCGGCCACAGGCCGAAGACATCGTGGCGGCGCTGGACTTGGGCCACGCCACAGATGCCCCCATTTCAGATGCCGACGACATTGCCGGGCTTCCGGCGTAGGAGTGCATCATGTTGGGAATCGGACAGGGCATCCTCGGCATCGGGGCCTTCAAGCAGCGACTGCCGCGCCCGGAAGAGGCTTTGCCGGGCCGCGACCAGCCGCTGCCGCTGCACAGCAACCAGCACTTCGTGAACAGCCATCCGCTGAAGGACCGTTTCGCTGGCCTGCAGCAGATCCGCTTCGCGCTGGGCTGCTTCTGGGGCGCCGAGCGCAAATTCTGGAACGAGCCGGGCGTGTACAGCACCTCGGTGGGCTATGCCGGTGGAATCACCCCGAACCCCACCTATGAAGAGGTCTGCTCGGGCCTGACCGGCCACACCGAGGTGGTGCAGGTGGTGTTTGACCCGGCGGTTGTCAGCCTGGAGCGGCTGCTGCAGCTGTTCTGGGAAAGCCACGACCCGACCCAGGGCATGCGCCAGGGCAACGACACCGGCACCCAGTACCGTTCGGCGATCCACGCCACCGACGAGGCCCAGTACGCCGCGGCGCTGGCCAGTGGCGAGGCCTACCAGGCGCAGCTGGCTGCAGCGGGGTATGGCCCGATCACCACCGAGATCGTGTATCCGGCACCGACGTACTACTACGCCGAGGACTATCACCAGCAGTACCTGGCCAAGAACCCGAACGGCTACTGCGGCATTGGCGGTACCGGCGTGAGCTGCCCGATCGGGTTGGATGTGGAGGTGCCGCGCTGACGCGCGGTGGTCCGCCTGCGGCGGGCAACGTCAACGGCTGAAATCCAAAGCCAGAGCCAAAGCGGCTCTGGCTTTCTGTGGGTTGGGCGGGGCGGTGTGGGTTGGCAGGACACGCCGTGAACCCCCCTCCGGGGTCCGGCCCAGCCGCTGGCGGCTGTGCGTTCGGGCGCTTGCGAAGCAGTGCTTCGCAAGCAAAGCGCCCTCACCCATGGGGGCTCGATGGCGCCATCCATGGCGCCAACGGTCCTGCCAACCCACACCGCCCCGCCCCCGACAGTTTCCCGGTGACGGTGGGCAAGAGCATGGGTTACTGACGACCTGATGGAAAACAAAAAGGACGCGGCGAACGCCGCGTCCTTTTTGTTTGTTTGCTTGTGAGCAAGCGCAGCGCGCGACCCGCTTCTGCTCTTCTTTTCTTTCTTCCGTGGCGGGCGGCCACAGGAAACTGTCGAAGGCAGGGTGGGTAGGCCGTGCAGGGGCGTGAGCCGCATGGATGCGGCGACCGAGCTTACATGGACGTACTTGCAGCGTCCCCTGCACGGCCTACCCACCCTGCCAAACGCATGACCCGCTCTTCGCGACCCAGCCCCCCGCCACGAGGGGCTCAGCCGTTGGCTGGAATCACAGTTCCGAGCGAATGCGCTCGCGCAGCGCCTGCAGATCCTTGGCAAACGCATCGATACCGGTCGCCAGCTTCTCGGTCGCCATCGGATCGGCCGCCAGGTCGGCTGCGAACTTCGCCGCGTCGATCGGCGTCACCTGCACCGCTTCAGCGGCACCGGCCACCAGCTTGCGCGGCAGCGCGCCGTGGTCGGCGTCGAGCTTCTCAAGCAGGTCCGGCGAAATGGTCAGGCGGTCGCAGCCGGCCAGCGCTTCGATCTGCGCGGTCGAACGGAACGAGGCGCCCATCACCACGGTCGGCGAACCGCGGCGCTTGAATTCGGCATACACCCCACGCACGAACACCACGCCCGGGTCCTCGTCGATGTTCGCCGGGGTCTGGCCGTTGGCCACGTACCAGTCCAGGATGCGGCCGACGAACGGCGAGATCAGGAACGCACCGGCTTCGCTGCAGGCCAGCGCCTGGGTGGGGTTGAAGATCAGGGTCAGGTTGCAGTCGATGCCTTCGGCCTGCAGCACGCGCGCGGCTTCCACGCCTTCCCAGGTCGCAGCGATCTTGATCAGGATCTTCTCGCGCGGCACGCCGGCATCGGCGTACATCTGGATGAACTGACGGGCCTTGGCCACGGTCGCGGCGGTGTCGTGGGCCTGGTCGGCATCCACTTCCGTGGAGACGCGGCCCGGCACCAGCGTGCTCAGCAGCGCACCGACGCCGATGGTCAGGCGGTCGGCCACGGCGTGCACCACGGCCTCGCGGTCGCCGCCCTGCTGGCGGCCCCAGGCCAGTTCGCGTTCGATCAGTTCCGCATAGACCGGCAGGTCCAGCGCCTTCTTCACCAGGGTCGGATTGGTGGTGCAGTCCACCGGCTGCAGGCGCTTGATCGCCTCGTAGTCACCGGTATCGGCAACGACCACGGACAGTTCGCGCAGCTGGGACAGTTTGGACGGGGTACTCATTACGGCTCCTGGTGCGGGGATTGCAGGGAAACTGATCGCGCGCGGTACGCAGCGCAGGTCAGGGACGGTCGTTGTGGACCGCGCTCACGCGCAGCCGCAGCTTGCGGCCGCCCGGGGCGGTCCAGTCGATGCTCTGGCCAACGGCCAGGCCAAGCAGGGCGCTGCCGACGGGCGCCAGCACGGACACCTTGCCTTCATCGACATTGGCTTCGCGGGGGAAGACCAGGGTCAGGACATGCTTCTCGCCCGACACTTCATCTTCGCACTCCACGCGCGAATGCATCATGACGATGCCTTCGGGAATCTGGTCTGGCGGCAACACGGTTGCCCGGTTGAGCTCATCGGCAAGCGCACGCGCGGCCGGCGTCTGGCTGTGTGCCGGGGATTCGAGCATGGCGTCCAGGCGGTCCATGTCGAGGGTGGAAACAGTGATCGACGGCGGCAGGCCGCTGGCGGTGTTCATGGTGACGCTCCTTGGTTGAAAGCCATGCAAAAGGCGGCACCTGCTGGCGCCGCCTGACTGTATTGTGGGGACAAATGCGGCCGGAATCGACTCCCGGCGGTTTCGATGCCCGGCTGCGGTGTCTCAGCCGTTCAGCACCGGCGTGGGCGGGGTAGCAGTATTGCCGTTTGCCGGGGCCAACGCCTCCAGCGTAAACAGCGCATCGGGCAGGCGCTTGAACTGCTCGGCCAGCTCCATCAGGAACTCGTTCATCGCCGAGCTGCGCCGCCAGATCATGGCGATGCGACGGCTGGGACGGCCCTCGCCGACGAAGTCGATCAGGCGGATGTTGTTCGAGCGTGGCACCGGCGGCTGTACCGACAGGCTGGGCAGCAGGGTGATGCCAACGTCGGCGGCGACCATCTGTCGCAGCGTTTCCAGGCTGGTGGCGCGGAATTCCGACTTTTCATTGGCGCCGAACAGGCGACAGACTTCCAGCGCCTGGTCACGCAGGCAGTGGCCGTCTTCCAGCAGCAGCAGCTTCTGCGTGGCCAGTTCCTGTACGTCCAGATGCTCGCGCGTGGCCAGCGGGTGGCGGCCGGAAACGGCCAGCAGGAACGGTTCCTCGAACAGGAATTCGGCGTGCAGCTGGTCGTCGATCACCGGCAGTGCCAACAGTGCAGCGTCCAGTTTGCCCTCGCGCAGGCGCTCCAGCAGCACATCGCTCTTTTCTTCCACCAGCAGCAGTTCCAGCTCGGGGAAGCGCGTGCGGATGCGCGGAATCACGTGCGGCAACAGGTACGGGCCCAAGGTCGGGAAGATCCCCAGGCGCACGGTACCCGCTTCGGGATCGCGGCTGCGTCGAGCCGCTTCCTTCAACTGCTCCACTTCGGCCACGATCACCCGTGCCCGCGCGGCTGCTTCGTGGCCAGCGGGGGTCAGCATCACCTTGCGCGGCGCGCGTTCCACCAACGGCAGGCCCAGCTCCTCTTCCAGCTTGCGGATCTGGGTCGACAGCGTGGGCTGGCTGACGAAGCAGGAGGCGGCGGCCCGGCCGAAGTGCTTGTGATCGGCCAGGGCCACCAGGTATTTCAGGTCACGCAGGTTCATCCTCAGACCTCTCGGGGTACTGCACCGGCAGGGCGTGCCCTGCCGGCTGATGGTGCTCCCGATGGCCTGGGAACATTGGATCAGGCCGCTTCGGCCACCGCGCCGCTGCTCTTGGGAACCGAGGAGCGGATCAGGTGATCGAAAGCGCTCAGTGCGGCGGTCGAACCGGCGCCCATCGCGATGATGATCTGCTTGTAGGGTACCGTCGTGCAATCGCCCGCGGCGAACACGCCCGGCAGATTGGTCTGCCCACGGTCATCGATGACGATCTCGCCACGCGGCGAAAGGGCCACGGTGTCCTTCAGCCATTCGGTGTTCGGCAGCAGGCCGATCTGCACGAAGATGCCTTCCAGTTCGACGCGATGGGAATCACCGCCGACACGGTCCTTGTAGACCAGGCCGGTGACGCGGCTGCCGTCGCCCAGCACTTCGGTGGTCTGCGCGCTGGTCAGCACGGTGACATTGGCCAGGCTGCGCAGCTTCTTCTGCAGCACTTCGTCGGCACGCAGGCTGGAATCGAATTCCAGCAGGGTCACATGCGACACGATGCCGGCCAGATCGATGGCCGCTTCAACGCCGGAATTGCCGCCGCCGATCACCGCCACGCGCTTGCCCTTGAACAGCGGGCCGTCGCAGTGCGGGCAGTACGCCACGCCCTTGTTGCGATACTGGTCTTCGCCGGGCACGTTCATCTGCCGCCAGCGGGCGCCGGTGGACAGGATCACCGAGCGCGACTTCAACACCGCGCCGTTTTCCAGCTGCACCTGCACCAGGCCGTCTTCGCCGGCCGGCACCAACGCACTGGCGCGCTGCAGGTCCATGATGTCGACCTCGTATTCGCGCACGTGCTGTTCCAGCGCCGTGGCCAGCTTCGGGCCCTCGGTCTCCTTCACCGAAATGAAGTTCTCGATCGCCATGGTGTCCAGCACCTGGCCACCGAAACGCTCGGAGGCGATGCCGGTACGGATGCCCTTGCGCGCGGCATAGATCGCCGCAGCGGCACCGGCCGGGCCACCACCGACCACCAGCACGTCGAAGGCGTCCTTGGCGGCGATCTTCTCGGCATCGCGCTTGCTGGCATTGGTGTCCAGCTTGGCCACGATCTGCTCGAGGGTCATGCGGCCCTGGTCGAACACCGCGCCGTTGAGGTAGACGGTCGGCACCGACATGATCTCGCGCTGCTCGACTTCCTCCTGGAACAGCGCGCCGTCGATGGCCACGTGCTGGATGCGCGGGTTGAGCACCGCGGCCAGGTTCAGTGCCTGCACCACGTCCGGGCAGTTCTGGCAGGACAGCGAGAAATAGGTTTCAAACCGGTAGTCGCCTTCCAGGTTCTGCACCTGCTCGATCAGCTCGGCAGTGGCCTTGGACGGATGCCCGCCGACCTGCAGCAGGGCCAGCACCAGCGAAGTGAACTCGTGGCCCATCGGCAGGCCGGCGAAGGTCAGGTGGATGTCCTGGCCCGGCGTGCCCAGGTCGAAGGATGGCACGCGGCCCTGACCGTCGCGCAGCACCTGCAGCGAGATCTTGTCCGACAGGCTTTCCAGGGTCTGCAGCAGTTCCAGCATCTCCTGCGACTTGGCACCGTCGTCGGCATGCGCGGTGATCTGGATCGGGCGGGTCACGCGCTCCAGATAGGTCTTCAGCTGCGACTGCAGGTTGGCGTCCAACATGGTCTTCTCCTGGCTTCAGGCAAAACGGGGGCGTGGCACCGCTGTAGAAGGTAGCGGACCAGCGAGGGGGTAGGGGTGAACCCAAGAGGGCAGCGCGGACCTGTGGAAGGGGCGATGCGGGCGCGGCCGTCTTGGGTTCACCCCCACGCCGGCGATGTGGCCGGCACGGGGGTGGGCGCGCCGCAGCGTGGGGCTGCGGCAGGCCGGTGCTGCTTTAGATCTTGCCGACCAGGTCCAGCGACGGGGTCAGGGTCTTCTCGCCTTCCTTCCACTTGGCCGGGCAGACCTGGTTCGGGTTGGCGGCGGTGAACTGGGCAGCCTTCAGCTTGCGCAGGGTCTCGGAGACGTCACGGGCGATCTCGTTGGAGTGGATCTCCAGGGTCTTGATCACGCCTTCCGGGTTGATGATGAAGGTGCCGCGCAGGGCCAGGCCTTCTTCTTCGATGTGCACGCCGAAGGCGCGGGTCAGCTGGTGGGTCGGGTCGCCGACCAGCGGGAACTGGGCCTTGCCCACGGCCGGCGAGGTTTCGTGCCAGACCTTGTGCGAGAAGTGGGTGTCGGTGGTGACGATGTAGACCTCGGCGCCGGCCTTCTTGAACTCGGCGTAATGGTCAGCGGCGTCTTCGATCTCGGTCGGGCAGTTGAAGGTGAAGGCTGCCGGCATGAAGATCAGGACCGACCACTGGCCCTTCAGGGTGCTGTCGGAGACCTTGATGAACTCGCCATTCAGGTAAGCGTTGGCTTCGAACGGCTGGATCTGGGTGTTGATCAGGGACATCGTTTTTCCTCTGGGTGAAGGGGAGTGGGTGAATCGACAGGACCTAGGTTACTGGTTCCATTTCGATAAAGACAATGAATTGATTACATCTATTTGATAGATGCAGTCTATTGATTTGCGCTGAGCCGACAATGAATCAGGCCACCTGCATCCTGCAACCCGCTGTATGACAAGGGAAATCGTCAGCGGCTGCGGAAACCGGTCGATAGGTCTCTCATATCCCACCGCAGCGAATCCCGCCCCAGCGAACCTGAACGGTTTCCAGACTCTACAATTGCGGGCCCACCGCCCGCGCCAGTGCCTGCCATGCCCGCCGATTCCGAACCGTCCCTGCGCCAGGTCGTGGCCGACGCCAGCGGCCGCCTGGGGGGCGCCGAGGCCCGTCATGAAGCGGAGCTGCTGCTGCTGCATGTGCTGCAGCGACCGCGCAGCTGGTTGTTCGCGCACGCTACCGATCTACTGCCCGCCGCCGAGCAGGCCGCGTTCGAGGCCTTGCTGGACCGGCGCCTGGCTGGCGAACCGGTGGCCTACCTGACCGGCCGTCGTGGTTTCTGGACCCTCGATCTGGAAGTCGACCCGGCCACCCTGATTCCGCGGCCGGAAACCGAACTGCTGGTGGAGCTGGCGCTGGATCGCCTTCCGCCGGACCGCACGCTGCAGCTGGCCGACCTCGGTACCGGCAGCGGCGCCATCGCCCTGGCCCTGGCCAGCGAGCGGCCGCAAGCGCAGGTGCTGGCCACCGACGCCAGTTCCGCTGCGCTGGCGGTGGCGGCCCGCAACGCCGCGCGCCACGAGCTGGGCAACGTGCGTTTTGCCGAAGGTGGTCTCGACTGGTACGCGCCGCTGCACGGTGAACGCTTCGACCTGATCGCCAGCAATCCTCCCTATATCGCCAGCGACGACCCGCACCTGCAGCAGGGCGACCTGCGCTTCGAGCCGGCCACGGCGCTGGCCTCGGGCGTTGATGGGCTGGACGACATCCGTCGCATCATCGTCGGCGGCGGCGACTACCTGCAGCCCGGCGGCTGGCTGCTGATCGAGCACGGCTGGGACCAGGGCGATGCCATCGGCGCGCTGTTCGAGCAGGCCGGCTACATCGACGTGCAGACCGTGCAGGACCTGGAGCAGCGCGACCGGGTCACCCTGGGCCGGCGACCGGCCTAGAATGGGGGTTCTCCTGCCAAGGGCAGGGCACCACCACGGAGCTGCAAGCATGCGTACGCTGTACCCCGCCATCACCCCTTATGACGTCGGCACCCTGAAGGTCGACGACCGCCACACGCTGTACTTCGAACAGTGCGGCAACCCGGACGGCAAGCCGGTGGTGATGCTGCATGGTGGGCCCGGCGGTGGCTGCAGCGACAAGATGCGCCAGTTCCACGACCCGGCCAAGTACCGCATCATCCTGTTCGACCAGCGCGGTGCCGGTCGTTCCACCCCGCACGCCGATCTGGTGGACAACACCACCTGGGACCTGGTGGCCGACATCGAGAAGCTGCGCGAGCACCTCAAGGTCGATCGCTGGCAGGTGTTCGGTGGCAGCTGGGGCTCGACCCTGGCGTTGGCCTATGCGCAGACCCATCCGCAGCGCGTGACCGAACTGGTGCTGCGCGGCATCTTCATGCTGCGCCGCTGGGAGCTGGAATGGTTCTACCAGGAAGGCGCCAACCGCCTGTTCCCGGACGCGTGGGAGCATTACCTCAAGCCGATTCCGGCAGTAGAACGCCATGATCTGATCTCCGCATTCCATCGCCGCCTGACCAGCGAAGACGAAGCAACGCGCCTGGACGCAGCCAAGGCCTGGGCGGTGTGGGAGGGCGCAACCAGCTTCCTGCACGTGGAC
Organism: Stenotrophomonas sp. GW821-FHT02D01; assembly: GCF_059421765.1. Lineage (NCBI taxonomy): Bacteria > Pseudomonadati > Pseudomonadota > Gammaproteobacteria > Lysobacterales > Lysobacteraceae > Stenotrophomonas > Stenotrophomonas sp. GW821-FHT02D01. The sequence goes on from NZ_JBWKVP010000001.1 coordinate 176,331, forward strand.
GACGACTTCATCAACAGCCATGAAGACCCGCACTTCGCGCTGGCGTTTGCCCGCATCGAGAACCACTACTTCGTCAACGGCGGTTTCTTCGAAGTGGAAGACCAGCTGCTGCGCGACGCGCACCGCATCGCCGACATCCCGGGCGTGATCGTGCACGGCCGTTACGACGTGGTCTGCCCGCTGGCCAACGCTTGGGACCTGACCAAGGTGTGGCCGAAGGCGAAGCTGGAGATCACCCCGGCCTCGGGGCATTCGGCGTTCGAAGCAGAGAACGTCGACGCGCTGGTGCGTGCTACCGATAGTTTCGCCTGATCGGGCCGTGGTAGTGCCGGCCGCTGGCCGGCAACGCCTTACCGGTAGCGCCGGGCCATGCCCGGCGGCGATTCTCCCCTTGTTCAAGGCTGTCGCAATTTGCCTTGAACCGGGGCGAGGCGGGCTGGCACCGTGGACGTCTGTGCAATTTTCGGCGACCCCACCATGTACACCCGCCTGCTGTTGACCACGGGAAAGGCCTCTCCAACCGATGCATACGTTGGCGGCGGTGCGTTTCTTCCAGAGAACATACCTTGGCCAACCTGTGTTGAAGGTCGTGCGTTCTTTCACCTGATGGCACTCCCTGCACATTGGTTCTATCCGCAGGGCGTTGCTGAGGATTTCTGGTTCTCAGTCTTCATCCCCACCGATACCCAGGATCATTCCCACTTCCGTCGGCTGCGCGCGGTGCAGGGAACCAGCGAAGCAGTTGTGCTCGCATACAGGCGTGGCGCCGCATCCAGAAGCCGATGCATGAGCGACTCGCTTGAGCGCGGCCGTATCGAGCGTGTGGAGTGTTTGGAACCTGACGATGATGAGAACCTGGATTCCAAGCTGGATGGAGTCGATGCATGGCTGCAATCAACTTTGACGTGGAATGGCGGTCGCCGTCGCTTGATGCTCTACGGAGCGGACATCGACGGCATTCTGCCTTCGCACAAAGGCGTACTGTCCGACGGCATGGCGTATCTGTTCCTCCAGGATAAGCCTGATTTTTCTCTGGGAGGACGCGCCGGGGCGTTCTTTCTCCAATTGGGCTGAATCAGTTTTTGCTATGCCGCGCGCTGGCTCTGCACCGAAGTCCACATCCACGCGCGGCGTGGATTTAATGCGCTCCGTAGTGCCGGCCGCCGGCCGGCAATCCTTGAATGAGTGGATTTCTGCAGACGCCGGCCAGCGGCCGGCGCTACCAATCCCCGGCCAACAACGCGTTGGCCAGCACCTGCAGCTTCGGTGAGTGCTGGCGCGACGGCGGGTAGATCAACGACAGCGCACGGCTGCGGCCTTCGAACGGCTGCAGCACGCGCTGCAGGCGGCCATCGGCCAGCGCGTCGGCTACCGCGAAATCCATCACCTGCACGATGCCGATGCCCGCAATCGCTGCCTCCACCAGCGGGTCGCCGCAGTCAAACACCATCCGCGTCGGCGGCGTGACCTCGCGCAGCTGCCCGTCCTGCAGGAACTGCCAGTCCACCAGCCGGCCGCTGCGCAGGTTGCGCACCGCCAGGCAGGCATGGTTCTGCAATGCCGCCACATTGGCCGGCTCACCCTGCGCGGCCAGGTAGGCCGGGCTGGCCACGGTCACCCAGCGCAGTGGCTTCAACGGACGCGCCACCATGCGCTGGTCGGCGATGGTGCCAGTGCGCAGGGCGGCGTCGAAGCCTTCCTCCACCAGATCCACCAGGCGGTCGCTGAGCACCGCTTCCACCTGCAGCTGCGGATGCTGCTGCAGCAACGGTCCCAGCAACGGCACCAGCACCTTGCGCCCGAACATCGACGGAGCGCTGATCTTCAACGTGCCCGATGGCGTGCAGGGGCGGTCGGCCAGCAGCCGCTCGGCGTCTTCCATCCCGCACAGCAACGGTCCCACCTGCTCGACGAACTGCTGGCCATCCGGGGTCAGCGCGACATTGCGCGTATTCCGCTGCAGCAGCTTTACCCCCAGCGAGGCTTCCAGCCGGCCGATCGCGCGTGACAGCCCGGACTGGCTCAAGCCGAGCTGGCCGGCGGCGACGGTGAAGCTGCGCGCCTCAGCCACCTGCACCAGCATGCGCACCGCGTTGAGGTCCATCGAGGATCCATTCATGCGGAAAATCATGACAGAAATCGCGCTGAGGGGGTTTATTGATTCACCTGCATCAATGAGACTGCCGTCCCCCCTCCGAACCGGGCGCCGCATGCCTCCCCTGAAATACCCGCGCTGGGCGCTGACCCTGCTGGCCACCGCGCAGCTGATCATCGCTCTGGACGCCACCATCATCTTCGTCGCCCTGCACGACATGGGCCGCGCGCTGCAGATCAATGCGCAGCAGCTGCAGTGGGTGGTCAGCGCCTATACGGTGGCCTTTGGCGGCAGCTTGCTGCTGGGCGGGCGTGCGGCCGATCTGCTGGGCCGCCGCCGCTTCTACCGGCTGGGCATGCTGCTGTTCGCGCTGGCCTCGCTGCTGGGTGCGCTGGCGCCCAATGCCACGCTGCTGATCGTGGCACGTGCGGCGCAGGGCATCGGTGCGGCGCTGCTGTTTCCGGCCACCCTGGCCCTGATCAATACGCTGTATGCAGAAGGCCCGGTGCGCAACCGCGCGCTGGCAATCTGGAGCATGGCCAGTGCGGCGGGCCTCGCGCTGGGGACGCTGCTGGGCGGTGTACTGACCCAAGCCTTCGGTTGGCCGGCGGTGCTGGCGGTGATCGTGCCGTTGGCCGCCGCCTGTGCAGTTGCCGCGGGCGCGTGGCTGCCGGCCGATGGCCCGCGCGTGCGCGGCCGTTCCTTCGATCTGGCCGGTTGCCTCACCGTCACCGCCGGCGGCAGCCTGCTGGTCACCACCCTGGTGCAGGGGCCGGAATGGGGCTGGACCGCGCCGGCCACGCTCATCTGCCTGTTGCTGTCAGCCGTGCTGCTGACGGTGTTCGTGCAGATCGAAAAGCGCAGCCGCGACCCGCTGATGCAGTTCGCGCTGCTGCGCCTGCCCGGCCTGCGTGCAGCACTCGGCCTGACCTTCGCGTTCATGAGCAGCTATGGCGTGCAGTACTACTTCCTGGCGCTGTACTTCCAGGATGGCTATGGCTGGAGCCCGCTGCAGGCCGGCATGGCCTTCCTGCTGCCGACGCTGGTGTGCACCTTCGGCATCCGCATTGCCGAGCGCATGCTGCAGCGCCGTTCGCCGCGGCAGGTGCTGGCTTGGGGCTTCGCCGCCGGTGCAATCGGCATCACCGCAGTGGCGCTGGCGATGCCGCACGGCGCCAGCTACTGGCCGCTGCTGCCGGGCATCGTGGTGCTCAGCGTGGGCCAGGGCATGAGCTGGACGGCGATGTGGATCGTGGCCGGGCAGGGTGTGCCGGGGCCGCAGCAGGGTGTGGCGTCCGGCATGGCCGCTACCGCACAGCAGATCGGCGGCGCGTTGGGACTGGCAGTACTGGTGATGGTGGCCAACGCCGCACGCGGCACGCAGGCGGCAACCAGTCCTGATGCCCTGCAGGGCATGGTCAATGCACAGTACGGTGCTGCGCTGTTCGCCGCGCTCGGCGTGGTCATCGCGCTGGGCCTGCGTCCGGCACGGATAGACTGCAGCTCTCCCGACGCGCTGCCCAACGACGCATGATTGCACTGCTTGATCTTCGCCAGACGCTGGGCGCGTTTGCCGCCTGCAATGACGACCACGACGTATGGGAATCGTTCGGCTGGGTGCATGCCAGCGAGGGCGATCTGCTGACAGCGCGTTTCTGGTTGCCGGCAGATGAAGACGCCGCGTTCGATGATGACGGTGAGGTGCCCTAGGTCGTGCAGGCGTTCCCGTGGATGGATGTGCCGCTGCTGCGGTAGTGCCGGCCGCTGGCCGGCAACTGCAATGATCCAGCTGCCCTGAGGTTGCCGGCCAGCGGCCGGCACTACCAATCCCGGGCAGATCCACACCATGCGTGGATGTACCAATCCCGGGCAGATCCACACCATGCGTGGATGTACCGATCCCGGGCAGATCCACGCCATGCGTGGATGGGGTCATCCGAACGCCAACAACTGCGGCTGCAACGCGCTGAAAATACGCGCCAGCCGCTCCGCCCACGCCTGTTGCCCGGCGGCATCGGCGATCAGGTCCTGGCGGATCTCCAGTTCCACATGCACCAGGCCGCGACCTTCGCCATGCACCGGCACCGCGTAGTCGCTGCTGCTGTTGACCGAATACGGTTCGTTGTCGCCCACCACCAGGTCGCCTTCATCGCGCAGCGCCTGCAGCAAGGCGTGGGCAAAGCGGGTGTCCTGGTGGTACAGCACGCCGGCATGCCACGGACGCTGCATGCCGTTCATCACCGGGGTGAAACTGTGCATCATCACCAGCAGCGTCGGCCGTGCCGCATCGCGGCGTGCATCCAGTTCGGCATCGATGCGTGCATGGTAGGGCGCGTGGATCGCATCGATGCGCTGCTGCCGCTGTGCGGGCGACAGCCCGGCATTGCCCGGCACCACGGTATGGTCGCTGACCTCGGGGATCAGCGTCGGCGAAACCAGCGGGCGGTTGCAGTCGATCAGCAGCCGCGAATAGGTCTGCTCGATCGCCCACGCATCCAGCCGCTCGGCCAATGCACGGGTGGTGCCGCCGATGCCGATGTCCCAGCCGATATGCCGGTCCAGTTCGGCCTGCGGCAATCCAAGGTCGGCCAGTGCACGCGGCACCTGTTGGCCGGCATGATCAGCCAGCAGCAGGAACGGCGAGGCGCCCTGCGCACGGTGCACGCTGAAGATCGCCGGATCGTCGGCGCCCAGCAGTGCCGGCAGCGCGTGCAGGCCGGCGTCAGCCACGGGGCCGTCCATCCAGGTGGTGCTCGATCATCCACAGGCCGGCCCACAGCTTGGCATCGGCTTCATAGCCTTCGGCCATTTTCTGCACCAGCCAGGCGGCCGCCTGCGTGCGCGGCACTTCATGCACGGTGATGTCCTCGCTCTCGTCGCCGCCGCCTTCGCCGATGCGACGCAGGCCGGTGGCACGCACGAAGGCGATCTTCTCGCTGCTGGCACCGGAGGAGGTGGGGCCGATCATCAGCACTTCGGCGTGCTCGGCGGTCCAGCCGGTTTCCTCTTCCAGCTCGCGTACAGCGGAAACTTCGATGGACTCGCCCGCATCGATGTCGCCGACCAGCCCGGCCGGCATCTCGATGGTCGACGCCTGCAGTGGTACGCGGAACTGTTCGACGAACAGCACGTTGTCCTCGGGGGTGACGGCAATGATGATCGCGGCCAGGCCGCCGGCGTGGGTGCGTTCGCTGTATTCCCAGCTGCCGCGCACGACCATGCGCTGGTACTTGCCTTCGTAGACGACACGCGGTGCTTCGGTGTTGCGCTGGCTCATGCGGGCTCGCTGGAAGTAGGGACGGGGTCGGAAATGCCGGCGGCACTGAACAGCCGGCGGCGGGTCATGGGGCCGAAGCGCAGGGTCTGGCACAGGCCGCCGAGCAGCTCTGGATCGGCCGCCTGGCGCGGCATGCCGGGCTGGCAACCTTCCAAGGGTGCGTCCAGGGCGATGGTGGTCAGCTGGCGCCAGAGCTGGGCGTGCTCGCGCTGCTCGCGCAGGCGCACGGCCATCTGGGCCGCGCCGCGCAGGCGCAGGAACGGCACTTCGTCCAGGCGTTCGTACAGCACGTCCATGCTGCCGAAATGGGCCAGCAGCACGGCCGCCGACTTGGCGCCGACACCGCTGATGCCCGGAATGTTGTCGACCGCATCGCCGCACAGCGCCAGGTAATCGGCAATCTGGTGCGCGTGCACGCCGTGCCGGGCCTTGACTCCGGCCACGTCCCAGCGCTGGTTGCGTGCGTAATCCCATTGCTCGTCATGGTCGAGCAGCAGCTGCGACAGGTCCTTGTCGGCGGAAATGATCATGCCGCGATGGCTGCTGCGGTGGCCATGCAGGGCGCTGCCGATCAGGTCGTCGGCTTCGTAATCATGATGCGCCAGTACCACCAGGCCGAGCGCTGCGCACAGCGCCTTGCAGTGCACGAACTGGCGCTTGAGCGCTTCCGGCGCCGGGTCCCGGTTGGCCTTGTAGGCCGGGTACAGGCGGTGACGGAAGCCACTGTCCAATGCCTCGTCGAAGGCGATGGCGATGTGCCGGGGGCGTTCGCGCTCCAGCAGGTCCAGCAGGAAACGGGCGAATCCATGCACGGCGTTGGTCGGCCAGCCCTGGCTGTCCTGGAATTCGTCCGGCAGCGAATGCCAGGCGCGGAACACGTAGATGCTGGCGTCGACCAGGTACAGCGGCGGCGGTATCGCCACGGGAATCACGGCGCTCACTGGCCGGTCCAGTCCTGCAGCAGGGCCGCGGCATCGGGGCGCTCGCGTTCGGGCACTTCGGCCTTGGGCGTGCCGATGTGGATGAAACCGGCAATGCCTTCGCCCTCGGCCAGCCCGAGATGGGCGTGCACGGCGGGATCGAAGGCCATCCATGCGGTCAGCCACTGCGCGCCGAAGCCCAGCGCCTGGGCGGCCTGCAACAGGGCAAAGCACACGCAGCCGGCGGTCATCAGCTGTTCCTGTGCGGGAACTTTCGGGTCCGGGCGGGGGCTGGCCACCACCACGATCACCAGCGGTGCATGGCTGAAGCGCTGGCGGTCCTTCTCGAACACGGCGTCGCCGGCATGTGGATCGCGCTCACGGCTGCGCGCGGCCAGGAAGTCGCCCAGAGTGTGACGCGCATCGCCGGCGATCTTCAGGAAGCGGAACGGTACGCGCTTGCCGTGGTCGGGCACGCGGACCGCCGAGGTCAGCATCCGCTGCAGGGTGGCCGGATCCGGTCCGGGCTCGCCCAGTTGCCGCGAGGGCACCGAGCGGCGGGCATCCAGGGCAATCAGGGCAGCAGGGTCGGGCATGGAGTCTGAACCGGTCATCACGGGTCGCTGATTATAGTCGGGGAGGTAGATGACGCCGTTTGTGTCGCGTCAGACCCCTGAATAGCAAACTGTGATGAACATCATGCCACTGGCGGATCACGGAGCCCCGCTTCCCCTCGCCTCGCAGGCCCTGCACGGCTTACGATACGTAATATTGCCGGGCCGCCGTTCATGAGGTTTGAAGTGAGGACTGTTTCACTGTCCGCGATGGGCTGGGCGGCCTACCATCGAGGGACCGGTGCATGGGGTGTACCGGCCGTCGCGATGTCCATGATGTCTGTCGCACCAGAGAAGGTGGGGAGCCTTCCCGAATGATGAGCGCGCCCACTCCGATGGGATCGCCGGGCCGTGACCCGGCCCAGCTCCAGCTTGCCCGGGACATCGTCCTGCCGGCGTTGTGCCAGGCCTTTGGCGCGGCACTGGCCCGCTTCGATGATGCCCTGTTCGACCGTGCCGGCAATGCCGGCTCGTCGCAGTTGCTGTTCCTGGACGCGATGCGCGAGCTGCGCCGCCGCCGTGAGGAGATTGCCGGTGCTTTTGCCGCCCATCTTGGCCATGCCTGGGCCGGTCTGGCTGCGGGCGAGCCCGTCTCCGCCGAGCTGACCCTGTCCGGGCAGGCCCAGGACGGCCTCAGCCTGGTGCCGGAACATGTACTGGAATCGCGGTTGGCGGTGCGCAACTTCGCCACCGTGCTGCTGCGCGACTTCAAGCCGGTGCTGGCGCGGCTCGACCGCCGCCTGGGCTGGCTGGGCGGCGGTATCGAACTCGACGCCGACCGCAACCCGATCAGCCCCGAACACCTGGGCGTGGCCATCCACGAAGCCTTTGCCGGCTGCGAGCTGGCCCCGGAAGTCCACCTGGTGCTGATCAAGCTGTGCGAGCGCGATATGCGTGCGCCGGTGGGCCGCATCTACGAGAAGCTGGACGAGCACCTGGCCGCGGCCGGGGTGATGTCGCAGATGGGTGCGCCGCGCCGACCACTGGCGTCGGCCCCGGCGCAGCACGTTCCGCATGGCCTGGATGATCTGGTCGAGCAGCGCGCGGCACCGGGCGTTGACAACGAATTCAAGGACGACGAACAGGCCGCCCCGGCTTGGGCGCAGCGTTTCGCCGCGCGCTGGTCCGAGCGTCGTGGCCATATGCAGCAGCATGCGGGTGGTGAAGAGAGCCCTTCCGGTGAAGCCTATTCCGGCCAGCAGGGCATGTTGCTGGAAGCCCTGCACGAACTGCTGCAGCAGACCCGCCACGTGCGCGAGGACGCAACCTCTGCGGCTCAGGTCGCGGTCGGCCAGCATCGTCCGTTGAGCCAGCGCGAAATGATGTCGGTGCTGTCGCTGCTGCAGGCCACGCCCAGCGCAACCCTGCGTGCGGCGATCGGCGAGGACGGCGAATCATTGGCGCAGCGGCTGAAGAGCGAAGTGTTGTCCAGCGCCACGCGGCTGGGTGTCGATCCGGGCCAGACCCGGCTGGACGCGCAGGACGAGGATGCGATCGACCTGGTCGGCATGCTGTTCGACGTGATGCTCGATGAGCGCGAACTGGAAGGCCGCTCGCGTGAGCTCATTGGCCGCCTGGTGGTTCCGTTCGTGAAGGTGGCGATGCTGGACCGCCGCATGTTCGTGCAGAAGACCCACCCGGCGCGCAAGCTGCTGAACTCGCTGGCCGAGGCCTGCGAGGGCAACACCGGGGAAAGCCAGGCCGAGCGCATGCTGATGGCCAAGGTGGAAGAGATCGTCGAGCGGTTGGTGGCCGAGTTCAACGAGAACCTGGCGATCTTCCTGACCCTGGAAGAAGAATTCCGCGATTTCCTGGTGCAGCACCGCCGTCGCGTGGAAATCGCCGAGCGGCGGGCCGCCGAGACCCAGCGCGGCCAGGAAAAGCTGGAGATGGCCCGTACCCGTGCCGGTGCCGAACTGGATCGCCGCATCGGCGATGCCACCCTGCCGTCGGCGATCGCCGAATTCCTGCGCCAGCCCTGGCAGCACCATCTGACCCTGGCGCTGCTGCGCGAGGGCGAGGAGGGGGCTTCGGTGGCCGAGGCGCTGACGTTGGCCGATGGCCTGCTGGAGGAAGTGGCCGAGGCCCGCCGGCAGATTGTCGGCAAGCCGTGGCTGCAGGCCTGGCAGCCGTTGCTGGCCAAGGTGTTTGCCAGCGTCGGCGTGCATGGCGACGCAGCCACCGCAGCCATCGATGCGCTGCACGACACATTGCAGGGCATCGCCGAATCGCGACCGGAGCTGCAGCGCGCGTTGCCCGAGCTGCCGCAGGTGGTGCTGCCCGCACCGCCGGCTCCGGAAACGCCGGCTGTCGAGCTGGGCGGTACCTTCAATACCGACGATTTCGACAACGCCGATGCCGATCGCTTCCGGCGGATGGAGATCGGCAACTGGCTGGACTTCGTCGACAAGGACGGCAAGGTGCAGGCGGGCAAGTTGTCCTGGATCAGCCCGATTTCCGCGCGCCTGCTGTTCGTCAACCGTCGTGGCGTGCGCTTCTGCGTGGCCTCGCCCGAGGAGCTGGCGGTGATGGTGCGGTTGGGTCGCTTGCGTCCCCATATCGACGATGGCGCCTTCGACAGCGCCATGCAGGGCGTGCTCGACCGCCTCGACCCGGGTGGTGCGACGCTGCACTGAGCCACGTACGCCTGCTAGGATCGGACCCACTCACCGATCAGCGGGAATCTGCATGGCCGTGGCGTTGCTGGGGATCAAGGAGACCGCGCCGGGCGAACGACGCGTTGCGCTCACGCCGGAAACGGCGCGCAAGCTCGGTGCGCTGGGCATCACCGTGTGGTATCAGCCGGGTGCGGGCCAGACGGCCGGTTTCACCGATGCCGCCTACGACGACGCAGGTGCCCGCGCCTTCGACGCCGCCCGTTGGGCCGAGATCGACATCCTGCTGTGCGTGCAGGCGCCACCGGCCGAGGTGCTGGCCCAGCTCAAGCCGGGCGCCAGTGTGGTCGGCCTGCTGACCCCGGCGGCCGACCCTGCGTTGGCCGCATTGGCCTCCGATGACCGCCTGCACCTGTTCCCGCTGCAGCAGTTGCCGCGCACCACGCGCGCACAGGCGATGGACGTACTCAGTTCGCAGGCCGGCATGGCCGGCTACAAGGCGGCATTGATTGCTGCCGAACGCGCGCCGCGCTTCTTCCCGATGCTGACCACGGCGGCCGGTACCGTGCGTCCAGCCAAGGTGCTGGTGATCGGCGCCGGTGTCGCCGGCCTGCAGGCCATTGCCACCTCGCGCCGCCTGGGTGCGCAGGTGGAGGGCTTCGACGTGCGCCCGGAAACCCGCGAACAGATCCAGTCGCTCGGTGCGCGCTTCCTCGACCTGGGGGTGAGCGCGGTAGGCGAGGGCGGTTATGCGCGGGCGCTGACCGATGAAGAGCGTGGTGAACAGCAGCGCCGTCTTGGCGACCACCTGCGCAGCGTGGACGTGGTGATCTGCACTGCCGCGGTGCCGGGGCGTCAGGCGCCGACGATCGTCACCGCCGCGATGGTCGAAGGCATGGCCGCCGGCAGCGTGATCGTCGATCTGGCCGCCGAGAGCGGTGGCAACTGCGCGTTGACCGAGCCCGGCCAATGCATCGAGCACCAGGGCGTGACCATCGATGGCCCGCTGGGTCTGGCCAGCCGAGGTGCAACCCAGGCCAGCGAGATGTATGCGCGCAACCTGATGAACTTCGTCGCTCTGTTCGTACGTGATGGCCAGCTGGGCTTCGACTGGGAAGACGAGCTGCTGGCGAAAACGCGCTGGCAGGCCTGAGTCGGTAGCGCCGGGCCATGCCCGGCGAGCGCAGCGGCATCCGGTGAATCCGCCGGGCATGGCCCGGCGCTACCGCTTCGATAGGGGTTACCGCGGCTTCGCCGGCGGCGGGTTGTCCCGCACCCATTCCCTGCGTTCGTCTGCGGTCATCTGCGACCAGCGCTCGCGCATGGCATCGCGCTGGGCCGGGCTGAGGTCACGCATCTGGCCGAACAACGCCCGGGCCTGCTCGCGCTGCTCCGGGCTCATGTGTTCGAAGCGGCGCAGGCCACGGCGGGCCTTGTCGCGCTCTTCCGGGCTCATCGACTGCCAGCGCTGGCCGTGCGACAGCATGCGCTGGCGCTGCGCGGGATCGGCGCCGTTCCAGCGGTCACGCAGCGGGGCCAACAGCGCTTCGCGCTGGGCCGGGCTCAGCTGTTCCCAGTTCGGCAGCGGCGCGGCAGCAGGTGCCGGCCGCGCGGCAGGCGCCGGCGCGGTGGCCTGCGCCAGTGCCGATGCAGCGGGCAGCAGGGTCAGGGCGATCAGCAGGGGCAGGGAGGGGTATCGCAGCATGGTTCACTCCATCGCCAGGTCGTTGTCGCCCAGCCACAGGTACAGATCGGGATTCTCGTCGTACAGCACGCCATTGTCTTCTTCCGCAGCGACGATCGGCGTGCTGATCGGGCCCTGATGATCGCCCGGACCGACGAACTGGACGCCGATGCCCAGCGCGATCACCAGCGAACAGGCGCTGGCCAGCCACCAGCGCCAGCGACCGGCGTGCGCCGCACCGGCGTTGTGACGGGCACTGCGCAGGCGTGCCAGGGTGGCCGGCGACAGCGCCTGCAGCGACTGCGCGTGCAGGCTGCGCAGGGCGTCATCGGAAGGCAGGGGGCGGTTCACGGGTGCATCTCCAGTTGATTCTGCAGCGCCTGTCGGGCGCGCGCCAGATGGGTCTTTACCGCGCCTTCGCTGCAGCCCATGGCGCGGGCGGTGGTGGCCCCGTCCAGGTCCTGCAGCACGCGCAGGGTGAATGCCTCGCGCTGGCGGGCGGGCAGGTCGCGCAGTGCCCGCACCAGCTGCTGGTACTGCTGGCGCTGCTCGTGCGCCTGCGAGGGGTCCGGGCCGGGGTCGGCCCAGTCGATCTCGCCACCGTCGGCGTCCTGGTTGTCGCGCCAGAACGGCAGGCGGAAGCGGCGGCGGCGCTGCACGTCAATCACCCGCCGGCGCAGGATGCTCCAGAACAACGGCGCCCACTCGGCGGCCGGCTTGTCGGCGTAGTCCAGCATGCGCAGCAGCGCGTCCTGCACCGCATCCAGCGCGTCATCACGCTGGCGCAGGCCGGCCTCGGCGAAGCGGAAGGCGCGCGGCCCGACGCTGGCCAGGAACGCTTCCAGCGAGGCCGGAACGGTGTCGGCATCGGTGGTTGAGGGGACAGGGCTGCTCACCAGCACAGGGTACGGTTCCTCGGCAGGGGTCACCATCGACAACGCGTGAGCGCGGCCGTGGTTGACCGGAACGCGCGCAGGGTTCAGCCCGTGGTTATGATGGGACGACGAAGACAGAGCAGGAGCGTTGCCGGTGAGTGACGGGTTCGTGGCGCTGTACATCTTCATGCTGGCCGCCATTGCCGGCCACGTGATCATTTCCCGGGTCCCGGTGATCCTGCATACCCCGCTGATGTCGGGCTCCAACTTCATCCATGGCATCGTGCTGATCGGCGCGATGGTGGTGCTGGGGCACGCGCAGACGCCGTTGGAGAAGGTGCTGGGGTTCATTGCCGTGGTGCTCGGCGCCGGCAACGCAGCCGGTGGCTATGTGGTCACCGCGCGCATGCTGGAAATGTTCAAGCCGAGCGTGCGCAAGGCCGGCAACGATGAACCGAAGGAGCCGCAGGCTTGAACATCAGCACCGTCGAACTGCTCGATTGGCTGGTCAAGGCCAGCTACCTGGTCGCCGCCACCCTGTTCCTGCTCGGCCTGCAGCGCATGGCCTCGCCGATGACCGCGAGCAGCGGTATCCGCTGGGCGGGGCTGGGCATGCTGCTCGCCACGGTGGCGACCTTCTTCCTGCCCGAACTGCACAACGTGCCGCTGATCCTGGTGGCACTGCTGCTGGGGGCCGGCCTGGCCTGGTGGTCGGCGGGCAAGGTCGCCGTCACCGACATGCCGCAGATGGTCGCGCTGTACAACGGCATGGGCGGCGGCTCGGCGGCCGCCATCGGTGCTGTGGAACTGCTGCGTTATGCGTTCCTGGCCAACCGCGATACCACCCACTGGAGTGCGCAGGCGCTGGCCGATCTGGCCGCGCGGCAGCCGTCCGGCACGGTGCTGGTGCTGGCGGTGGTGGGCGCGGCGATCGGTGCGGTGTCGCTGTCCGGCTCGGTGATCGCCTGGGCCAAACTCGATGGCCGCCTCGACAAGCGCGTGACCTGGCCGGGCCAGCAGGTGATGAACCTGCTGGTGGCGCTGGCCGTAGTGGTGCTGGGCATCATCGCCGCCAGCACGCTCAGCACCTGGGCCATCGTTGCCTTCTTCGTGCTGGCACTGGCGCTGGGCGTGTTGATGACGTTGCCGATCGGTGGCGCCGACATGCCGGTGGTGATCTCGCTGTACAACGCGTTCACCGGCCTGGCGGTGTCGTTCGAAGGCTACGTGCTGGGCAACGAGGCGTTGATCATTGCCGGCATGATGGTCGGCGCAGCGGGCATCCTGCTGACCCGGTTGATGGCCAAGGCGATGAACCGGCCGATCCGCAACGTGCTGTTCTCCAACTTCGGTGGTGGCGCCGGGGGAGAAGCGCAGGCGATCTCCGGTGCGCAGAAGCCCATCGAAGCGGCCGACGTGGCGGCGATGATGGGCTTTGCCGAACGCGTGGTGATCGTGCCCGGTTATGGCATGGCCGTGGCCCAGGCCCAGCACAAGATCTGGGAGCTGGCGCAGCGGCTGATCACGCGCGGGGTGAAGGTCAAGTTCGCCATCCACCCGGTGGCCGGGCGCATGCCCGGGCACATGAACGTGCTGCTGGCCGAAGCGGGGGTGCCGTATGACCTGATCGCGGACATGGACGACATCAATCCCGAGTTCGCCACTACCGACGTGGTGCTGGTGATCGGTGCCAACGACGTGGTCAACCCGGTGGCGCGCACCGATCCGGCCAGTCCGATCTACGGCATGCCGGTACTGGACGTGGTCAATGCCCGCAACGTGGTGGTGATCAAGCGCGGCAAGGGCACCGGCTTTGCGGGTATCGAGAATGCGCTGTTCTACGCCGACAACACCCGCATGCTGTACGGCGATGGTGCAGGGGCGGCGGCGTCACTGGTCAGCGAACTGAAGGCGCTTGACGGCGGGCATTGAGGGTTGGGGTCGGATCCCTTTCCGCAGGAAAGGGCTCTGACCCCGGATCCAACCACCCCATCCACGCATGGCGTGGATCTACCAGGGCATCACCGGCGCGATCAACGCGCCAGCCAGGCGCCTACGGCGACGCCCACCGCCAGCCACAGCCACTCGACCACGCCATTGGCCAGGGTGATCAGCGTCCAGGCCAGGTGCGGGCCCATCCGCAGCGAGGCGTCCCAGGGGTTCAGGCCCATCGAGCCGCCCATCCAGGCACTGGCGATGGCCCAGTTCGAGATCGCGGCCACCAGCAGCGTGCCCAGCACGACCAGGGCGATACGCAGCTTGCCGGGACCGAGCGTGCCCAGGCGCAGCATGAACACCAGTTCCAGGGCGGTCAGGACCGCCATCCAGCCGACGGGGCGGCCGGTGAACAGGGCGATCAGCATCCAGGCGAGGGGGGCGGTGGCCAGCGCCAGCAACAACATGAAGGGCCAGAGCCAGGTAACGGTCCTGGCGCGTGCGGCATTGGAGGACATCGAAGCTCCTGAAGGTCGCCCACAGGATACTGTGGTTTGCCGCAGTGCACCGGCGAGGGCGGGGCGCCTACGCTAGAATGGCCGCTTGCGTGGCTTATGCCGCAGCCCCATATCGGTCCCCATGTATTCCCGTAGCAGCGAACCTGTCCACTTCGAACGCGATTGCGAGGCCGTGATGGTCCCGCAGGGCGACACCGTGACCTTGCCCGCCGGCAGCTATGGGTACATCACCCAGGCGCTGGGCGGCAGCTATTCGGTGTTCGTCGAGGGCAATCTGTTCCGCATCGCCGGCAAGGATGGCGATGCCATCGGCAAGGAGGCGCCGGCACCGCTGGAGCTGCCCGACGATGCCAGCGACGAGCAGGTTGAACAACTGGTGTGGCAGCAGCTGCGCACCTGTTTCGACCCGGAAATTCCGGTCAACATCGTCGAACTGGGCCTGGTCTACGAGGTGGAGATCAAGCACCTCGACGAAGGGCAGCGCGAGATCGACGTGAAGATGACCCTGACCGCGCCTGCGTGCGGCATGGGCGACATCCTGGTCGACGACGTGCGCAGCAAGCTTGAAATGATCCCGACGGTGGCCGAGGCCGACGTCGAGCTGGTCTTCGACCCGCCGTGGAACCAGCACATGATGTCCGAGGCCGCGCGCCTCGAAACCGGCATGCTTTGACCCACGGCCCGCAGTGACGCGGGCCCGGCATTACCCGCAACCAGAACAGGAAATCTCCGGTGTCCCAGTCCATTCCCAGCTTCGCCGTCACCCGTTCGGACCACCCGCGCAGCGCTGAAGAGCGCGCCCAGATCCTGGAGAAGCCGGGCTTCGGCCTGCACTTCACCGACCACATGGTGGAAGTGCGCTGGGACAAGGATGCCGGCTGGCACAACGCCAGCGTGCGTGCCTATGGTCCGCTGCAGCTGGACCCGGCCGCGGCCGTGCTGCACTACGGCCAGGAGATCTTCGAGGGCATCAAGGCCTACCGCCATGCCGATGGCTCGATCTGGACCTTCCGCCCCGATGCCAACGGCCGTCGCCTGCAGCGTTCGGCGCAGCGCCTGGCGCTGCCGGAGCTGCCGGTGGAGATCTTCGTCGAATCGCTGAAGCAGATGATCGCCGTCGACAGCGCCTGGGTGCCGTCGGCCGATGAGTCGAGCCTGTATTTCCGTCCGTTCATGATCGGCGATGAAGCGTTCCTTGGCGTGCGCGGCGCGCACAAGGCCGGCTACTACGTGATCGCCAGCCCGGCCGGCCCGTACTTCGCCAAGGGCGTCGCCCCGGTGTCGATCTGGCTGTCCACCGAGTACGCGCGTGCGGCCAAGGGTGGCACCGGTGCGGCCAAGTGCGGTGGCAACTACGCCGCCTCGCTGCTGCCGCAGCAGAAGGCGCAGGCACAGGGCTGCTCGCAGGTGCTGTTCCTGGACCCGGTCGAAGGCAAGTACCTGGAAGAACTGGGCGGCATGAACGTGTTCCTGGTCTACAAGGACGGCACGCTGGTCACGCCGGAACTGTCCGGCAGCATCCTCGAGGGCATCACCCGCGAGAGCATCCTGCAGCTGGCCCGCGACCGCGGCATGAAGGTCGAAGAGCGCAAGGTCACCATCGATGAGTGGAAGCAGGGCGTGACCTCCGGCGAGATCGCCGAAGTGTTCGCCTGCGGTACGGCGGCGGTGGTCACCCCGATCGGCCAGCTCAAGGGCGAGGGCTTCTCGGTGGGCGATATCAACGCGCCGGCCGGTGAAGTGACCATGTCGCTGCGCAAGGAACTGACCGACATCCAGTACGGTCGCCTGCCGGACCGCCACGGCTGGCTGGTCAAGCTGGGCTGATCGCCTGCGCTGAATATCGGAGCCGGGCCATGCCCGGCTGCCTTCCTGGAAAGCCCGTCCTCGTGACGGGCTTTCTGCGTTTGGGGAGGCGCGCGCCATGCCTTGCAAATCACACCCGCCGATGTCGGCAAAGACATGGCGGGACAGGACATTCCGCAGTCAGGTACGTGCAGCTGACGCGAAAGTTCCTTCACCTTCACAAACCCTCGACCCGGAAAGTCTCAGATCCAACATTTCATCTTGCTGAAAAGACGCTGAAAATCTTGTGGTGTCCGGTTTGAGCCACTAGCGTCATCAACACAGCGGATGGACAGGGGAATCCGCTGGCTCGCCGGACCCGAACCTCGCCATCGCAAGCCAGCCCACGGTTCAGGCCGGTGCTTCTGCCGATTCCGGCATTCCTACCATTAGAAGGGAAATCCGATGTCCCAGGTAACGCAACCGCGTGTGCGTCGTGTGTGGGTGGTCCTTGGTGCGTCCGTCCTGTCATCGCTGCTGCTGGCCACGCCTGCGCTGGCCGGTGATGTCCAGCTCAGCGGCCTGCAGTCCGCGCAGACCCACCAGCGCTTCATCGTCAAGTTCCGCGACGGCAGTGCGCCGGTGGCCAACACCACCGCGCTGGCCTCTTCGCTGAAGACGGCCGCTGCCGGCATCGCCAGCAGCCAGGGCCGCGCGCTGGGCCTGCAGCAGGTCCGCAGGCTTGCCGTCGGCTCCACCGTGGTCAGGACCGACCGTGCGCTGGACCAGGCCGAATCCGAGCTGCTGATGCGCAAGCTGGCCGCCGACCCGAACGTCGAATACGTCGAAGTCGACCAGATCATGCGCGCGACGCTGACCCCCAACGACACCCGTTTCAGCGAGCAATGGGGCTTCGGTACGTCCAACGCCTCGATCAACGTGCGTCCGGCCTGGGACAAGGCCACCGGCACCGGTGTGGTCGTGGCCGTGATCGATACCGGCATCACCAACCATGCCGACCTCAACGCCAACATCCTGCCCGGCTATGACTTCATCAGCGACGCGGCGATGGCGCGCGATGGCGGTGGCCGTGACAGCAATCCCAACGATGAGGGTGATTGGTACGGTGCCAACGAGTGCGGCTCGGGCATTCCGGCCTCCAACTCCAGCTGGCATGGCACCCACGTGGCCGGCACGGTCGCTGCGGTGACCAACAACAGCACCGGCGTGGCCGGTACCGCATTCAATGCCAAGGTCGTGCCGGTGCGCGTGCTCGGCAAGTGCGGCGGCTATACCTCCGACATCGCCGATGCCATCGTCTGGGCCTCGGGCGGCACGGTCAGCGGTGTGCCGGCCAACGCCAATCCGGCCGAGGTCATCAACCTCTCGCTCGGCGGCGGCGGCAGCTGCTCGACCACCTACCAGAACGCCATCAACGGCGCGGTCGGCCGTGGCACCACCGTGGTGGTCGCTGCCGGCAACAGCAACACCAACGTATCCTCGTCGGTACCGGCGAACTGCCCGAACGTGATCGCGGTGGCGGCGACCACCTCGGCAGGCGCACGTGCCAGCTTCTCCAACTACGGCACCGGCATCGATATCTCCGCACCGGGCCAGAGCATCCTGTCCACCCTCAACAGCGGCACCACCACCCCGGGCAGCGCCAGTTACGCGTCCTACAACGGCACCTCGATGGCGGCGCCGCACGTGGCAGGCGTGGTTGCACTGATGCAGTCAGTGGCACCGAGCCCGCTCAGCCCGGCGCAGGTGGAGAGCATCATCAAGAGCACCGCGCGTCCGTTGCCGGGTGCGTGCTCGGGTGGTTGCGGCGCCGGCATCATCGACGCCGATGCCGCGGTGACTGCCGCGATCAACGGCACCACGCCCAACCCGGGTGGCACCGTGCTGCAGAACAACGTGCCGGTTACCGGCCTCGGCGCAGCCAGCGGCGCATCGCTCAGCTATACCGTCAACGTCCCGGCTGGCAGCACGCAGCTGCGCGTGGCGATCAGCGGCGGCAGCGGTGATGCCGACCTGTACCTGCGCCAGGGCAGTGCCCCGACCGACACCGTCTACACCTGCCGCCCGTACCTGAGCGGCAACAACGAGACCTGCACCGTCAACAGCCCCACCGCCGGTACCTGGTACGTGCGGGTGAAGGCGTACAGCACCTTCTCGGGCGTGACCGTCAACGCCCAGTACTGAGCCCAAGCCCCTCTCCATGGGCACGCCCCGGCTTCGGCCGGGGTGTTTTTTTGACCTTGCTGGCCGCGCACCGGCATCTGTCTGGAGAGCCTGAGCCTCTCACCAGTACAGCAACCGAAACGCCGACGCGCGACAGCGCGCCTTAATCCCTCAAACCGACTCGAACCGGTTCGCCGCCACGTTCTTGCGCACATGCTGCGGGTCGAAGATCCGGCCGTTCATCGCGATGAACACTCCCGCCGGCAGCGACTGCACCGCACCGATCGCACAGCCGATGTTGAACTCCGCATCCGAACCACGGAACCGTGCCGGGCTCAGCGCACCGGTCATCACGATGGTCTTGTCCGGGATCGTCGCCAGCACCTTGCCGGTCTGCACCATCGAATCGGTGCCGTGGGTCACCAGCACGTGGCGGGTGGGCTGCGCAGCGATCGTCGCGCGGATCAGCTCACGATCGTCGTCGTTGATGTGCAGCGAATCCTTGCGCAGGATCGGAATCACGTTGAAACGGAACGTAACCCCCAGTTCGCGCAGGATCATGCCGATCTGCGGGTCGCCGATCTGGTAGTCCGACTTGTCGTCGAAATAGATCTTGTCGATCGTGCCACCGGTGGTGACGACCAGGAGCTCTTCCATCATGTGCATGCGCGAAACCAAGGCAGGTACAGCGGCGCGGGGCCGGGAACGCAGATGATACGGCCCACCGGGCGCAGCGTCAGCGCCGCCGCCCGAAACGGGCGCGCAGGCCGGGCAGGCTGGCCGAAAAGATCACCAGCAGCGCCAGCACGATTTCGATCAGTGCCAGCCAGCGGGTCTCGGGATGGCTCCAGGCGCTCATCACGCCGTGGCTGAACCAGCCCAGCGCCAGCACCGCCGCCCAGAACCCGGCCTTGCGCCAGCCCAGCCGCAGGGCGATGGCCAGCGCCAGCGGCGGCGCAGTGAACACCAGCTGGGTGGCCAGCCAGTGCCTGTCGTTGATGAACCAGCCGGCAAACAGCGCCGCCAGCCCCATCAGGGCCAGCAGCAGCACGGTGCGCGGAGCGGTGCTCATCGCGCCAGCCGCTGCGCGATGTCGGCCACGCGCCGGCCCAGCGCCCGCGCCAGTACCGCCTCATCGTCGGTGGGTTGCGGGTCGTCGGCGGCGCCGGCCACGTGGCTGGCGCCATACGGCGTGCCGCCACTGGTGGTGTGGCTCAGCGCCGGCTCGGTGAACGGAATGCCGACGATCAGGCAGCCGTGGTGCAGCAGCGGTACCTGCATCGACAGCAGGGTCGACTCCTGGCCGCCATGCATCGACGCAGTGGACGTGAACACCCCGGCCGGCTTGCCGGCCAGCGTGCCGTTCACCCATTCGGCGCCGAGGCCGTCAAGGAAATGCTTGACCGGCGCGGCCATGTTGCCGAAACGGGTGGGGCTGCCCAGCAGCAGTCCCTGGCACTCCGCCAGGTCCTGCACGCTTACATAGGGCGCGCCATCGTCCGGCACCGGAGGTTGTGCAGTCTGGGTGACGGCAGCCACCGGCGGCACCGTGCGCAGCCGCGCAGCCATGCCCGGCACCTCGCCGATGCCCCGCGCGATCTGGCGCGCCAGCCGTGCCACCGAACCGCCGCGGCTGTAGTACAGCACCAGGATTTCGCCCATCGCGCCCAGCTCTCCTCATCGTGTGGACGCCAGTATGGCTATCCTGCATCGATTCCGCATCGGGTACCCTTGCGCCGATGGAACCTTTGGATACGCTCAATTTGTGGATGGAGCGCGCGCGGGATCGCGCACGCGCCGCCAGCTTCGGCCGCTTCCTGTGGCGCCGCTTCCTCGATGACCGCCTGTTCCAGGCTGCCGCGGCGCTGGCCTACACCACGGTGTTCGCGCTGGTGCCGCTGGCGATCGTGGTATTTGGCGTGCTCTCGGCCTTCCCGGTGTTCGATCGCTGGAGCGACCAGCTCAGTGACTACGTCTTCTCCAACTTCGTGCCCAATGCCGCGCGCGCCGCCGAAGGCTACCTGCGGCAGTTCTCGGCCAGCGCGGGCCAGCTCACTGCCGCTGGCTTCATCGCCTTGGTCATCTCGCTGCTGATCACCCTCAACAGTGTTGAAGAGACCTTCAACCAGATCTGGCGCGTCGGCAGCAGTCGGCCGCGGCTGACCCGCTTCCTGGTCTACTGGACGGTGCTGACGCTCGGCGCGATGCTCGCCGCTGCGTCGCTGGCGGTGTCTGCGCGGGTGTTCGCGATGCCGTTGTTCGGCACGCAGGAGGGACGCTGGCTGGCCGATCTCGCCTTGCGGCTGGCGCCGATCCTGATCGAATTCGTCTGCATCACCCTGATGTTCCGGGTGGTGCCACATCACACCGTGAAATGGCGCCACGCGGTTCCGGGTGCGATTCTCGCCGCGGTAATCCTGGAGCTGGTGAAGTGGGGCATCGGCGCCTACCTGGGCAGCTTCCAGTCCTACCAGAAGCTGTATGGCACGGTGGCCTTCGTGCCGATCCTGCTGCTGTGGATCTACCTGTGCTGGGTGGCCGTGCTGCTGGGTGCATCACTGGCGTCGTCGATGGCGGCCTTCCGCTACCAGCCGGTGGAACTGCGCCTGCCGCAGGGCTACGAGTTCTATGGCCTGCTGCGCCTGCTCGGGCGCTTCCAGCACGCACGCGCCAAGGGCAGGGGCCTGGCCGACGACGAGATCCTGCGGCTGGAACCGATGCTGACCGACTCGCTGCTGCAGGACCTGGCCTGCCACCTGGAGGGCATCGGCCTGCTGCGCCGCGATGAGCGCGGCGAATGGCTGCTGGCCCGTGATCTGGACCAGGTCAGCCTGGGCGATCTGTACGAATGCACGCAGCTGCGCATTCCGGTGGCCGAACAACACCTGCCTTACCGCGATGACAGCCTCGGCCGGGCTGCCTTGGCCGCACTGGATGAACTGCGCCTGCCGCTGCGTGAACGCCTCAAGCGTCGCGTCAGCGACATCTACCCTGATTCTGGAGACGCCCCATGACCTGCAAGACCCCGTTGCTGCTGGCTGCGCTGCTGGCCCTGGCCGCCTGCAAACCCGCGCAGGAGCCGACCCCGGCCAGCAGCCAGCCGCCGGCACAGGCACCGACCCCGGCCGCGCCGGCGACGGTCGAGGACACGCCCGCCGAACGCGTCACTGCCGAGTTCCCGTCGCTGAAGATGAAGGCGGTCGATGGCAGCGATTACGACCTGGCCGCGCATCGTGGCAAGTGGGTGGTGGTGAATTTCTGGGCGACCTGGTGCGCGCCCTGCCGCAAGGAAATGCCCGAGCTGTCGGCGTTGCATGCCATGCGCAGCAACATCGAAGTGGTTGGCCTGGCCTACGAGGACATCGAGACGCCGGAGATGCAGGCGTTCCTGACCAAGCATCCGGTGACCTACCCGATCGTGATCGTTGATCCGTTCGACCCACCGGCCGACTTCGCCACCCCGCGTGGCCTGCCGCTGACCCATCTGATTGACCCGCAGGGCAAGCTGGCCCACAGCTTCCTGGGCCCGGTCACCGCGGCGGACATCGAAAAGCAGATTGCTGCTGCCAAATAAGGGGAGGGGCAGGGCTGCGCCCTGCACCTGCTGTAGTGCCGGCCGCTGGCCGGCAACCTCAACAGCAACAGCAACAGCAACAGCAACAGCCAAAGCGGGTTTCCTGAGGGTAGGCGGGGTGGGTCCGGTTACGGGGGACGCCGTAAATACGTCCTTGTAGGTTCGGTCGCCGCTTGCTCGTGTGCGCTGTCCTGCGCACACGGCAAGACCCGGGTTGGGCGTCCTGCCCAACCCGCCCGAGGCATGCCTCGGGCCCATGGCGCTCACGCCCCCGCAACCGGACCCACCCCGCCTTCGACAGTTTCTGGCGACCTGCCGGAATGACATGGCCTGCTCTTGGTGGGTGTCGACCTTGGTCGACACGTAGATCCACGCCATGCGTGGATGCTCTTCGTTCAATTGTCGAAATATTCGATTTCGATGGACATACATTCACGCGTGGCGTGAATCCATCACCCACCGGAAATCTGTCGAAGGTGGGGCGGTGTCGGATTGCGGGGTGTCAGCCGCATGGATGCGGCTGCCAAGCCTACAGGGACGTACTTGCGGCGTCCCCGCAGTCCGACACCGCCCCGCCATCCCACGCAATGCCGCTTTTGCTGTTGCTTCGGCCGTTGCTTGAAGCCTCTGCAGGTGCAGGGCCGCAGGCCCTGCCGACCAACCCTATTCTTCGACCGGGAAATCCTCGATCGGCTTCAGCACGTCGTAGTGCTCGCGATGCAGCTTGCCCTTCAGTTTCGGCAGCTCCGGCAAGGGCGCATCCACCCGTGTGTCCGGCAGCCGGTCCAGCAGATTGCGGACCAGAGTCAGGCGACCCAGCCGCTGGTCGTTGAAATCCACCAGCGTCCACGGCGCACCGTCGCGATGGGTCGCGCGCAGCATCGCCTCGCGCGCTTCGGTGTACGCGCTGTACTTGCTGCGCGACTTCAGATCCACCGGCGACAGCTTCCACCCCTTCAACGGATCAAGATGGCGTTCGGCGAAACGCTTCTCCTGCTGCTCCTGGTCCACGCACAGCCAGTACTTGAACAGCAGGATGCCGTCATCCACCAGCAGTTGTTCGAACACCGGTGCCTGGCGCAGGAACTGCTGGTATTCGGTCTCGCTGCAATACCCCATCACCCGCTCAACGCCGGCGCGGTTGTACCAGCTGCGGTCCATCAGCACGATCTCGCCGGCGGCCGGCAGATGCGTGGCATAGCGCTGGAAGTACCACTGCGTGGCTTCGCGGTCGGTGGGTTTGGGCAGCGCCACCACCCTGCATTGGCGTGGGTTGAGGTGCTCGCTGATGGTCTGGATCGCGCCACCCTTGCCGGCGGTATCGCGTCCTTCAAACAGCACCAGCAGGCGTTGTCCGCTGTGCTGCACCCAGCGTGCCATCGCCGCCAGTTCCAGCTGCAGCGGCTGCAGCAGCTCGTCGTATTCCTTGCGCTTGAGCTTGGCCATCGTCATACCACGCGGGAAGAAAGCCCGAGCGTAGCGCAGGGCGATGTCAGGGCGTGTCGAGGCCCTGCCAGCCCTGTTCGCGGGCCAGCTGCTGAAGCAGTGAGGACAGATCGCGCGCGAAGGCCGTCATGTCGAACAGGCCGCTGCGCTCGCGTGCCTGCGCCAGTTCGGCACGCAGGGCAGCCAGCGCGGCCGGGTCGTTGCCGAGTGCACTGGCGGTGGCGACGAAGGCCGCATCGTCGGCGACGTTCATGTGCTCCAGCCCCAGCTGATGGTTGAGGCTGCCGGCCACGCGCGCAGCGAAGGTAGCGCCGGGGCAGGCCAGCACCGGGCAGCCGGCCCACAGTGCATCCGATGCGGTGGTGTGCGCGTTGTACGGGTTCGTATCCAGGAACAGGTCGGCCAGCTGATAGCGGGCCAGATACTGCGGATGCGGCAGCTTGGCCATGAACACCAGGCGCGCCGGATCCAGTCCTGCAGCCTGGGCGGCGGAACGCAGCCGTGCATCGGCCTGGCCGGGGCCGGACAGCAGCCACAGCACGCTGCCAGGTACTGCCTGCAGCACCGCGAACGCGCGGCCCATGCTGCGCGGGTTGAGTTTGTAACTGTTGTTGAAGCAGCAGAACACCGTGCCCTGCGCGGGCAGCCCACACGCCGCACGGTCCGGCGCCGGTTCCAGCACGCGGGTGTTGTCGGAGGGCTGGAACGCGCGCGGCAGGCGCAGCACGCGTTCGCTGTAGTGCGGTTCCAGCGAGAACGGCAGCGCGAAGTCGTCAGCGATCACTGCATCCAGCCACGATGCACCGGAGGTGCCGGGGTAGGCCAGCCAGTTCAACTGCAGCGGGGCAGGGCGCATCGCCAGTACTTCCGGCGTGCCGCCACCGCCCCAGCCGCGCAGGTCCAGCAGCAGGTCGATGCCCTGTGCACGGATGCGCGCGGCCGTATCGGCGTGGCGCAACCCCACCACGTCATGCAGCCGGGTGGCGGCCTGCAGGCGTTGGCGGATGCGGCTGCCATCGTCCGCGTTGAGCGCGAACAGATGCAGTTGCAGGGCCGGGTCCTGGCTCATGTGCTCCAGCAGCGCCACCGTCAGCAATCCGGTGGGGTGGGCGCCGAAGCCGTTGGACAGGAAGCCCACGCGAAGTGGGCCTCGTTCGCGCAGCTTCGCCGGCGGCAGTGGCCGTACCGATGCCGCCACCGAGGCGGCACGTGCACGTGCGCAGGCCAGCTGTTCGGCCGCGCTGGCGTCTTCGCTGAGAAACGCGAAGGGTTCTACTACGCCCTGGCCGGACACCAGTGCACCGCGCACCTGATCGGCCAGCGCATCCACGTCCTGCCAATCGCACAGGCGACGCTGCCAGGCGAGGCGCTGCGCGGCGATATACGGCTCATCGGGCATCAGTGCATGTGCGCGGCGATAGGCCGCTGATGCGCCTTCTGCATCGTTGGCATCTTCCAGCGCGTGCCCCAGCCACAACGCGATGCCCGGGTGCTCCGGTGCCAGCGCCGAGGCCTGGCCCAACAGCTTGGCGGCGTCGGCATGCGCTCCTGCCATCCACGCTACCCGGCCCAGCCGGGCAAGTGCTTCAGGATGATTGGGCCGCAGCTGCAGCGCGCGTCGCGCGGCCTGCTCGCCGGCCGCAATGTCGCCGGCTTCCAGTTCCAGGTCGGCCAGCATCACCCAGGCGACAAAGTCGCCGGGCTGGCGCGTGATCGCCTGCTGCAGTTGCTGCCGCTGCTGCCAGGCCGACATGCTGGTCAACCCGCCGAAAGCTGGGCCAGGGCGTCGACCTGGTGCTCGTGGCTCAATCGCTGCAGCAGCGGGTCCAGGTCGCCGGCCAGTACGTTGGGCAGGTCGTACAGGGTCAGCCCTTCCACGCGGTGGTCGGTGATCCGGCCCTGCGGGAAGTTGTAGGTGCGGATGCGCTGGCTGCGGTCGCCGCTGCCGACCTGCAGGCGCCGTGATTCTGCCTGCGCCGCGTCGTGGCGCTGGCGTTCGGCATCGAGCAGCTGCGCCTTCAGGCGTTTCATCGCCTTGTCCCGGTTGGCGTGCTGGCTGCGCTCGGTCTGGCATTCCACCACCACGCCGCTGGGCACGTGGGTGATGCGGATCGCCGATTCGGTCTTGTTGACGTGCTGGCCACCGGCGCCGGAGGAGCGGTAGGTATCAACCCTCAGGTCAGCCGGGTTGATGACGATTTCATCGACTTCGTCGGCTTCCGGGATGATCGCCACGGTGGCCGCCGAGGTGTGGATGCGGCCCTGCGATTCGGTGGCCGGCACGCGCTGCACGCGGTGCGTGCCCGATTCGAATTTCAGGCGCGAGAACGCGCCGCGGCCGACCACGCGTGCCACCACTTCCTTGTAGCCGCCATGTTCGCCGGGGTTGTCCGATTCGATCTCGACCTTCCAGCCCTGTCGCTCGGCGTAACGGGCGTACATGCGGAACAGGTCGCCAGCGAAGATTGCCGCCTCGTCGCCACCGGTGCCAGCGCGTACTTCCAGGAACAGGTTGCCTTCATCGCGCGGGTCGCGCGGCACCAGCAGCAGTGCCAGCTCCTGCTCCAGTTCCTGCAGGCGGGCCTGTGCGGCAGCGATTTCCTCGTCGGCCAGTTCGCGCAGGTCCGGGTCCGCACGCATGCTCTCGGCCGCGGTCAGGTCGGCCTTGGCGCGTGCTTCATCGGCCAGCGCGGTGGCGATCGGTTCGAGCTGGGAAAACTCGCGCGAAAGATCGCGGAAGCGCGCGTTGTTGGCGACCACCTCCGGTTCGGCGAGCAGACGTTCCAGTTCTTCGCGGCGCTCGGCCAGCGCTTCCAACTTACGGCGCAGGGTCGGCGTCATCGGTTCTCACAGGTGGGTGGCGGTAACCCGGCGTCGCCGGGAACAGGCGCTCGGCGGCGCGGGTCAGGTCGGCATCGCCGCTGAGCGCGGCCGCACGCAGGGCGGCGGTCGGCGGGTGCAGCAGGCGGTTGGTCAATCCATGGGCAAGCAGTTCCAGCACTTCGTCGGCCGGCTTGCCGTTGGCCAGCTGCTGGCGCGCGCGCTCCAGCAGTTCGGCACGGGTGGCCTCGCCGAAGGCGCGCAGTTGCCGCAGCGGTGCCTGGTGGGCACTGGCCTGCAGGGTTTCGACGAAGCGCGAGACCTGCAGGTCGATGATCGTTTCCGCTTCCGCGGCCGCCTCGCGGCGGCTGCGGCGGTTGTCTTCCACCGCACGCTCGAGATCGTCCACGGTGTACAGGAACGCATCGTTGAGACTGGCAACGTCGGCTTCGATGTCGCGCGGCACGGCCAGGTCGAACAGCAGCATCGGTTTGTGCCGGCGTGCACGCAGGGCATTGGCCACCGCGGCACGGTGGATCACCGGTTCACGGGCAGCGGTGGCCGAGAACACCACATCGGCCTCGGCCAGGTGGCGCTCCAGTTCGGTCAGCGGCAGCGCCACACCGCCATGGCGGCTGGCCAGTTCCTGCGCATGGGCGAGGGTGCGGTTGGCGATCAGCAGCCGCCGCACCTTGCCTTCGCTGAGGTGGCGTGCGGCCAGTTCGATGGTCTCGCCGGCGCCGACCAGCAGCACGGTGGAATCGTCCAGGCGGGCAAATGCGTTCTGTGCCAGGCGTACCGCTGCCGAGGCCACCGATACAGGGTTGGCGCCGACCTGGGTATCGGTACGCGCGCGCTTGGCCACCGAGAACGTCTGCTGGAACAGCCGGTCCAGGCGCTGGCCGAGCAGGCCGTGGTCGCGCGCGGTCGACCAGGCGTCCTTCACCTGGCCCAGGATCTGCGGCTCACCCAGCACCATTGAATCCAGCCCCGTCGCCACCCGGAACAGGTGGCGCACGGCATCGGCATCGGCGTGCTGGTACAGGTAACCCTGCAGGTCGCCGGCCTGGCTCTGCAGCCACTGGTCCAGCGCCTGCGCGGACTCGGCCACGGCATACAGTTCGGTGCGGTTGCAGGTGGACAGCAGCACCGCCTCGGCGATCTGCGGGGTATCGCGCAGCGAACCGAGCGCGCGCGGCAACGCGTCACCGGCGAAGGCTGCGCGTTCGCGCAGTTCCACCGGTGCGGTCTGGTGATTCAGTCCGAGCACCCACAGGGTCATTGTTCAGTTGCTTGCGATAAGCTGCTGGCCATTGGACGACATTTTAAGGCCCCGATGCCGACGATGCCCGCATTGATTCGCATCCCCAGTGTTCTGCTGCTGTCTCTGGCCTGTGCCCAGGCCCTGGCGGCGGTGCCCGCCAAGGCGCCTGCACAGCCTGCGGTGACTGAGGAACTGGCGCTGGAACCGGTCCTGGCTGGCGAGTTCGCCCTGCAGGCGGGCAAGCTGGCCGAGGCCGCGCGCTGGTACCTGCAGGCCGCCCAGCAGACCGACGGCGACGCCGGCTTGGCCGAGCGGGCGACCCGCATCGCCATGCTGGCCAACGAGGATGATGCTGCGGCCAAGGGCCTGGCCCTGTGGCAGCAACGTGCGCCGCGCTCATTGGCGATGCGCAGCGCCGCCGGTGCGCTGGCGATGCGCCAGGGCGATGTGAAGGCCGCGCGCAGCGAGCTTCAGGCCTTGTTGCAGGACCCGGGGGATGAGGGCTGGAAGTTCGCCCTGGGCGCCTTGATCGGCGGTGGCCGCGATCCGGCCGTGCCGGCCCAGGTACTGGGCGACCTGGTCGATGCCAACGCCATTCCCCAGAAGATCGAGGCCTGGCAGGAGTTTGGACGCCTGGCGTTGCGCATGGAAAAGCCCGAGCTGGCGCGGCGCATGATCGATGAGGTGGTCAAGCGCTTCCCCGAGGAGCCGCGCGTCGCCTTGCTGCGCGCCAGCCAGCTGCAGCAGGCCGGGCAGACCGACCAGGCACTGTCGCTGCTGCGTGGGGTGGAACCGAAGACCCGTCAGGATCCGGAACTGCGCAATGCGGTGGCCATCGCCTATGACAGCCTTGGCCAGCCGGCAGCGGCCGAGCGCGTGCTGGCGGTCGGACCGCAGAATGTGCAGACGTGGGGGATGCGCGCGTCGCTGCTGGCCAAGCAGGGCGACAAGGCCGCGCTGTCCAATCTGTATAACGAACTGTCGCGGCAGGCGGCCAAGCCGGACCCGGCGCAGCGCCTGTTGCTGGGCAAGATCGCCGAGTACCTCAAGCGCTACCCGGAGGCGGTCAACTGGTATCACAGCGTTCCTGGCGGCGATGAGCTGAATGAAGCGCGCCTGCGCGCGGCCAATGCGCAGGGTCTGGCGGGCCGGCAGTCGCTGGCGCTGGATGAAGTGCATGCCATCCAGTCCGATGCCAGCGTGGATGACGATGTGCGGCGCGATGCGTATCTGCTGGAAGCCGAGCTGCGCCAGCGCGCTGACGACCTTCCCGGCGAGATCGATGCACTGGCCCGTGGCCTGGCTGCGTATCCGGACGAAAACGGTCTGTTGTATGCCCGTGCGCTGGCCTGGGAGCGCCGCGATGACATCGCCCGTGCCGAGGCCGACCTGCGCAAGATCCTGGTGACCGAGCCGGAGAACGTGCCGGCACTGAACGCACTGGGCTACACCCTGGCCGACCGGACCGGTCGCTACCAGGAAGCGCTCGAACTGATCGACCGCGCGCGCGTGGCCGAGCCGGACAACGCCGCCATCGTCGACAGCTATGGCTGGGTGCTGTATCGGCTGGGGCGCAACGCCGACGCGCTGGTGCAGCTGCGCCACGCCTGGACGCTTGCCAAGGATCCGGAAATCGCCGCCCACGTGGGCGAGGTGCTGTGGGTGCTGGGCAAGCACGATGAAGCCCGTCACTTCTTCGAGGAAGCGGCCAGGCTCGACCCTGAAAACCGCGCGCTGCTGCGCGCCCGCGAGAAATTCAATCCATGAGCGTTTCCACGATCCG
This sequence comes from Stenotrophomonas sp. GW821-FHT02D01, assembly GCF_059421765.1. NCBI lineage: Bacteria > Pseudomonadati > Pseudomonadota > Gammaproteobacteria > Lysobacterales > Lysobacteraceae > Stenotrophomonas > Stenotrophomonas sp. GW821-FHT02D01. The sequence continues at coordinate 205,720 of NZ_JBWKVP010000001.1, forward strand.
GCCGTTGCTGCTGGTGGCCGTGACCCTGGCCCTGAGTGCCTGTACCACCGTTGGCCGGCAGAAAACGCCGGCGCCGGCCGTGGTCACCGCCGTTTCCGCCGAAGCGGCCGCCGCCGAGGCCGCGCGCGTGGACGCGCTGCGATCGGCGTCGGAGTGGAATTTCCAGGGCCGGGTGGCGGTCAGCAAGGGCAAGGATGGTGGCAGCGGCCGCATCGACTGGAAACAGGAAGGCCAACGCTATGTCGTCGAACTGAGCGCGCCGGTCACCCGCCAGAGCTGGAAGTTGAGCGGTGACAGCCATCATGAAGCCGGCCGTCTGGAAGGACTGGCCGGTGGTCCGCGAGACGGTGAAGACGCGCAGGCCCTGTTGCTGGAAGCTACCGGCTGGGACATCCCGGTCAACCAGCTGCCGGACTGGGTACGCGGCCTGGTCGCCGGCGACAGCGCTGGGCCGGAAAAGATCGAGCGTGATGCCGATGGCCGTCCGCGGCGCATGCAGCAGATGGGGTGGGTGATCCAGTATCTGGACTGGTATCCGGCCGAAGCAGGGCGTCCGGCCCTGCCGCGCAGGGTCGAGGCGGTCAATGGTGACGCCAAGGTGCGCCTGCTGGTCGACCAGTGGGGGCAGGGCGCGCCATGAACGCGCGGGTGGATGACGCGGGCTGGTCCTGGTGGCCGGCCCCGGCCAAGCTGAACCTGTTCCTGCATATCACCGGCCGCCGTGCCGACGGCTACCACGAGCTGCAGACCGTGTTCCGCCTGCTCGACTGGGGCGACCGGATCGGCCTGCACCTGCGTGAAGACGGCCAGGTGCGGCGGCAGGGCGATGGCCTGGCCGGTGTCGCGGAGGCGGATGATCTGGCGGTTCGCGCAGCGCGATTGCTCAAAGAGGTGGCGAATGTCGAGAAAGGTGTCGATATCGTCGTCGAAAAGCACGTTCCTGCGGGCGGCGGTTTCGGCGGCGGTTCGTCCGATGCGGCCACCGTGCTGGTGGTGCTGAACCGGCTCTGGGGCGCGGGGCTGGACGAAAATACGCTGGCGGCGCTGGGCTTGCGCCTCGGCGCCGATGTGCCGGTGTTCGTGCGTGGCCACAACGCCTGGGCCGAGGGGGTGGGCGAGCGGCTGCGGGCGATCACCCTGCCGCAGGCCTGGTATGTGGTCGTTGATCCGGGCGTTCATGTGCCGACCCCGCTGCTGTTCGCAGATCCGGATTTGACGCGCGACAGTCCACAGGCGAAAATAGAGGACTTCGCTTCCGGCTTGCTGGTCGGGAACGTGTTCGAACCGGTGCTGCGCCGCCGTGAGCCTGCCGTCGAGGCGGTGCTTGCTGCGTTGAGCGACATCGGCACGGCACGACTGACCGGTTCGGGAAGTGGTTGTTTCGTCGAGTTCGATTCGCAGGCTGCCGCCGAGCAGGGACGAGCGAAGTTGTCGAAGGAGTTGCGGGCAAGGGTGGCTGCGGGCGTTGCACGTTCGCCACTGCTGGATGCACTCGAGCAACACTGATTCATCAATGCAGGGGCGTCGCCAAGAGGCCCAAGGCACCAGGTTTTGATCCTGGCATTCGGAGGTTCGAATCCTCCCGCCCCTGCCAATGCGGCTGCGTCCGCGCCTTCCAGCGCATCACCTGCGCGGGACGTGGGAACAGCCGCGGTGTTGTCAGCAGCAGGGGCCGACGTGGTCCTTGCCGCTACCGGATCCCCGCCACTCGTCCCCGCCCGAGACAATCATGATGCAAGAGTCCCCGAACCTGCTGGTCTTTTCCGGCAACGCCAACAAACGTCTGGCGCAGAACATCTGCAAGGAACTGGGAGTCCGCCCGGGCAAGGCGCTGGTCTCGCACTTCTCCGATGGTGAAGTGCAGGTGGAAATCGAAGAGAACGTCCGCAAGCAGGACGTGTTCGTGATCCAGCCGACCTCGGCGCCGAGCGCGGAAAACCTGATGGAACTGCTGGTGCTGATCGACGCGCTCAAGCGCGCATCGGTGGCCAGCGTGACTGCCGTGGTGCCGTACTTCGGCTACTCGCGCCAGGATCGCCGCATGCGTTCCTCGCGCGTGCCGATCACCGCCAAGCTGGCGGCGAAGATGTTCAGCACCGCCGGCGCTGATCGCGTGCTGACCGTCGACCTGCACGCCGACCAGATCCAGGGCTTCTTCGATATTCCGGTCGACAACGTATATGCCTCTCCGCTGCTGCTGGCCGACATCTGGCGCGCCTACGGCACCGAGAACCTGATCGTGGTGTCGCCGGACGTGGGCGGCGTGGTCCGCGCCCGTGCAGTGGCCAAGCGCCTGGATGACGCCGACCTGGCGATCATCGACAAGCGCCGTCCGCGCGCCAACGTCTCCACCGTGATGAACATCATCGGTGACGTCGAGGGCAAGACCTGCGTGATGGTCGATGACATCGTCGACACCGCCGGCACCCTGTGCGCCGCTGCTGCTGCCCTGAAGGCGCGCGGTGCGCTGAAGGTCGCCGCTTACTGCACCCACGCGGTGCTGTCGGGCCCGGCGGTGGACAACATCACCAATTCCCAGCTCGATGAGCTGGTGGTGACCGACACCATCCCGCTGAAGGACGCCGCGCGGGTGTGCAGCAAGATCCGCCAGCTGAGCGTGGCGGAAATGCTGGCCGAAACGATGCGCCGCATCGCCTTCGGCGAGTCGGTCAGCTCGCTGTACGTGGATTGATTTTTCGTCCCCGCCGGCAACGGCAGGGACACACCGGGCGCTTCTGGTCGCGGAAGTGCCTTCAACCGCCAAGCCGGAAGGCAAGGCAACAACCGAGTAGTCGAAAATGTCGAAGACCCATGAAATCAAGGTCACCAAGCGTGAACTGCAGCGTAAGGGTGCGAGCCGCCGCCTGCGTACCGCTGGTGTGATCCCGGCAATCGTGTACGGCGGCAACGCCGAACCGGTCGCCATCAGCCTGGACCACAATGAAATCTGGCTGGCCCAGCAGAACGAGTGGTTCTATGCCTCGATCCTGGACCTGAACCTGGACGGCCAGGTGCAGAAGGTGCTGCTGCGTGACATGCAGCGCCATCCGTACAAGCAGCTGATCATGCACCTGGACTTCCTGCGCGTGAACGAGAACGAGAAGCTGACCGCTTCGGTTCCGCTGCACTTCATCAACGAAGACACCTCGCCGGCTGGCAAGGCTGCCGACGTCGTGGTCACCCACGAACTGAAGGAAGTGGCCATCAGCTGCCTGCCGAAGGACCTGCCGGAGTCGATCGAAGTCGACCTGGGCGAGCTGAAGGCTGGCGACGTGGTGTACCTGTCGGACATCAAGCTGCCGAAGGGCGTGGAAATCCCGGCGCTGGCGCTGGGCAAGGACCACGACGACGCCATCGTCACTGCCAAGCACGGCAAGCAGGACGCTGCCGACGCTGAAGAAGCAGCGGCCGAGTAATACCCCGCGGCGCCTGTCCTTCGGGGCAGGCGCCGTATCTGGATGGAACGATGGCAGGATTGCGACTGATCGTCGGTCTGGGCAACCCCGGATCGGAGCACGCCCGGACCCGGCACAATGCCGGGTTTCATTTCGTTGAGGCCCTGGCTGAAAAGGCCGGTGCGCGATGGAACGTGGACAGCAAGTTGTTTGGCGAGACTGCCAAGGTCGACATTGCCGGACAGACCGTGTGGCTGCTCAAGCCGGCCACCTTCATGAACCTCAGCGGCAAGTCGGTCACCGCCGCGCAGCGGTTCTGGAAGATCGAGCCGGAGGAAACCCTGCTGGCCCACGACGAACTGGACCTGGCGCCCGGCGTGGCGCGCTTGAAGTTCGACGGTGGACACGGTGGACAGAACGGTCTGCGTGACACCATCCGGTTGCTCGGCCACGGCAAGTTCCATCGCCTGCGCGTGGGCATCGGCCATCCCGGCCACAAGGATCGCGTGGTGGGCTGGGTGCTGGGACGTCCCTCCAAGGACGATGAAGTACTGATCTCGCGCGCCATCGACGATGCGATCGACGTGCTGCCGTTGGCGGTGCAGGGCGATTTCAGCGAAGCGATGAAGCGGCTGCACACCCCGAAATAGCCGGTAGTGCCGGCCGCTGGCCGGCAACGGGTGCCAACCGGCCCCGGTAGGTGCCAACCTTGGTTGGCACAGATGTTGATCGACGACACCGAGATGGATTGGCCAAGCGGCGCGTGCGCTGTTTCACCAATCACTTTCACCCCAGAGAGCTGTCACCCATGGGTATCAAATGCGGCATCGTCGGCCTGCCCAACGTCGGCAAGTCGACCCTGTTCAACGCGCTGACCAAGGCGGGCATCGCCGCGGCGAACTTCCCGTTCTGCACCATCGAGCCCAACGTCGGCATCGTGCCGGTGCCGGATCCGCGCCTGAACGAGCTGGCGGCGATCATCAACCCGCAGAAGGTCATCCCGACCGCGGTGGAGTTCGTCGACATCGCCGGCCTGGTGGCCGGTGCGGCCAGCGGCGAAGGCCTGGGCAACAAGTTCCTGGCCCACATCCGCGAAGTGGATGCGATCACCCACGTGGTGCGTTGCTTCGAGAACGCTGACGTCATCCACGTCAACAACAAGGTCGACCCGATCTCGGACATCGATACCATCGATACCGAGCTGGCCCTGGCCGATCTGGACAGCGTCGAGAAGGCACTGAACCGCGCCGAGCGTGCGGCCAAGGGCGGTGACAAGGACGCAGCGGCACGCAAGCCGGTGCTGGCCAAGCTGCAGGCTGCGCTGGCCGACGGCAAGGCCGGCCGTTCCGCTGGTCTGGACGAGGAAGAGAAGGCGCTGGTGCGCGATCTGTTCCTGCTGACCCTGAAGCCGGTGATGTACATCGCCAACGTGCTGGAAGACGGTTTCGAGAACAATCCGCACCTGGACGCCGTGCGCGCCCGTGCCGCCGAAGAAGGCGCGCAGGTGGTGCCGGTGTCGGCGGCGATCGAAGAAGAGCTGTCGCAGCTGGACGACGAAGACCGCGATACCTTCCTGGCCGACCTCGGCCTGAGCGAGCCGGGCCTGAACCGCGTGATCAACGCGGCTTACAGCCTGCTCGGCCTGCAGACCTACTTCACCGCTGGTGTGAAGGAAGTCCGCGCGTGGACGGTGCGCAAGGGCGCCACCGCGCCGCAGGCTGCCGCGGTCATCCACACCGACTTCGAGAAGGGCTTCATCCGCGCCGAAACCATCGCGTATGACGACTTCATCAAGTACAAGGGCGAAGCCGGTGCGAAGGAAGCGGGTCGCCTGCGCCTGGAAGGCAAGGAATACCGCGTGCAGGAAGGTGACATCCTGCATTTCCGCTTCAACGTCTGATCGACGCAGCGCAGTGATTGCCCACAGGACCCCGCAATGCGGGGTCTTGTTGTATCGGGCGCCTGTCAGAACGGGCGCACGACGACTGTGGCATTGCACGTTTCCGCTGCGGAAGCGCCAGCCCACTGCTGCGGGTGGCAGTGGACAGAAATTCACCACGCGTTGAAACGCTTGGCCTGCATGGCTCGCGGCTACTTGTCCACATCAAACCCCCACGGCTTTCCACGTGGCGTGTGGAAAACCGATGAGGCCACTGGACAAAAAACAGCCACGCCTTGAAACGCTTGCGGCGTAATGTTCAAGGCGGGTTGTCCACATCAAGTTCGCATCGCTTTCCACCTGTCGTGTGGAAAACACACACCTGCCCGCATTCTGGGTAGGCTGGACAAAAAATGACCAGTGCTGAAAACGCTTGTGGTGCATGGCTCATGGCCACTTGTCCACATCCAACCCCCATCGATTTCCACGCATGGTGTGGAAAACAACAAGGGGCCCGACGACGCATCGCCGGACCCCTCTCTGGGATCACCCGTCGCAGCGCTTACCAGCGGTAAGAGACACCCAGCTGACCGCTGGTATCGCGGAAGCCCATGCCGCCGGTCTGGTGGCTGATCTCACCCCAGCCGCGCCAGCCACCCGACAGATTCACCTGCACGCCGGCCTTGGCTTCGTAGATGTCACGCGGTAACTGCCGGCGCAGGCGTTCTCCATCCACCGCGATGGTCGCGTCGTTGCCACCGGACCACCAGTTCACCGCGACGAACGGCTGTACCTGCCCCTGGCGCTGCGTCAGCGAACGCGTGTACAGGCGCAGTCCCACACGCGTGGTGGTGCTGTCCTTGTCGCGCCCTTCAACCACCGTGCCGTTGGCCTCGACCACGCGGTCGGCGTCGTAGCGGCTGTGGATCACCTGCAGCTGCGGTTCCAGGTAGACACCGCGCTGGGCCGTGCGCTGCACGGGCAGCACGTAGCCCGCCTCGGCCGAACCGGTCCAGCTGTGCGAACGATAGTGCTCCTTCTGCAGCCCTTCGCCCTGCACGCTGTTGCGGAAACGCCCGTACTGCAGCCAGCCGTCCACATACGCACCGTGCTCCATCCGCGCGTCCTGCAACCAGGTGGCATACAGGCCCAGGCTGGTGCCGTTGACCACGCCGTGCGCGGTGTAACCGGTCACCTGCGAACGACTGTCATTGCGTGCCCGGCCCTGGCCAGCCATCACACCTGCCTGCAGCTGGCCGCCGGCATTGGCTTCGAAGCGACGACCGACGCCCAGCAGTACGCTGTTGAGTTCGCTGTCCACATCCACCTGGTGGCCGCGGCTGCCGGGCGCGCTGCTGCGCACCTGTGCCCATGCAATGGCGTCGCTGCCACCGTCGGTCGCAGCGGCAGGATCACCGCTGCGGTCGTACAGGCTGTGCCGGAACATGCCCAGCGCACTGCTCTGGTTGGCCATGTACACCGCCGGCTCCGGTCGCTCCACGCGCGGCGGGGTCGGCGGAAGCGGCGGATCGACCGGCGGGACCACTGGCGGATCGATCGGCGGATCGATCGGCGGAGTCGGCGGATCAATCGGCGGATCAATCGGTGGCTCCGGCGGGTCGGGCGGTTCCGGCGGATCGACCGGCGGTACGTATTCCGAGCGCAGGTACCAGTTGCCGTCGTTCGGCGTGGAGACGCCACCCTTGTACAAGAAGTAGTCGTAAGCGCCGGCCACCGCGCGTCCCTGCAGCGAGAACTGCGCATCGGACTGGCCGCCCACGCTGATCAGGCGGATGCCTTCGCTGGTCAGGGCGCCTGCGCCCCCTGCGTTGCGCACGCTGACGGAGGCGGTGCCACTGCTGTTGCCCTGGATCACCAGCTGGTCACCCAGCGAGGCATCGTCGCCCAGCGCGCGGTTGAACAGCCAGTGGCCATCGATGCCGACATAGTCGCCGGTGACGGTCAGGGTCTTGAAGTCGTCGGTGGTGGGGGCGACGAAGGCGATGGTGCCGGCATGGTCCAGCGAACCGACGCTGGAACTGGAACGCACGTTCCATTGGCTGCTGCCGTCCATCGCCAGCTGCGCGACCTGGTAGCCCGAATCGTTGCGCAGCGCGCCGTTGAACACGGTGCCGTTGCGCAGCGTCATCTGCACGTTGGCGGTGGCGCTGTCGACCACCACATCGCCGGTCAGGCGGCTGTTGTCGGCAGTGAACAGAATGTCTGCGGTGGCGACCGAGCTTCCGTCGGTGAACACCGTGTCGCTCACCCGCAGCAGGCGGCCACCGTCGAGGTTGCCCTGCTGGCGCGCGATGACATCGGTGTTGTTGAGCGTCAGCTCGTGGTTGCTGCCCTGCAGCCACAGCGCGGGGCCGTCCTGGGTCTGCAGGCTGCTGTTGTTGAACACCAGACGGTCCCAGTACGGCCCGAACACGGTGATGTAGGAGCGATAGGCACCCGAATTCGTGCCCTGCGCATGGATGCTCAGGTTGTCGGCGGTGAGCTTGGCCGTGTTCATCTGCACGATGCCGAACGAGGATGCACCCAGTGTGGTGATCGAGCCTCCGTCCAGCTGCGCATCGGCCGTGCTGCCGCCAAGGAAGACGCCGCCGCCGCCGGTGCCGTAAGTGGTGATGTCCAGGTTCTTGGCGCGGATGCGCGAGTAGGGCGTCGGTGGATTGCTGCCCGAGGCGCGCAGGCCGTAGACACCATCGCCGTGGGTATCGATGCTGCCGCCGGTGATCGTGGCGGTACCACCCCAGACGTCCACGCCATGGCCGTAGCCGTTGTCGCCATAGGTGCTGATCGTGGTATCGGTGAGGTCGGCCAGCGAGTCCGCGCCGGACAGCCAGATGCCGGAATAGCCGTCGCGTACGGTGAAGTGGGCACCGTTGGTGGTCAGCTTGGACCAGCTGTTGACGTTGACCCCGTAGCCGCCGACGGTTTCGAAACGGCCGCCGGTGATATCGGCGGTGGAGTACACGCGGTTGCCACTGTTGCCGAGCAAGCGGATGCTGCTGCCGCTGCTGCTGGCACTGCCGCCCACGATCTGCAGCCTGCCACCGTTGTCGATGTCGAAGTAGCCGTTGACCACGTCCACGTCGCGCAGCGAAAGCACGCTGCCGCTGCCGCTGGAGGACAGACGGCCGCTGTAGCCGCTGCTGGCTTCGGCGAAGGTCATCTCCAGCGATTCCAGCGACAGCAGCGCGCCACCCTCGGCGTACACCGCGCTGTTGGCACCGTTGTTGATCTCCGTACCGGTCACGTGCAGTTCGCTGCCACGCCCAGTGGAGTACAGAGCATGTCCGGCGCTGCTCACACTGCCGCCATTCAACCAGAGCTTGCCACCACCGGTGGCATTGACCGTGCCGTAGCCCGAACCGTTTCGGTAAGCATTGATGACCAGGTTGTTGGCCCGGATCACGCTACCCGCACCGCTGGCGTTCAGCGCATAGCCGACGGTGGTGCTGCCATTGCCGACCTGCAGGATGCCGCCCTCGATCACGACGCTGCCACCGGCGCTGGCAAGGATGCCGCTGCCGCCGCCGGTGCTCGAGATCCAGCTGCCATCGACCGTAATGGTGCTGCCCACACCGTTGGCCTCCAGCGCGTAGCCGCTTGCACTGTGCTGCAGGGTGTCGTCGGCGCCCAGCTGCAGGCTGCCACCATCGGTAACCTTCAACGGCCCCTGCAGTTCGGCCGCATGCACGGGCAGGGCGGCCCACAAGGCGCTGGCCAGCAGGCTGGGAATCAGGGGAAGGCGCGCAACGCGCGCGCAGGCGGGCGCACGGCGGCGCCGTTGGGGAGAGGCGTTCATGCTGTTGGATTCCTGTGGCAGGGCGCAGCGCGGCTGCGCGATCTGGCGCGGCAGGGCCGCGTCGCTGTGGAAACCGCGTGCGATGGCCGCTGCAGGCGCCATCCGGTTTCCCTCCCGCCGGTAACGCGATGACGATGGGACGTCGTCACCGTGGCGGGATGCATCCAGACTAGAAATCAGCCCTGTCCTATGGAATCAGGCGTTTCCTAAAGCACTTCGTGCCCGGCGCATGGGCCGGGCACGGTTCAGCGTTGTGGACGCCTCAGGCGAACAACGAGGCCTGCAGGCAGTACTCGATCAGCGCCTGGTCGCTGTCCACTCCCAGTTTGCGCATCGCGCTGATCTTCTGGGTGCTGACCGTCTTCGCGCTGCGCTGCAGTTGGCGGGCGATGTCGCCCACGCTCATGCCGCCGGTGAACAGGCGGATCACTTCCAGTTCCCGTGGGGAAAGGCGCGCCAGCACCACCGCGGCATCGGCCGGTTCCGCCGCGGCAACCGGCATCAGTCCGGGCGGGCGATAGATGCGGTCGGCCAGCACCGTGCGCAGCGCCTGCACCAGGCTGCCCAGGCCGTGGCTCTTGAGCACCACGCCGCCCGCGCCAGCGGCATACATGGCTGCCACCAGCGAAGGGTTGGAGACCATCGTCAATACCAGTACATGCGTGTCCGGGAAGCTGCGGCGCAGGAACGAGATCAGCTTGATGCCATCGCCGAAGCTGTCACCACCGGGCATGCTGTAATCGGTGATCACCGCATGGGGCTGGGTGCTCGTCATCAGCTCGATCAGGGTCGCCGGATCGGCGGCCTCGCCGACCACGTCCAGGTCCAGTTCGCCGGCCAGGACATCGCGGATGCCGGCAAGCACGATCGGGTGGTCGTCAGCGATGAGGATGCGGGTGGTCATGGCAGTGTCGGGTTGCGGGAAGGTGAGGGGGCGGCGACGTGCGTCAATGGTTCCAGCAGCCGCTGCAGGCGCCGTTGGAAATGGTCGAGCGCCCCGGCCAGCGCAGGCAGCGTGTCGCCGTCGCCGATCTGTTGTTCGATCTGCTGGCCGTGTGCCACCAGTGCCGGTGCGCCGACGATCACCAGTGCGCCGCGGATGCGGTGCAGCACCTGTGCCACGCGTTCGGGCGAGGCATCGCCGATCGCCCGCTGCAGGCTGTCCAGGTCGGCCTGCATGGTCTGCACGAACAACGCCTGCATCTTTTCCGGAACCTGCAGGGGAGCATCGGCCTGGTCGTTGCTGGGTTCGCTGTGCGGCCCGGCCGCAACCTGGGTCAGCAGGCGCTGCAGTGCTGCCAGGGTGATCGGCTTGACCAGCACCCCCTGCATCCCCGCCTCATGGCAGCGTTGCCGTTCGGCCGGGTCGGCGTTGGCGGTTGCGCCATGGATCGGTACGCCAACCCCCCGCGAGCGCAATGCACGGGACAGACCGTAACCATCCAGTCCCGGCATGTTGAGGTCGGTCAACACCAAGGCGAAGGGACGCTGCGGCCAATAGTGCAGGGCTTCATTGCCGTCACTGGCGACCACGGCGTGGCAGCCGAGCTGCTCCAGCTGGCCACGCAATATCGCTTGGTTGATCGGGTTGTCTTCGGCGACAAGTACCTGCAGCCCGAACCTGCGTGGCGCCGGCAGACGCCCGTTGACCTCGGCGGTCAGTGCCCGCCCGGCCGCAGCCGCCAGCGCCATCACGATCGCATCCAGGCGATGCACGCCAACCTGCCAATGCCCCTGAACGTGCTGGGGCTGCATTCCGCCTTCGCGACAGGCCACCACCTGCGGTCCACTCCACGCAGGCGCACCCTCGTCCAGCACAAGGTCGAGCATCACCGTGGCAGGGTCGGCAAGCGCCGGCGCATCGTCGCGGTGCACGCTGGCCTGTGCGCCACGCTGCTGCAGCCGATCGCATATCGATTGTGCAAACTCGCGAACGCTGCCGCGAACCTGCACCGGCAGCCCTGCCGGCAACCGCGGTGAGGCCGCCTGCAGCGGATCGGGTATTGCCTCAGGCAGCGGCAGTTCGACCGAGAAACTGCTGCCCAGGCCGCTTTCGCTGACCACCCGCAGGTGGCCGTCCATCATCGCGGTCAGGTGTGCACAGATCGCCAGGCCCAGTCCGGTGCCACGCATGGCATCGGTGCCCGGGTTGGCCTGGAAGAACGGTTCGAACAGATGTGCCTGGTGCTCGCTGGCGATGCCGATGCCGGTATCGGCCACCTGCCAGCGCAGCCAGCAGCGATCGTCGACGTGCTGTGCACCCAGGCGCACCACGACCCGACCGCTGTCGGTGAACTTCAGCGCATTGCTGATCAGGTTGTTGAGGATCTGGCGGATGCGCGCGGCATCACCATTGACCGCAGCCGGCACGTCCGGGTCGATGCAGGCGTAGAACTGAAGGCCCTTGTGCGCGGCGGCTGCGGCGTAGGAGTCCAGTGCGTCCTCGGTCAACCGCACCGGATCGAACGCGCCGGGTTCCAGGCTCAGTTGGTCGGCCTCGGCCTTGCTGACATCCAGAATGTCGCTGATCAGCTGCATCAATGTCGATGACGAGCGCTGGATCGTGTCCAGGTAGTCCTGCTGGCGCGCATCCAGCGGGGTCAGGCCAAGCAGTTCCAGCGTGCCGAGCACACCGTACAGCGGGGTGCGTATCTCATGGCTCATGGTGGCCAGGAACTGGCTTTTGGCGCGATTGGCCTGGTCGGCCGCACGCCGTGCCTGCTGCAGCACCTGCTCGGCCTCGTGCTGGCTGCTGAGGTCGATGAACAGGCACAGCACAGCGGGTTCGCCGCGATAGCGCGCGGGCGTGGCGGTGATCAGCAGGTGGCGGTTGTCCGGCGTGGTGTAGGCCAGGCCGTCGCCCGTGGCGGTGCCGCCGGCGGCGAGCACGCTGCGTCGCCAGGGCCCGTGCCAGCCACCCTCGTCGTGGTCTTCCCCCAACCACTGACGCGCCAGCGCGTTGTCCAGCAGCACGCGGCCATCGGTGCGACGCAGCAGGCACAATCCGATCGGTGCGTTGTCGAGGATGGTACGGCTGAAGGCTTCGCTTTCCAGCAACCGCGCATGGTTGCGGCGCAGGGGTTCGATCACCGAACGCCGGTAGGCACGCAGGATCAGCACGCCACCGGTGGCCAGCAGCAGTGCCACCACCATGCTGCCCAGCAGGGGCCCGCGCGGGTGCTGGAACACCTGTTGCCAGCCCACGTGATACACCGCCAGCCAGCCGTGTTCGCTGCGCATGCGGAACAGCAGGCCGTCCAGTCCCGCGCGCCAGGACGTAGCGGCGCGGCTGGCATCGCTGGCATCACCGAGCAGCAGGCGGCCGTTGCCATCGAACAGTGACATCCGTTCGAACACCGGCGCACCCATCACCTGGCGGTAGTCATCGACGCGGCCGGGATCCAGCAGGCAGGCCACGGCGGCCAGTGACTCGTCCTCGTTCTCGCCCCACAGGCGGGCATCCTGCGGCGCGTGCGCGATGGCAAGCAGCCGGGTCTGGCCTTCGCGCCAGGCCACCGGTGTCCAGACCACGCTGCCGCGGCGCAGCGCTGGACGTTCGCGCAGGACCTGGTGGATGGCGGCCAGTGCCGGATGCAGGTGATGCGGGCTGCTCTGGCCCGGATCACCACGCGTTGTCTGGATCGGCGCAAGCAGGCCACGGCGGCCCTGGCCATCGACCAGCAGGCATTGCGGAGGCGGAAACCGGGAAGCCGCCCAGAAGGCGCCGTAGAAACGCAGGAAGCGGTCGCCCAGTTCGTCCGCTGCCTGTGCCGAAGCGCCGCTGTCGGCACCGATCCGGGCGAAACTGGCGAACAAGGGGCTGGGCGGCGCACGCGAGGCAGATTCGTCCACTGGCTGCCCGCGACTGCCCACGTCATGCAGGCGCCATTGCCGCAGGAAGCGGTCCTGTTCCTGCAGCGTGCCGTCCAGGCGACGGAAGTGATAGCGGATCTTGCTCTGTTCTTCGTTGAACAGCTGGCTGCCGGTGGACAGCAGCAGGCCGGCCTGCAGGGTTGCCAGCACCACCACGCCAATCAGCAGGGCATGTACGCGCAGGGAGCGGCGGGCGAGTCGGCGTACGGGAGCGGCCTCGGCCGGCATGGGCAGGTCTCGGAGCAGTAGGCGGTCGATGGCGGCCCGAAGGGCCCGGGGCACGGCCGGTACCGCCGCGCAGAGAGGATCGTCAATGACTCTTGATGGGATTGTGAAGCCTTTCAGCCTCGACTGTCAGCGCGATGCTGCACGGCTGCCGCGCGCGCCCTCATCCGGAGCATCTTCGTCCAGCAGTCGAGTGAAGTCGTCCGAGGGCAGCGCCTGCGAAATCAGGAAGCCCTGCACCTGGTTGCAGCCGAGCTGGCGCAGCGCGGCCAGATCGGCATCGCTCTCCACGCCTTCGGCAACGATGGTCAGGCCGAGCTGGTTGGCCAGCGCGATCACGGTGGTCAAGGTCAGGTGCAGGGCGGGATCACGCGCGCAGCCGCTGACCAGCGCACGATCGATCTTGACCTCGGTGAAGGGGGTGTTGACCAGGTTGTGCACCGAGCTCAGGCCTTGGCCGAAGTCGTCCTGGGCCAGGCCGAACCCCTTCATCCGCAACCGGCACGCGCCTGCATAGAAGTCGCTGACGTGGCGGGTGGTGCTGTTCTCCATCAGTTCGAAGCACAGGTCAGCCGGGTTGCCGCCGGCGGCCAGGGTCAATGCCAGCAGCTCATCGGGAAGATCGGACTGCTCCAGCAGATGCGGCGGCAGGTTGATCGATACCGGCACGCGGAATCCCTGGGAGCGCCAGCGCGCCTGCGCCTGGATGCTGGCGGTGAGCATCGCGCGCAGCAGTTCGCCCTCCAGGCCATGGCGGCACAGTGCCGGCAGGAAGCTTCCAGGCGCCAGTGTTCCGAGCTGCGGATGGCGCCAGCGCACCAGTGCCTCGGCGGCAACCACGCGCCCGGACTGCAACGATTTCTTCGGCTGGAACCAGGCAGTCAGGCTGCCGTCGGCCAGCGCCTGCCGCAGCTGCACCGCGTCCGGCTCGGGTGTCAGCGCGGCCGGGCTGGTGCGCACGGCTGGCCGGGTCTGCGCCAGTGCATCGAGCAGCGCATCGACATCGCTGGCGGCGACCGGCTTGGCCAACAGCCCGACCACGTCCAGGCCCAGTGATTCAGCCATCAACCGTGCCGAACTCATCATCCGCCGCGAGGCTGCGCTGACCACGGCAAGCCGAGGCGGACGCGGCTGCGCGGCCAGTGCCTGGATGAACTGGATGCCATCCTGGCCGGGCATCAACAGATCGCTCACCACCAGGTCATAGGCCTGGCAGGCACACAGGGCGATAGCCGCGTCCACATCTTCGCAGGCGTCGACCTGCACGCCGGCGCGCGCGCTGAACAGATTGACGAGATAGCCGCGTTGGAACGGCTGGTCTTCCAGGATCAGGACACGGCGGGTCATGCGGGATCTCCTTGGCGAACGGCGGAAAGCGCCTGACGCAGGCGTGCGATGTCGATGGGTTTGCTCAGATAGCCCTGCATGCCACTGGCCAGGCAGCGCTCGCGCTCCTCGGCGGTAGCGTTGGCGGTGGCGCCGATCACCGGCAGCAGAACGCCCTCCGCCCGCAGCCGGCGCGCCAGGGTGTGGCCGTCCATGCGCGGCATGTTGATGTCGGTGACCACCAGGTCGAAGTCATGGGTCTGGCACAGCTGCAACGCCTCGACCCCATCCTGCGCAAGCTCCACCTCGCAGCCCAGGGCCTGCAGCTGTTCGGCCAGGATCACCCGGTTGATGGGATTGTCTTCCACGGCCAGCACCCGTAGTCCCAGCGGGCCTGGCTGCACATCGCGCGCTGCGGTCGGCAGCGTTGCGCATTGGCGCTGCTGGCGTGCCACCGCCAAGGCGATCGAGGACATGCCATGCAGGGTGACCAGCAGCGCGCCATCGGCGGCAGGTGCCGGTTGGTCGCCACCATCGATCGAGGCCAACACCCGCGGTCCCTGCCAGGCCAACGGCTGTTCCGCCTCGCCATCCATCAGGATCGCGCCGGCGTGGTCGAGCAGGGCAGGATCGCCCCGCAGCGGCTGCGCATTGGCACCCCAGCGGCGCAGCCAGCCACAGGCACTATCGACCAGCTCGCGATCGCGGCCGCGCACGTACACCGGCGGTTCGGCCAGCAACGCGGGGCCATCCTCGGTCGCGGCCAGCACCGGCAAGGGCAGGCGCACGGTGAAACTGCTGCCCAGTCCCGGCTCGCTGACCACGCGCAGTTCGCCACTCATCAAGCGCACCAGACGATCGCTGATCGACAGGCCCAGCCCGGTGCCCTGCGCACTGGCAGCGCCACGGACCTGACGGAAGGGCTCGAACAGGCGTGCCTGTTCCTCGGTGGCGATGCCCACGCCGGTATCGGTGACCTGCCAGGCCAGCACGCTCGACTCGCCTTCGCGCTGCACCAGTCGTGCGCGCAGCACCACCCGGCCATGCTCGGTGAACTTGATGGCATTGCTGAGCAGGTTGCCGAGCACCTGGCGGATCCGGTCGGCATCACCGAGCACCCGTGTCGGCAACCGGGGATCGGTGCAGACCAGTACCTGCAGGCCCTTGCGCGTCGCCGCAGCGGCGAAGCTGCGCAGCACGCTCTCGGTCAGCTCGCGCGGCGAGAACGATGCCGGCTCCAGGCTCAGCTGGCCCGACTCGATCTTGGACACATCCAGCACGTCGCTGATCAGTTGCAGCAGCACCGACGAGGAACTCTCGATGGTGCGCAGGTACTGCGACTGGCGCGCATCCAAGGGCGTGCGGCCGAGCAGTTCCAGCGTGCCAAGCACCCCGTACAGCGGCGTGCGGATCTCATGGCTCATGGTCGCCAGGAACGCGCTCTTGGCCTGGTTGGCGGCGTCGGCCGCCTGCCGCGCCGAGGACAGCGCCGCCTGCGCCTGGCGATGGCGTGAGATGTCATGGAACACGCACAGCAGCACGTCGTCATCCTGGTAACGGCAGGCCGCATGCAGTACCTGCAGCTGGCGACCGTCGCGTGCGGTGAACTCCAGCCCGCGACCGCGTTCGCCGGCATGCCCGCGCCACGGTGCCTGCCAATCGCTGTCCGTGCCTTCCTCGCCCAGCCAGTCGCGCAGCAGCTGGTTGGACAGCAGCAGCTGGCGGTCGCTGCGGCGCAGGACACAGATGCCGACCGGCGCCAGGTCGATCACGGTGGAACTGAAATCCAGGCTTTCCAGCAGTCGTCGGTGCTGCAGCAGGGCCGGCTGGATCAACTGGCGGTCGACACGATGCCGCAGCAGGCGCAGCGCGATGCCCGCCAGCAGCAGCAACGCACTGCTGATCAGCAGCGAGGTCGCCATGTCGCCGAGCAGCAGGCGTGGAGGCAGGTGATAGACCAGCCGCCAGCCGTCATTGCCTACGCCCTTCACCAAGGCCACGCCGCGTGGCAGGCCTGTGCTCCAGAGCACGCCGAAACTGTCGTCCTGGCGCTGCTGCAGTGCTTTCCAGCCTGCGCTGTCCAGGCGCGGAGCCAGGCTCGACAGGGCGGGCTGCCCGTCGCGGTCCAGCAGGGCGTAGCCGCCGATGCCCTGGCCATCGATCATGTCCGAGGCGGCCGCACTGTCCAGCAGCAGCATCAACCACTGGCCCGGTTGCGGTCCGGCCTGTACCGGTTGTGCCAGGGCGACCCCGGCGTCGCCCGCGCGCAGCCAGTACACCGGGTCGGTACCGGCAGGCGTGCCGCTGCGCTGCTGCAGTACATGCAGCGTGGGCAGGCCGGCGATGTCCACGTCGGCCTGGCCGCCGGCCAGCCAATGCGTTCCCTGCGCGTCGACCAGCAGCAGATGGGTCTGCAGGGTCTGCAGCGTGTGTTCTGCGCGTGGGGACAGCAGCAGGCGCTGGCCCGGCTTTCCACCCGGCCCGTCCAACGGCAGCTGGCGTACGCCCTCGCTGGACGGCGCTGACGGATCACCCACCACCACCGAATCGCCCAGATAGCGCAGCAGGGCCTCACGCTGGTCGAAGTAGATCTGCGCCCTGTACGCGGCGGCATTCATGTCGCGGCGGTGGCTGGAGATATCTTCGGTCAACGCGGTCAGCAGGTAGAAGCCGGTGGCGGCAGCCAGGCACAGGAACACACACACCGTCAGCCAGCGCAGCAGCACCGAGGCGGTGGTCGGCGGTGCGACCAGGGGCAGGGAAGGGCGAGGGAATCGGAACATGCACCGATCCTAGGGAGGACGGTCACCCGCCCGGAATCAGCCATGTCCTAAAAAGCGGCGCGCCCGCCGTGGAGGCCGCCGCCGGCGGGGAACCGTTCAGGCTGGGGCAGCGGCAGGCGGTCAAAAAAAGACCCCCGCCGAAGCGGGGGTCTGTGGCGAGCCAGCAGCAGGGCGTCCTTACAGCGCGCTGCCACCGAACTTGTGGGTGTACTGCAGGTTGATGGTACGGCCGACGCTGTCGAACCAGGACACGTCGTAGTACGGGTACGCCGTATAGGTCTTGTCCTTGGGCGGCATCTTGTTGAACACATTGACCACCGACAGCGACAACCGCGAGTGATCGTCGAAGCGGTACTGCAGCGAAGCGTTGTAGCGGTAGGTCGCCTTGATCCACGGGCTGTCGCCGCTTTCCTCGTCGAACACCTGGTCGTAGCTGTCCGAGGTCGGCAGCTTGCCCAGGCGCGAGCCGTACACGGTGGCCGACCAGGCGTCCTTTTCCCAGGTCACGCTGACGCTGGTCTTGGTGCGGGGAATATCGAAGCCGCTGTTGATCGCGAACTGGTCTTCGGTCACATCGCCGGCATAGCGCTGGAAGTCATGCTTCTTCACCCAGGTGTGGGTGCCATTGAAGATGAAGTCGCCGATGCCGGTCTGCAGGCGGTAGCGCAGGCCGACGTCGATGCCAGAGGTGGACTCGCGCGCCACGTTGATCGGATTGACGTGCACACCGTACAGACGGCCGTCGGCGGTGCGGGTGATGCGGGCCAGGGCATCCACGCAGGTCGGCGAGCCGATGTCGGCGCTGCCCAGCCGGCAGTTCGCTTCGTTGGCCAGGATCGTACGCACGTCCATGTCCTGCACCTGGTCGCGCATGTCGATGTTGAACCAGTCGGCCGACAGATCCAGGCCGGTGGCCGGCGACCACACGAAGCCCGCGCTCCAGGAGGTGCTGGTTTCCGGTTCCAGCTCGCGGTTGCCACTGCGGCTGCGGATCACGTTGCGCTCGTAATCGGCGCAATCATCGGCGGCGTCGGCGCGGCAGTTGTACAGATCTTCCGCGCTGGTCTCGTCGTTGCCCGGGCCGGCGAACACATAGTGCAGATCCGGCGCACGGAACGCGGTGCCGTACGAGCCGCGCACCAGCAGCGTGTCGATCGGGCGCCATTCCAGGCCGCCGCTCCAGGTCGCCTTGCCGATGGTGTGGCCCGAATAGCGATACTGGTCGTAACGGCCGGCCACGCTCAGGTTGACCGTCTCATGCAGCGGCATGCGCAGCTCGGCGGCAGTCGCCCAGCGGTTGCGCGAGCCCTTGCCGTCCGAATCCTTCCAGCTGTAGTAGTAATAGCCGGTCGCCAGCGGGTCCGGGTTGAGCGCGTAGGCCTGCTGGCCCACTTCCACCGTCGCGGCAAAGCCGGCATCGCCACCGGGCAGGGTGAACAGCGACCCATTGGTCAAGGTCAACGCAGCCGTCTCGGTGCGCGACTTCGGCGTATAGGTGGTGCGTGCGGCGATCGAATCGTACTCGGCACGGGTCAGCGGCCGGTACAGGCGCGACGGATCGGCGTTGTAGATCGGGAAGCCGTCCTCGTCCTCGCCTAGCTGCGGGCCCAGGAACAGGTCGTTGGCCTTGGATGCGATGATCTGCGCCCAGCTGATCCGCGACTGGTACTGCGAATGGCTCAGTGCTGCTTCGTAGTCCCAGTTGCCGGTCAGGTTGCCCTTGAAGCCGGTGGTCACGCTGAAGGTCTTCTGCGTGCTGCGCACCATCGCATTGTCCAGCCCGCCCATTTCCTCGGGCGAGAACTGGCGCTGCCAGAACTCGATCTCGCCGGTGGCTTCATTGTTGAAGTAACCCGACTCATCGCCGTCGGCGGCCATGCGGCCCCACTTGGTGACATCGCGCATCAGCGACATCGTGTGGTAGCCCAGCTGCACGTCGGCGAACCACTGCTGGCCGTTGTCGAAGTCGTAGCTGAGCGAGGCATAGCCGTTGGTGCCGCGGCGCTTGCTGAGGATCGTGCCGTAGCCGATCGAGCTGTCGCTGCCGCAGTAGTAGCCGTAGCGCGGACGGAACGCGCGGTAGGTGCTGCCCTGGTTCTGCCCGGCCAACGCCTCGCAGGTCGCCGCGCCCGGGTCCAGGTAGTCATCGTTGTAATCGGTGCGCAGGTAGGAACGACGGGCGATGCGCGCGCCTTCGGTCGGGCCGTCCTGCGTCGAGTCCTGGATGTCGCGGTCGTAGGCCCACAGCGGCGTCTGCGACTGCAGTTCGACGCTGTACACCGCGTTGAAGTTGCCGCTGCTGAAGCCGCTGGCCAGGCTCATGTCGAACGACTCACCACCGCCTTCGGTGGTGGTGCCCATGCGCATGTCGATGGTGGTGCCATCGGCCTTCTTCTTCAGGATGAAATTGACCACGCCGGCGATTGCATCCGAGCCGTAGATCGCCGACGCGCTGCCGGTCAGCACTTCAATGCGGTCGATCATGCCCAGCGGAATGTTGGACACATCGGTGAAGTTGCTGCGGCCCTTGAACGGCATCGGGAAGTCGGCGATGCGACGGCCGTTGACCAGCACCAGGGTGTGGTTCGGGCCCAACCCGCGCAGGTCGACCTGCTGCGCACCCGGCGAGAAATCGGCCCCTCCGGAGGATTGCTGGCTCTGCGTCTCACCGCCGTTCTGGGTCATCGCGCGCAGCACGTCCGGCACGGTGGTGAAGCCGCTGGAGCGGATCTGCTCTGCGTTGATGACAGTGATCGGCGCCGGTCCTTCCACCTGGGCGCGCGGGATGCGTGAGCCGGTCACCTGTACCGCATCCAGCTGTTGTACCGAAGAGGAAGCGGGAGTCTGTGCCGCCGCCGAAGCAGCAACGCCCATCAACGCCAGCTGGATCGACCACGCCATCGCCTGTCTACGCATGAGAAATTCTCGGAAGTAATGCCGGCCCACAGAGGAGGGGCCCTGTCCCCCATTCACATTTCAGGAATGGGCGCGCGCATTTAACGCCTTTTTCATGTCCTTGACTACTGGGGATATGTCTGGCAAAGAGTGAAAACGGTTGCAGGTCGTTTTTGTTCAGGGAGATCAAAATGCGACGCCTTCGCTACGGGCTGCGTGGCCCGCTCATCGCCTTGCTGCTGTCGGCGCTCTTCTGGTCATCGCCAGCGGCGGCACAGGAACTGATGGACCCGGGCTTCGCCTACTACGAAGTGGGCGATCTGGATGCACCGCGGCCTGGCCCGCGAGCCCCCGCGATGATGCTGATGGGCGGTGGCGAATGGGTGCCTGAAGCCTTCCAGTGGTGGCTGCGCCAGGCCGGCAATGGCCGTGTGCTGATCCTGCGCGCCTCCGGTACCGATGAGCTGCAGGACCGTCTGTACCGGGAGATTGGCGGCACCACCGCCGTGCAGACCCTGGTGTTCGACAACCGCCGCGGCGCCGATGACCCGGCCGTGCTGCGGGTCGTGGCCGCAGCCGATGCGATCTTCATCGCCGGCGGCGATCAGTCCCGCTACATCCGCTTCTGGAAAGGCACCGCGCTCAATCGCGCGCTGAATGCCCACGTGCGCGCCGGCAAGCCGATTGCCGGCACCAGCGCCGGGCTGGCCATCCTCGGCGGCTACGCCTATGGCGCGCTGGACGGCGGCAGCATCGATTCGGCCAGCGCCATGGCCGATCCGATGGGCGAGGCCGTCACCCTGGATCGCGGCTTCCTGCAGTTGCCCTATCTGCAGCGGGTGGTCACCGACACCCACTTCGACAAGCGCGACCGTCTCGGTCGCCTGATCGTGTTCGTGGCCCGCGCCGCGCATGACAGTGGTGACCCGGACATGGTCGGTATCGGCGTCGACGAAAACACGGCTCTGTGCGTAGAGCCTGATGGCCAGGCCCAGGTCTACAGTGCCGACGGCGAAGGCAAGGTCTGGGTGGTCAGCCCCGGACGCGATGCCGATCGGTTGGTGGAAGGTGAACCCCTGCGCTTCCATGCGGTGCCGGTGACTGTGGTTGCCAGCGGCAGTCGAATGCGCCTGGATGACCTGCAGGCCGACGCGGCCTACGAGGCCTTGGCTGACATCAACGACGGCGAGATTGAGGTGGTCCGCCGGTAGTGCCGGCCGCTGGTCGGCCGCCCCTGGATGCATCATTGGCAAGGCGTTGCCGGCCAGCGGCCGGCACTACCAGCACAGCCCATTCCCTGAACTACCCTGGAGACGTACCCGATGAAACTGCGCCTGGCGTTGTCCGCGCTGTTGTCCCTGCCACTGCTGGCCCAGGCCGCACCAGCTGCATCACCGCTGCTGGTCATCCACGGCGGTGCCGGCGTGGAGCGCAAGGATCTCTCTCCGGCAGAAGAGCAGGCCGCGCGCGCTGCGCTGAAGGCTGCATTGCTGAAGGGCCATGCCGAACTTGCAGCCGGGCGTCCGGCACTGGCGGCGGTCACCGCGGCCATCACCGTGCTCGAGGACGATCCGACCTTCAACGCGGGCAAGGGCGCGGTGTTCACCCACGAAGGCCGCAATGAACTGGACGCGGCAGTGATGGACGGTGCCACCCAGGCGGCCGGAGCAGTGGCCGGCGTGCAGCGCGTGCGCAACCCGATCCTCCTGGCGCAGGCGGTGATGCAGAAGTCCAGGCACGTGATGATGGTGGGGCAGGGCGCCGAAGCCTTCGCCACCGAACAGGGCGTGACCCTGGTCGACCCCTCCTACTTCCGCACCGACAAGCGCTGGCAGCAGCTGCAGCGTGCATTGAAGGAAGAGGCGGGCGGGCAGGCGCATGCCGACCTGGAAACCGCAAAGCACTTCGGCACGGTCGGTGCGGTCGCCCTGGATGCACAGGGGCATCTTGCTGCAGGCACCTCCACCGGCGGCATGACCAACAAGCGCTATGGACGTGTCGGCGATTCGCCGATCATCGGTGCCGGCACCTGGGCCGATGCGCGTTGTGCGGTGTCGGGTACCGGTTGGGGCGAGTACTACATCCGTACCGCGGCAGCCCATGAGATCTGCGCGCGCATGCGCTACCTCGGTCAGTCGCCGGAACAGGCGGGCAAGGGCGTGATCAACGACGCGATTCCGCAGATGGGCGGCGACGGCGGGGCGATCGTGCTCTCTGCAGATGGAAAAGCGGCAGCGCCGTTCAACACCCAGGGCATGTATCGGGGCTGGATCGGGGCCGATGGCGTTGCCCATGTGGCCATCTTTGCCGACGAGACAATCGCGCTGCCTTGAGCAGACCCTTGCGTATCAAGGGGTTTGCGACGCGCGTGAAAAAAAGTGAAAAAAAGCGTTGACAGACCCCCGCTTCATCTCCAGAATTGCGGGCTCACCACCACACACCGCAACGCTTCGGCGGCACGGAATGGGGTGGTAAGGAGGGATACCCAAGCGGCCAACGGGGGCAGACTGTAAATCTGCTGGCTTACGCCTTCGGTGGTTCGAATCCACCTCCCTCCACCAGCTTCACGTTGTGGCACATTCCCGGTGCGGGAGTAGTTCAATGGTAGAACCTCAGCCTTCCAAGCTGATGGTGCGGGTTCGATTCCCGTCTCCCGCTCCATTGAATGAACTTTGAATATTATCGAGTTCATGCCATAATGCAAAACTCGCTCACATAGCTCAGTCGGTAGAGCACTTCCTTGGTAAGGAAGAGGTCGAAGGTTCGATTCCTTTTGTGAGCACCATCTTCAGCACCACACCAGACGAATTCGAGATAAGCAGCCATGGCCAAGGGTAAGTTCGAGCGCACCAAGCCGCACGTCAATGTCGGCACCATCGGTCACGTCGACCACGGCAAGACCACGCTGACCGCCGCACTGACCAAGATCGGTGCCGAGCGCTTTGGTGGCGAGTTCAAGGATTACTCCGCGATCGACGCTGCGCCGGAAGAAAAGGCACGTGGCATCACGATCTCGACCGCGCACGTCGAATACGAATCCACCGTTCGTCACTACGCCCACGTCGATTGCCCGGGCCATGCTGACTACGTCAAGAACATGATCACCGGTGCTGCCCAGATGGACGGCGCGATCCTGGTGTGCTCGGCCGCTGACGGCCCGATGCCGCAGACCCGCGAGCACATCCTGCTGTCGCGTCAGGTCGGCGTGCCGTACATCGTCGTGTTCCTGAACAAGGCCGACATGGTTGACGATGCCGAGCTGCTGGAACTGGTCGAAATGGAAGTCCGCGAGCTGCTGAGCAAGTACGACTTCCCGGGCGACGACACCCCGATCATCTCGGGTTCGGCCCGCCTGGCGCTGGAAGGCGACCAGAGTGACATCGGCGTGCCGGCCGTCATCAAGCTGGTCGAGGCGCTGGACACCTGGATCCCGACCCCGGAGCGTGACGTCGACAAGGCATTCCTGATGCCGGTCGAAGACGTGTTCTCGATCTCGGGCCGCGGCACCGTGGTGACCGGTCGTATCGAGCGCGGCGTGATCAAGGTCGGCGAAGAAATCGAAATCGTCGGCATCCGTCCGGTGCAGAAGACCACCGTGACCGGCGTGGAAATGTTCCGCAAGCTGCTGGACCAGGGTCAGGCAGGCGACAACGCCGGTCTGCTGCTGCGCGGCACCAAGCGTGACGACGTCGAGCGTGGCCAGGTTCTGGCCAAGCCGGGTTCGATCAAGCCGCACACCAAGTTCGACGCCGAAGTGTACGTGCTGTCGAAGGACGAAGGCGGCCGTCACACCCCGTTCTTCAAGGGCTACCGTCCGCAGTTCTACTTCCGTACCACCGACATCACCGGTGCGGTCGAGCTGCCGGAAGGCGTCGAGATGGTGATGCCGGGCGACAACGTGAAGATGGTTGTCACCCTGATCAACCCGGTCGCCATGGACGCCGGCCTGCGCTTCGCCATCCGCGAAGGTGGCCGTACCGTCGGTGCTGGCGTGGTTGCCAACATCCTCGAGTAAGCCTGCATGCCGGCGGTCGCATAGCGCTGCCGGTCTGGCGAGTGGCGGGCCGGGAACCTCGGTCCGCCTTCGCCGTCTAAGGGAAGGCAAGTTTTCTACGTACGCCAGTAGCTCAATTGGCAGAGCAGCGGTCTCCAAAACCGCAGGTTGGGGGTTCGAGTCCCTCCTGGCGTGCCATCTGCCCACCTTACCGAGCGGCCCTGCCGCTAAAGCAGACACAGCCTGATGAATAGCAAGATCGAACATTCCAAGGACACCTCCGCGCAAGGCGGGGATATCGTCAAGTACGTCCTCGCATCGTTGCTGGTGCTGGCAGGTCTGTTCGTCTGGTTCTGGTTCTCCGCCGATTCCGGTCGCGCCGCCCAGCTGGGCTCGTGGACGGGTCAGCTGCGTGCGTTGGCGGTCGTGGTCGGCCTGGTTGGCGGTATCGGCGTGTTCATGCTGACCGGCAAGGGGCGCGATACCCGCGAATTCCTCTCCGAGTCGCGTTTCGAACTGCGTAAAGTGGTTTGGCCGACCCGCCAGGAAGCCATCCGCATGACCTGGGTGGTGATTGTCGTCGTCCTGATTCTCAGCTTGCTGCTGGGCGGGTTCGACTTCTTCATCCAGAAACTGACTCAGTGGTTCCTGAGCCGCTAAGGAGAAATGCATGAAGCGTTGGTACGTCGTTCACGCCTATTCGGGCTTCGAGAAGTCGGTGGCGCAGGCTCTGCGCGATCGCATCGTCCGTGACGGCATGGAAGAGCGCTTCGGCGACGTCCTGGTTCCGACCGAGGAAGTGATCGAAATGCGCGCCGGCCAGAAGCGCCGTTCCGAACGCAAGTTCTTCCCGGGTTACGTGCTGGTCCAGATCGAGACCCACGAAGAAGCTGGCATTCCGCGCATCGACAACGAAAGCTGGCATCTGGTCAAGGAAACCCCGCGCGTCATGGGCTTCATCGGCGGAACCGCTGATCGCCCGCTGCCGATCGCCGATTCCGAGGCCGAGGCAATTCTGAACCGTGTCCAGGAAGGCGTCGAGAAGCCGCGTCCGAAGGTGCTGTTCGAGCCGGGCCAGATGGTCCGCGTCACCGAGGGTCCGTTCAACGACTTCAACGGTGTCGTCGAAGAAGTCAACTACGAGAAGAGCCGTCTGCGCGTCTCGGTGCTGATCTTCGGTCGCGCCACTCCGGTCGAACTCGAGTTCGGCCAGGTCGAAAAGGCCGTCTGATCTGTATTCACATGCTGCTTCAGGCATGTGAAGAAAAAACCTGATATGCTGCGCGGCTCCCGTTGGGAAGCTGGCGGGACGAGGCCACCGAAAGGTGGCCTTCGGCATGATTTCAAAACGCGATGCCGGGACGCGTGATTCCCGGTCCGATGGGGAGCCTGTTGTCGCAAGGCGCTAGCACCCGGAGAGTACTCACATGGCAAAGAAAGTTGTCGGTTATATCAAGCTGCAGGTGAAGGCCGGTCAGGCCAACCCCTCGCCGCCGGTCGGTCCTGCGCTGGGTCAGCGCGGCCTGAACATCATGGAATTCTGCAAGGCCTTCAATGCCGCCACGCAGAAGCTCGAGCCGGGTCTGCCGGTTCCGGTGATCATCACGGCCTATTCGGACCGTACGTTCACCTTCATCACCAAGAGCACCCCGGCCACCACCCTGCTGAAGAAGGCCGCTGGCATCTCGTCGGGCTCCAAGCGCCCGAACACCGAGAAGGTCGGCAAGGTCACCCGTAAGCAGCTGGAAGAGATCGCCAAGGCGAAGGAACCGGATCTGACTGCCGCCGACCTGGACGCCGCCGTGCGTACCATCGCTGGCTCTGCCCGTTCCATGGGCCTCGTGGTGGAGGGTTAAGAAGATGGCACAGACCAAGCGTGAGAAGGCCATCAAGGCCGCTATCGTTCCGGGCAAGGCATACGCCTTCGAGGACGCAATCAACATCCTGAAGACCGCCACCAAGGCCAAGTTCGTCGAGTCGATCGACGTTGCTGTGCGCCTGGGCGTCGACGCGAAGAAGTCCGACCAGCAGGTCCGTGGCTCCACCGTGCTGCCGGCTGGTACCGGCAAGTCGGTCCGCGTCGCTGTCTTCGCTCCGGCCGGTGCCAAGGCTGATGAAGCCCTGGCCGCTGGCGCCGAAGCCGTCGGTATGGACGACCTGGCCGAGAAGATGCAGGCCGGCGATCTGAACTACGACGTCGTGATCGCGACCCCGGACGCAATGCGCGTCGTCGGCAAGCTGGGTACCGTGCTGGGCCCGCGCGGCCTGATGCCGAACCCGAAGGTCGGCACCGTCTCCCCGAACCCGGGTGAGGCTGTGAAGAATGCCAAGTCGGGTCAGGTGCGTTACCGCACCGACAAGGCCGGCATCATCCACTGCACCATCGGCAAGGCCGACTTCGCCGAAGACGCGCTGAAGTCGAACCTGACCGCGCTGCTGCTGGACCTGATCAAGGCCAAGCCGGCTACCTCGAAGGGCCTGTACCTGCAGAAGGTGTCGGTCAGCTCGACGATGGGCCCGGGCGTCACCGTCGACCAGTCGTCGCTGTCGCTGAAGTAATTGTTTGAGACGGTCACGGGTCCCTCGGGCTCCGTGACCGTGACATTTGAAGGCATCGCCGGCAACCCATCGCCGGTGGTAGCCGTCAAAGACCGCAGGTGCGGTCGTGGCATGTCGGCGACGGGCACGGAAGCTCGAATTGGCAGGGAGTCGCCGCCGAAGCAGCCATGACCGCTTAATCGATTCCCCGGAATCACCCTGCGTAGATGGTGCCCTTCTGGAGTTTTTCTGGTTCACGCACGTCTGGGATTTCCCAGGTTGGCCCACTCCAGGTCTAGAACGGCCCACCCCCGGAACATCATTCCGATGTTCCCGGCGTCCAGGACGGATGCTGCACAGGACCGCACACGGCAGGAGCCGTAAGCGGAGTTCAATTGGAGGAGTGCAATGGCTCTCAATCTGTCCCAGAAGCAAGAAGTAGTCGCGGAGCTGGCAGAAATTGCTGGTAAGGCACACTCCTTGATCGCAGCCGAATACGCTGGCACCACGGTCGCTCAGATGACCGCGATGCGTAAGCAGGCGCGTGAAACCGGCGTTTTCTTGAAAGTTGTCAAGAACACCCTGGCGTCGCGTGCTGTTGAAGGCACCGAGTTCGCAGTCGCACAGGACCAGATGGTTGGTCCGCTGCTGTACGCGTTCTCGCTCGAGGAGCCCGGTGCTGCCGGTCGCCTGATCAAGGATGCCGCCAAGGGCAACGACAAGCTGAAGGCCAAGGTCGTCGCAATCGGTGGTGAAGTGTTCCCGGCAAGCCATGTCGACGTGTTGGCCTCGCTGCCGACCCGCGACCAGGCCCTGGCAATGCTGGCCCGCGTCCTGACCGAGCCGGTCACGATGTTCGCCCGCGCCATCAAGGCAATCGGCGACAAGCAGAATGGTGGCGACGTCGCCGCCGACGCTGCTGAACCGGCCGCCGAGACCGCCTGAGTTTCGACTAATCGTGGTTCCTGACGGAACCTCAATCCAGAAAAACATCCAAAGGTAATTATCATGTCCCTTACCAACGAACAGATCGTCGACGCCATCGCCGAGAAGTCCCTGATGGAAGTGATGGAGCTGGTCAAGGCCATCGAAGAGAAGTTCGGCGTCTCCGCCGCTGCTCCGGTCGCCGCTGCTGTGGCTGGCCCGGCTGCCGTCGTTGAAGAGCAGACCGAATTCGTCGTCACCCTGAAGACCGCTGGCGACAAGAAGGTCGAAGTCATCAAGGCCGTCCGCGCCATCACCGGCCTGGGCCTGAAGGAAGCGAAGGACCTGGCCGAAGCCGGCGGCGTCCTGAAGGACAACGCTTCGAAGGACGAAGCCGAGAAGATGAAGAAGGACCTGGAAGCTGCTGGCGCGACTGTCGAAGTCAAGTAAGCACTTCCTTTGCGTCGCCATCGAAATCCGGCGATGCAGCCAAGGCTGGGGGCGTAAGCCCCCGGCCTTTGGTCGTTGTTGTAGGGCCGGCCAATCGTGGCGCGGTTCTACGGAAATACGGTGAAAAGCCCAACACGGGCTGCGGTCAAACCCTGGTCGGCCAGCGCTACGCGCGGCGGCGGGGGAGTGGATGCAGACGAGTTGGCAGTTGGAAGTAGCGGGAGAAGGCGTGCTGGTGCCGGCAATACCAGCGACTTCCAACTGACAATTTCAAGTTCCCTTCGGGTCGTGGGCGCACGACTCGCACAACAAGGTGGAAGACCTCATGACGTCCTATTCGTTCACCGAAAAAAAGCGTATCCGCAAGGATTTCGGCAAGCAGCGTTCGATTCTCGAAGTGCCGTTCCTGCTCGCCATCCAGGTGGATTCCTACCGTGAATTCCTGCAGGAAAACGTCGATCCGGCCAAGCGCACGGACCACGGCCTGCACGCTGCACTGAAGTCGGTCTTCCCGATCGCCAGCTACAGCGGCAATGCCGCCCTGGAATACGTCGGCTACAAGCTGGGCGATCCGGTCTTCGACGAGCGTGAATGCCGTCAGCGTGGCATGAGCTACGGTGCGCCGCTGCGCGTGACCGTGCGCCTGGTGATCTACGACCGCGAGTCGTCGACCAAGGCCATCAAGTACGTGAAGGAGCAGGAGGTCTACCTCGGCGAAATCCCGCTGATGACCGACAACGGCACCTTCATCGTCAACGGCACCGAGCGCGTCATCGTCTCGCAGCTGCACCGCTCGCCGGGCGTGTTCTTCGACCACGACCGTGGCAAGACCCACAGCTCGGGCAAGCTGCTGTACAGCGCCCGCATCATTCCTTACCGCGGCTCCTGGCTGGACTTCGAGTTCGACCCGAAGGACGCGCTGTTCACCCGTATCGACCGTCGCCGCAAGCTGCCGGTGTCGATCCTGCTGCGTGCGCTGGGCTACAGCAACGAAGAGATGCTGGCCGAGTTCTTCGAGATCAACACCTTCCACATCAACCCGGATGAAGGCGTCCAGCTGGAGCTGGTGCCCGAGCGCCTGCGCGGCGAAACCCTGGGCTTCGACCTCGCCGACGGCGACAAGGTCATCGTGGAAGCCGGCAAGCGCATCACCGCGCGCCACATCAAGCAGCTGGAAGCCTCGGGCATCGCCGCCCTGGCCGTGCCGGACGACTACATCGTCGGCCGCATCCTGTCGCACGACGTGGTCGATGCCTCGACCGGCGAACTGCTGGCCCAGGCCAACGACGAAATCACCGACGAACAGCTGCAGGCCTTCCGCAAGGCCGGCGTCGATGCCGTGGGCACCCTGTGGGTGAACGACCTGGATCGTGGCCCGTACCTGTCCAACACCCTGCGCATCGATCCGACCAAGACCCAGCTGGAAGCCCTGGTCGAGATCTACCGCATGATGCGTCCGGGCGAGCCGCCGACCAAGGATGCCGCGCAGAACCTGTTCCACAACCTGTTCTTCACCTTCGAGCGCTACGACCTGTCCGCAGTCGGCCGCATGAAGTTCAACCGTCGCGTGGGCCGCAAGGAAACCACCGGCGAAGCCGTGTTGTACGACCGCAAGTACTACGGCGAGCGCAACGACGAAGAGTCCAAGCGCCTGGTTGCCGCACACGGCGACAGCTCGGACATCCTGGACGTGATCAAGGTCCTGACCGAGATCCGCAACGGTCGCGGCGTGGTCGATGACATCGATCACCTGGGCAACCGTCGCGTGCGTTCGGTCGGTGAAATGGCCGAGAACGTGTTCCGCGTGGGCCTGGTCCGCGTCGAGCGCGCGGTCAAGGAACGCCTGTCGATGGCAGAGTCGGAAGGCCTGACCCCGCAGGAGCTGATCAACGCCAAGCCGGTGGCTGCGGCGATCAAGGAATTCTTCGGCTCCTCGCAGCTGTCGCAGTTCATGGATCAGAACAACCCGCTGTCGGAAGTCACGCACAAGCGTCGCGTCTCGGCCCTGGGCCCGGGCGGCCTGACCCGTGAGCGCGCCGGCTTCGAAGTGCGCGACGTGCACCCGACCCATTACGGCCGCGTCTGCACCATCGAAACGCCGGAAGGCCCGAACATCGGCCTGATCAACTCGCTGGCCGTGTACGCACGCACCAACCAGTACGGTTTCCTCGAGACCCCGTACCGCAAGGTCGTGGACGGCAAGGTCTTCGACGAAGTCGAGTTCCTGTCGGCCATCGAAGAAAACGAGTACGTCATCGCCCAGGCAAACGCCCTGACCGATGCCAACAGCGTGCTGACCGAGCAGTTCGTCCCCTGCCGTTACCAGGGCGAATCGCTGCTGAAGCCGCCGGCGGAAGTCCACTTCATGGACGTCTCGCCGATGCAGACCGTGTCGATCGCGGCCGCGCTGGTTCCGTTCCTGGAGCACGATGACGCCAACCGCGCACTGATGGGCGCCAACATGCAGCGTCAGGCCGTGCCGACCCTGCGTGCGCAGAAGCCGCTGGTCGGTACCGGCATCGAGCGCGCCGTGGCGCGTGACTCGGGCGTGACCGTGAACGCCCGTCGTGGTGGTGAGATCGTGCAGATCGACGCCGCCCGCATCGTGGTCAAGGTCAACGAAGCCGAGATCACCGACGCGTCCGACGCCGGCGTCGACATCTACAACCTGATCAAGTACACCCGCTCCAACCAGAACACCTGCATCAACCAGCGTCCGCTGGTGGAAGTGGGCAACGTGGTGGCGCGTGGCGACGTGCTGGCCGATGGTCCGTCCACCGACATCGGTGAACTGGCCCTGGGCCAGAACATGCTGATCGCCTTCATGCCGTGGAACGGCTACAACTTCGAAGACTCCATCCTGCTCTCCGAGCGCGTGGTGGAAGAGGATCGCTACACCACGATCCACATCGAAGAGCTGACCTGCGTTGCGCGTGACACCAAGCTGGGGCCGGAGGAAATCTCGGCCGACATCCCGAACGTTTCCGAGCAGGCGCTGAACCGCCTGGACGAAAGCGGCGTGGTGTACATCGGTGCCGAAGTCCGCGCCGGCGACATCATGGTCGGCAAGGTCACCCCGAAGGGCGAAAGCCAGCTGACCCCGGAAGAGAAGCTGCTGCGCGCGATCTTCGGCGAGAAGGCTTCGGACGTGAAGGACAGCTCGCTGCGCGTGCCGCCGGGCATGGACGGCACCGTCATCGACGTGCAGGTCTTCACCCGCGATGGCATCGAGAAGGACAAGCGCGCCCGTCAGATCGAAGAATCTGAAATCAAGCGCGTCAAGAAGGACTTCGACGACCAGTTCCGCATCCTGGAAGCAGCCATCTATGCCCGTCTGCGTTCGCAGATCGTCGGCAAGGTGGTCAACGGCGGCGCCGGCCTGAAGAAGGGCGACGTCATCTCCGACGCCTACCTGGATGGCCTGAAGAAGGCCGACTGGTTCGTGCTGCGCATGAAGGACGAGGACGCTGCCGAAGCCATCGAACGCGCCCAGAAGCAGATCCAGGCGCACGAGAAGGAATTCGAGCGTCGCTTCGCCGACAAGCGCGGCAAGATCACCGCGGGCGACGATCTGGCTCCGGGCGTGCTGAAGATGGTCAAGGTGTTCCTGGCAGTGAAGCGCCGCATCCAGCCGGGCGACAAGATGGCAGGCCGCCACGGCAACAAGGGTGTGGTGTCCAACGTGGTGCCGGTCGAGGACATGCCGTACATGGCCTCGGGCGAAACCGTGGACATCGTGCTGAACCCGCTGGGCGTGCCGTCGCGTATGAACATCGGGCAGATCCTGGAAGTGCACCTGGGCTGGGCAGCCAAGGGTCTGGGTCGCAAGATCCAGGCAATGCTGGAAGCCCAGGCCGCGGTCGCCGACCTGCGCAAGTTCCTGGACGACATCTACAACCACGATGACACCAACGTGGCCAACCGTGTCGACCTGTCGCAGTTCAGCGACGAGGAACTGCTGCGCCTGGCCCGCAACCTGTTCGACGGCGTGCCGATGGCAACGCCGGTGTTCGACGGTGCCACCGAAGCGGAAATCAAGCGCATGCTGGAACTGGCCGACCTGCCGAGCAGTGGCCAGACCCAGCTGTATGACGGCCGCACCGGTGAAGCCTTCGATCGCCACACCACCGTGGGCTACATGCACTACCTGAAGCTGAACCACCTGGTCGACGACAAGATGCACGCCCGTTCGACCGGTCCGTACTCGCTCGTCACCCAGCAGCCGCTGGGCGGCAAGGCGCAGTTCGGCGGTCAGCGCTTCGGTGAAATGGAAGTCTGGGCGCTGGAAGCCTACGGCGCGGCCTACACCCTGCAGGAAATGCTGACGGTGAAGTCCGATGACGTGCAGGGCCGCAACCAGATGTACAAGAACATCGTCGACGGTGAGCACGAGATGGTCGCGGGCATGCCGGAATCCTTCAACGTCCTGGTGAAGGAAATCCGCTCGCTGGCCATCAACATGGAACTGGAAGACAACTGATCCATGCCGGCGCGGCGGCCACTGCCGCCGCGCCGCTGGCAGTCAACTGAAAGCCCATCGACACAGCATTCCTCCTTCTGGAGAACACCATGAAAGACCTGCTCAACCTCTTCAACCAGCAGCGCCAGACGCTGGACTTCGACGCGATCAAGATCGCGCTGGCTTCGCCGGACCTGATCCGTTCGTGGTCCTTCGGCGAAGTGAAGAAGCCGGAAACCATCAACTACCGTACCTTCAAGCCGGAACGTGACGGCCTGTTCTGCGCCGCCATCTTCGGACCGGTCAAGGACTACGAGTGCCTGTGCGGCAAGTACAAGCGCATGAAGCACCGCGGCGTGGTCTGCGAGAAGTGCGGCACCGAAGTGACCCTGGCCAAGGTGCGTCGTGAGCGCATGGGCCACATCGACCTGGCCTCGCCGGTCGCGCATATCTGGTTCCTGAAGTCGCTGCCGTCGCGCATCGGCCTGATGCTGGACATGACCCTGCGCGATATCGAGCGCGTGCTGTACTTCGAAGCCTACGTGGTGACCGAGCCGGGCCTGACCGCCCTGGAGCGCCGCCAGCTGCTGACCGAAGAACAGTACCTGCAGGCCCGCCAGGAGCATGGCGACGACTTCGACGCCGCCATGGGCGCCGAGGCCGTGTACGAACTGCTGCGCACCATCGACCTGCAGTCGGAAATGACCCGCCTGCGCGAAGAGATCGCCAGCACCGGTTCGGAAACCAAGCTCAAGCGACTGACCAAGCGCATCAAGCTGATCGAAGCCTTCCTGGAATCGGGCAACCGTCCGGAGTGGATGGTCATGACCGTGCTGCCGGTGCTGCCGCCGGACCTGCGTCCGCTGGTTCCGCTGGATGGTGGCCGCTTCGCGACCTCCGATCTGAACGACCTGTACCGCCGCGTCATCAACCGCAACAACCGCCTGCGCCGCCTGCTCGAACTGAGCGCGCCGGACATCATCGTGCGCAATGAAAAGCGCATGCTGCAGGAATCGGTCGATGCGCTGCTGGACAACGGCCGTCGCGGCCGTGCCATCACCGGCACCAACAAGCGCCCGCTGAAGTCGCTGGCCGACATGATCAAGGGCAAGCAGGGTCGCTTCCGTCAGAACCTGCTCGGCAAGCGCGTGGACTACTCGGGCCGTTCGGTCATCGTGGTCGGTCCGTACCTGCGCCTGCACCAGTGCGGCCTGCCGAAGAAGATGGCGCTTGAGCTGTTCAAGCCGTTCGTGTTCGCCAAGCTGCAGCGTCGTGGCCTGGCCACCACCATCAAGGCCGCCAAGAAGCTGGTCGAGCGCGAAGAAGCCGAAGTCTGGGACATCCTGGAAGAGGTCATCCGCGAACATCCGGTGATGCTGAACCGTGCGCCGACCCTGCACCGTCTGGGCATCCAGGCGTTCGAGCCGGTGCTGATCGAAGGCAAGGCCATCCAGCTGCACCCGCTGGTCTGCACCGCGTTCAACGCCGACTTCGACGGTGACCAGATGGCCGTCCACGTGCCGCTCTCGCTGGAAGCCCAGCTGGAAGCGCGTGCGCTGATGATGTCGACCAACAACATCCTGTCGCCGGCCAACGGCGAGCCGATCATCGTGCCGTCGCAGGACGTCGTGCTGGGTCTGTACTACATGACCCGCTCGCTGGAAAACAAGAAGGGCGAGGGCATGGCCTTCGCCAACATCGCCGAAGTCAAGCGCGCCTACGACAACCGCGTGGTGGAACTGCACGCGCGCGTCAAGGTCCGCATCACCGAGGTGGTGACCGACGAGGAAGGCAACAAGCAGAGCAAGACCTCGATCGTGGATACCACCATCGGTCGCGCCCTGCTGGCTGAAATCCTGCCGGAAGGCCTGCCGTTCGCGCTGGCCAACACCGAGCTGACCAAGAAGAACATCAGCCGCCTGATCAACTCCAGCTACCGCCAGCTGGGTCTGAAGGACACGGTCGTGTTCGCCGACAAGCTGATGTACACCGGCTTCGCCTACGCGACCCGTGCCGGCGTCTCGATCGGCATCGACGACATGCTGATCCCGGACGAGAAGAAGGGCATCCTCACCGAGGCCGAAGCCGAAGTGCTGGAAATCCAGGAGCAGTACCAGTCGGGTCTGGTCACCGCCGGCGAGCGCTACAACAAGGTGGTCGACATCTGGTCGCGCACCAATGAGCGCATCGCCAAGGCGATGATGGACACCATCGGTACCGAGAAGGTCATCAATGCCAAGGGCGAGACCATCGACCAGAAGTCGATGAACTCCCTGTACATCATGGCCGACTCCGGTGCACGAGGCAGCCAGGCGCAGATCCGTCAGCTGGCCGGCATGCGTGGCCTGATGGCCCGTCCCGATGGCTCGATCATCGAGACGCCCATCAAGGCGAACTTCCGCGAAGGCCTGAACGTGCAGGAGTACTTCAACTCCACCCACGGTGCCCGTAAGGGTCTGGCCGATACCGCGCTGAAGACGGCGAACTCGGGTTACCTGACCCGTCGTCTGGTCGACGTGGCGCAGGACGTGGTGATCACCGAGGTGGACTGCGGTACCTCCGAAGGCCTGATCATGACCCCGATCGTTGAAGGCGGCGACGTGGTCGAGCCGTTGAAGGATCGCGTGCTGGGTCGCGTGGTTGCCGAGGACGTGTTCCTGCCGGGCAACGACGAAGATCCGATCGTCACCCGCAACACCCTGCTCGACGAAGCATGGGTCGCCAAGCTTGAAGAGGCCAGCGTGCAGACCATCAAGGTCCGCTCGACGATCTCCTGCGAATCGGCCTTCGGCGTCTGCGCTCGCTGCTACGGCCGCGATCTGGCCCGTGGCCACCTGGTCAACATCGGTGAAGCGGTCGGCGTCATCGCCGCGCAGTCCATCGGTGAGCCGGGTACCCAGCTCACCATGCGTACGTTCCACATCGGTGGTGCGGCATCGCGAGCTGCTGCGGTCGACAACATCACCGTCAAGACCACCGGCTCGGTCAAGTTCAGCAACCTCAAGTCGGTTGCCCATGCCAACGGCTCGCTGGTCGCGGTGTCGCGCTCGGGTGAAATGTCGGTGCTCGATGCGCACGGCCGTGAGCGTGAGCGTTACAAGCTGCCGTACGGTGCGACCATCACCTCCAAGGACGGTGATGCGGTCAAGGCTGGCCAGACCGTGGCCAACTGGGATCCGCATAACCATCCGATCGTTTCGGAAGTGGCCGGTTTCATCCGCTTCATCGACTTCGTCGACGGCATTACCGTCATCGAGAAGACCGATGAGCTGACCGGCCTGGCGTCGCGCGAGATCACCGACCCGAAGCGCCGCGGCGCCCAGGCGAAGGATCTGCGCCCGATCGTCCGCATCGTCGATGGCAAGGGTAACGACCTGTCGATTCCGGGCACCGACCTGCCGGCGCAGTACCTGCTGCCGCCGCGCTCGATCGTCAACCTGCAGGACGGCGCTGCCGTCGGCGTGGGTGACGTGGTTGCCAAGATCCCGCAGGAAGCTTCGAAGACCCGCGACATCACCGGTGGTCTGCCGCGCGTGGCCGATCTGTTCGAAGCCCGCAAGCCGAAGGATCCGGCAGTGCTGGCCGAGCGTTCGGGCATCATCAGCTTCGGCAAGGACACCAAGGGCAAGCAGCGCCTGATCATCAAGGACACCGATGGTTCGGAGCACGAAGAGCTGATTCCGAAGTACCGTCAGGTCATCGTGTTCGAAGGTGAGCACGTGACCAAGGGCGAAACCATCGTCGACGGCGAGCCGAGCCCGCAGGACATCCTGCGTCTGCTGGGTGTCGAGCCGCTGGCCGCCTACCTGGTCAAGGAAATCCAGGACGTGTACCGCCTGCAGGGCGTGAAGATCAACGACAAGCACATCGAGGTGATCACCCGCCAGATGCTGCGCAAGGTCGAGATCACCGATCAGGGCAGCAGCAAGTTCCTGAACGGCGAACAGGTCGAGCGCCAGCGCGTCATCGAGGAAAATGCACGCCTGACCACCCGCAACGAGCTGATTGCTCGCTTCGATCCGGTCCTGCTGGGCATCACCAAGGCATCGCTGGCTACCGAATCGTTCATCTCGGCT
Organism: Stenotrophomonas sp. GW821-FHT02D01; assembly: GCF_059421765.1. NCBI lineage: Bacteria > Pseudomonadati > Pseudomonadota > Gammaproteobacteria > Lysobacterales > Lysobacteraceae > Stenotrophomonas > Stenotrophomonas sp. GW821-FHT02D01. The sequence continues at coordinate 242,354 of NZ_JBWKVP010000001.1, forward strand.
GCTTCCTTCCAGGAAACCACCCGCGTGCTGACCGAGGCTGCCGTCCGCGGCACCAAGGACAACCTGCGCGGCCTGAAGGAAAACGTGATCGTCGGCCGTCTGATTCCGGCCGGTACCGGTCTGACCTACCACGCCAACCGCCGCCGCAACGCGAGCGGGCTGACGGACTCGGAAATGCAGACCCTGGCCGGCACCCCGGCAGCTGCAGCCGCCGTGGCCGTGGCAGCACCGGAAGTGGTGGTGGAATCGACCGACGCCGAGCAGGCCGAGGATTGATCGGCCGGTCCGGCTCAGGCCGGACCTCGATCGGGCAGGGGGCGGCCATCGGCCGGTCCCTGCTTCATGGTCCGGCCCCGTGCCGGACACGTATCACGCAGGACCCGCTTCGGCGGGATCTGCACTCGAGGGCCCAGGCCGCTGGTCTGTTCGCCGTCGATGAGGTAGGATGCCGCCCCGGCCCAGCGATGGGTCGGGCGACAACCTGAACGGGGGGCATGGAGAAGGCTCCCCTGTAACGGCCCAGGATCAGGGCTGGCTTGGCGCGTGCGCATTTGACCGCGTTTTCGCCAGGTTGCTACAATCGTCTGTCTCAGCAGGCCGGTCTTTCGCCTGCTCGCACATATCCGCATTCATGGCCGGTTTTTTTCGGCCTCTCTCAGAAGAACATACTGATGGCGACGATCAATCAGCTTGTCCGCAAGCCGCGGCAGGCAACCACTTATAAGAGCGCCTCGCCGGCTCTCGAAAAGTGCCCCCAGCGCCGTGGCGTCTGCACGCGCGTTTACACCACTACTCCGAAGAAGCCGAACTCGGCCCTTCGCAAGGTTGCCAAGGTTCGCCTGACCAACCAGGAAGAAGTGATTTCCTACATCGGCGGTGAAGGCCACAACCTGCAGGAGCACTCCGTGGTCCTGATCCGTGGCGGTCGCGTCAAGGATCTGCCGGGTGTGCGTTACCACACCGTTCGTGGTTCGCTCGACGCCTCCGGCGTTGCCAAGCGTCGCCAGGGCCGTTCCAAGTACGGCGCCAAGCGTCCGAAGAGCTAAGGGAAAGCACACATGTCTCGTAAAGGTAATACGCCGCAGCGCGCAGTCCTGCCGGATCCGAAGCACGGAAGCGAAACCATCGCCCGTTTCATCAACATGGTGATGCTGAGCGGCAAGAAGTCGGTCGCTGAAAAGATCGTCTATGGCGCCATGGACGTGATCGGTGAGAAGAACCCGAATTCCGTCGAGCTGGTTCAGAAGGCTCTGGAAAACGTGGCTCCGTCGGTCGAAGTCAAGTCCCGCCGTGTCGGTGGTGCCACCTACCAGGTGCCGGTCGAAGTGCGCGCCTCGCGCAAGATGGCCCTGGCCATGCGTTGGCTGATCGACTCCGCGCGCAAGCGTGGTGAGAACACCATGCCGAAGAAGCTGGCCGCTGAACTGATCGACGCTGCGGAAAACCGTGGCGGCGCCATCAAGAAGCGCGAAGAAACCCACCGCATGGCCGAAGCCAACAAGGCATTCGCCCACTACCGCTGGTGAGTTTGACGGCCTTGTAAAACAGGCAGGGCAGCACCATCTCGGTGCTGCCTCGCGGCCCCAGAAGGGCTGCGCCAATCCGAAGGCCGCCGAAAGGCGGCGTTCGGCCATCCGAAATCCAAGAAATCTGAGAGGCTCCCCGTGGCCCGTTCCACTCCCATCGAGCGTTACCGCAATTTCGGCATCATGGCTCACATCGATGCCGGCAAGACCACCACGTCCGAGCGCATCCTGTTCTACACCGGCAAGAGCCACAAGATCGGTGAAGTGCATGACGGCGCCGCCACCATGGACTGGATGGAGCAGGAGCAGGAGCGTGGCATCACGATCCAGTCCGCTGCGACCACCGCGTTCTGGAAGGGCATGGACAAGTCCCTGCCGGAGCACCGCTTCAACATCATCGACACCCCCGGGCACGTCGACTTCACCATCGAAGTGGAGCGCTCGCTGCGCGTGCTCGACGGTGCCGTCTTCGTGCTGTGTGCCGTCGGTGGCGTGCAGCCGCAGTCGGAAACCGTGTGGCGCCAGGCCAACCGTTACAAGGTGCCGCGCATCGCGTTCGTCAACAAGATGGACCGTACCGGTGCCAACTTCAGCAAGGTCGTTGGCCAGCTGAAGGCGAAGCTGGGTGCCAAGGCCGTTCCGATGCAGCTGCCGATCGGCGCTGAGGAAGGCTTCAAGGGCGTCGTCGATCTGCTGAAGATGAAGGCCATCCATTGGGATGAGGCTTCGCAGGGCATGAAGTTCGAGTACAGCGATGTGCCGGCCGACCTGCTGGCTGAAGCAACCGAAGCCCGTACCTTCATGATCGAAGCGGCTGCCGAAGCCAGCGAAGAGCTGATGGACAAGTACCTGGGCGGCGATGAGCTGACCGAGGCCGAGATCATCGAAGCACTGCGCGTGCGCACCCTGGCGACCGACATCGTGCCGATGTACTGCGGCTCGGCGTTCAAGAACAAGGGCGTGCAGGCCATGCTGGACGGCGTGATCCAGCTGCTGCCGTCGCCGATCGACGTGCCGGACGTGACCGGTACCGACGTTGACGATGAAACCAAGGAAATGAGCCGCAAGTCTGACGACAAGGCTCCCTTCTCGGCGCTGGCCTTCAAGATCATCACCGATCCGTTCGTCGGCGCGCTGACCTTCTTCCGTGTCTACTCGGGCACGTTGAATGCAGGCGACCAGCTGCTGAACTCGGTGAAGGGCAAGAAGGAGCGCATCGGCCGTATCCTGCAGATGCACTCCAACAACCGCGAAGAAATCAAGGAAGTGCTGGCGGGCGACATCGCCGCTGCCGTGGGCCTGAAGGACACCACCACGGGTGACACCCTGTGCTCCATGGATCAGCCGATCATCCTCGAGCGCATGGTGTTCCCGGAGCCGGTCATCTCGATGGCTGTCGAGCCGAAGACCAAGTCCGACCAGGAAAAGATGGGTCTGGCACTGGGTCGTCTGGCGCAGGAAGATCCGTCGTTCCGCGTCAAGACCGACGAAGAATCCGGCCAGACCATCATCTCGGGCATGGGCGAGCTGCACCTGGACATCATCGTTGACCGCATGAAGCGCGAGTTCAACGTTGAAGCCAACGTCGGCAAGCCGCAGGTGGCGTACCGCGAAACGATCACCATGTCGGACGTGAAGTCGGACTACAAGCACGCCAAGCAGTCCGGTGGTAAGGGTCAGTACGGTCACGTCGTGATCGAGCTGTCGCCGATCACCGAAGCCGATCGTGCAGATCCGAAGATCGCCGCTGGCATCAAGGACGACTTCCTGTTCATCAATGACATCACCGGTGGCGTGATTCCGAAGGAATTCATCCCGTCGATCGAAAAGGGCCTGCGCGAAACCATCACCAGCGGTCCGCTGGCTGGCTTCCCGGTCGTGGACGTCAAGGTGAAGCTGGTGTTCGGCTCGTACCACGACGTCGACTCCTCGGAAATGGCGTTCAAGCTCGCTTCCTCGATGGCCTTCAAGGAAGGCTTCCGCAAGGCCAAGCCGGTCCTGCTGGAGCCGATCATGAAGGTCGAGATCGTGACCCCGGAGGATTACCAGGGTGACGTGATGGGCGACGTCAGCCGTCGTCGTGGCGTTCTGCAGGGTTCTGATACCACCGGTGACGGTTCGGCCAGCATCATCAACGCGATGATCCCGCTGGGCGAAATGTTTGGCTACGCGACCTCGCTGCGTTCGCAGACCCAGGGCCGCGCCACCTTCACGATGGAATTTGACCACTATGAGCCGGCGCCGAACAACATCGCCGACGAAGTCATGAAGAAGGCCTGAGCGTAACGCTCAGGTCCTCCAAACCACTTACGAACTAAAAGGTAGAACGAAATGGCAAAGGGTAAGTTCGAGCGCACCAAGCCGCACGTCAACGTCGGCACCATCGGTCACGTCGATCACGGCAAGACCACGCTGACCGCCGCACTGACCAAGATCGGTGCCGAGCGCTTCGGTGGCGAGTTCAAGGATTACTCCGCGATCGACGCCGCGCCGGAAGAAAAGGCACGTGGCATCACGATCTCGACCGCGCACGTCGAATACGAATCCACCGTTCGTCACTACGCCCACGTCGATTGCCCGGGCCATGCTGACTACGTCAAGAACATGATCACCGGTGCTGCCCAGATGGACGGCGCGATCCTGGTGTGCTCGGCCGCTGACGGCCCGATGCCGCAGACCCGCGAGCACATCCTGCTGTCGCGTCAGGTCGGCGTGCCGTACATCGTCGTGTTCCTGAACAAGGCCGACATGGTTGACGATGCCGAGCTGCTGGAACTGGTCGAAATGGAAGTCCGCGAGCTGCTGAGCAAGTACGACTTCCCGGGCGACGACACCCCGATCATCTCGGGTTCGGCCCGCCTGGCGCTGGAAGGCGACCAGAGCGACATCGGCGTGCCGGCCGTCATCAAGCTGGTCGAGGCGCTGGACACCTGGATCCCGACCCCGGAGCGTGACGTCGACAAGGCATTCCTGATGCCGGTCGAAGACGTGTTCTCGATCTCGGGCCGCGGCACCGTGGTGACCGGTCGTATCGAGCGCGGCGTGATCAAGGTCGGCGAAGAAATCGAAATCGTCGGCATCCGTCCGGTGCAGAAGACCACCGTGACCGGCGTGGAAATGTTCCGCAAGCTGCTGGACCAGGGTCAGGCGGGCGACAACGCCGGTCTGCTGCTGCGTGGCACCAAGCGTGACGACGTCGAGCGTGGCCAGGTTCTGGCCAAGCCGGGTTCGATCAAGCCGCACACCAAGTTCGACGCCGAAGTGTACGTGCTGTCGAAGGACGAAGGCGGCCGTCACACCCCGTTCTTCAAGGGCTACCGTCCGCAGTTCTACTTCCGTACCACCGACATCACCGGTGCGGTCGAGCTGCCGGAAGGCGTCGAGATGGTGATGCCGGGCGACAACGTGAAGATGGTTGTCACCCTGATCAACCCGGTCGCCATGGACGCCGGCCTGCGCTTCGCCATCCGCGAAGGTGGCCGTACCGTCGGTGCTGGCGTGGTTGCCAACATCCTCGAGTAATCTGCTAGACTCTGCGCCCCGATGTTGCCTGGGTAGGGCATCGGGGCGTATCAAACGGGAAAGTAGGCACAGGATGTGCCTTGTGTTCCCCGGACCAGGAAGGGTCAATGCCATTCAGGCGGCGTCAACAGGAGACTGTTGACAGCTGCCTTGCGTGCCATTATGCTTCTCCGTCTGGGCAGGCCGGTTTCACGGGTCTGCCTATGCATTTGGGGTCTACGGATTGACCTTGTCGGCCTGCGGGAATGCGGGCCGTCTGTATTCAGGGATTTCATGGGGCAAAGCAACCCAGAGGCTTTGTCTGTCGCTCTTTTATCGAAGGAACCTACCGCCATGGCGGACCAAAAGATCCGGATCCGGCTGAAAGCGTTCGATCATCGTCTGATCGACCGTTCGGCCAGCGAGATCGTTGAGACGGCGAAGCGGACCGGCGCGCAAGTGCGTGGCCCGATCCCGCTGCCGACCAAGATCGAGCGTTACACCATCCTCGTCTCCCCGCACGTCGACAAGGACGCGCGTGACCAGTACGAGACCCGCACGCACAAGCGCGTGCTCGATATCGTTGACCCGAATGACAAGACCGTGGACGCGCTGATGAAGCTCGAACTGGCTGCCGGCGTCGACGTTCAGATCAAGCTGACCTGAGGACTACGACCATGACGAAGAAGTATTCGTTGGGCTTCGTGGGCCGCAAGGCTGGCATGAGCCGCGTGTTCACCGAAGATGGCCGTTCCATCCCGGTGACCCTGATCGAAGCAACCCCCAACCGCATCGCGCAGATCAAGACCGTCGAAACTGACGGCTACAGCGCCGTGCAGGTGACCGTCGGTGCGCGTCGCGCTGCCCTGGTCAACAAGCCGGAAGCCGGCCACTTCGCCAAGGCGAAAGTGGAAGCGGGCCGTGGCCTGTGGGAATTCCGCGTTGAAGACGCCCAGCTCGGCGATTTCGCCGTGGGTGGCGAAGTCAAGGCGGACATCTTTGAAGTCGGCCAGATCGTCGACGTCCAGGGTGTCACCAAGGGTAAGGGCTTCCAGGGCACCATCAAGCGCTACAACTTCCGTATGGGTGACGCTACCCACGGCAACTCGCTGTCGCATCGCGCGCCGGGTTCGCTGGGTCAGCGCCAGACGCCCGGCCGCGTGTTCCCGGGTAAGAAGATGTCCGGTCACATGGGCGCCGTGCAGCAGAGCACCCAGAACCTGGAAGTTGTCAAGGTCGACGTCGAGCGCGGTCTGATCGCAGTTCGCGGCGCCGTTCCGGGCGCGGCGGGTGGCGACGTGATCGTCCGTCCGGCGAGCAAGGCATAAGGAGAGATGACGATGGAACTCGTTATCACGGGTAGCAATAACAAGGTCTCGGTCTCCGACGCCGTGTTCGGTCGCGATTTCAGCGAAGATCTGGTTCACCAGGTTGTCGTTGCTTACCGCAACGCCGGTCGCGCCGGCACCAAGGCGCAGAAGACTCGCTCCGAAGTGGCAGGTACCACCAAGAAGTCGAAGAAGCAGAAGGGCGGCGGCGCGCGTCATGGCGCACTGACGGCTCCGATCTTCGTCGGCGGCGGTGTCACCTTCGCGGCAAAGCCGCGCAGCTTCGAGCAGAAGGTCAATCGTAAGCAGTACCGTGCCGCCATGTGCGCGATCCTGTCCGAGCTGAACCGTCAGGGCCGTCTGACCATCGTGGAGTCCTTCGATGTCGAAGCGACCAACACGAAGGCTCTGATCGCCAAGCTGGCCGGCCTGGAAGTGGGCAAGCGCCCGCTGATCGTCACTGAAGAAGCCTCCGAGCACCTGTACCTGTCGGCGCGCAACATTCCCTACGTGGAAGTGCGTGACGTCCAGGGCCTGGATCCGGTGTCGCTGGTCGGTGCCGACACGGTCGTCATCACCGCTGACGCGGTCAAGAAGGTCGAGGAGTGGCTGGCATGAACAGCAACGAAAAAATCTTCAGCGTGCTGCTCGCCCCGCGTGTCTCCGAGAAGACCGCGCGCCTGCAGGAACTCTCCAATCAGTACGTCTTCGAAATTTCGAACGAAGCCACCAAGGCCGATGTAAAGGCCGCGGTTGAGCAGCTGTTCGACGTCAAGGTCGAAGCAGTCAACGTGGTCAACGTCAAGGGCAAGAACAAGTCCTTCCGTAACCGTGCTGGCCGCCGCGGCGATTGGCGCAAGGCGTACGTTCGCCTGGCCGACGGCCAGTCGATCGATGTAACGGCCAAGGCCTGAGGTACATCCCATGCCATTGATGAAATTCAAGCCCACTTCTCCCGGTCGCCGTTCGGCCGTGCGCGTGGTTACTCCCGACCTGCACAAGGGCGCTCCGCACGCTCCGCTGGTCGAGTCGCAGAGCCGTTCCGGTGGTCGTAACCACCACGGCCGCATCACCGTGCGTCACGTCGGTGGTGGCCACAAGCAGCACTACCGCCTGATTGACTTCAAGCGCAACAAGCTGGGCATCCCGGCGCGCGTGGAACGCATCGAATACGATCCGAACCGCACCGCGCACATCGCCCTGCTGTGCTACGTCGACGGCGAGCGTCGCTACATCATCGCCCCGAAGGGTCTGAAGGCTGGCGATCAGGTGATCGCTGGTTCGGATGCTCCGATCAAGGCGGGCAACACCCTGCCGCTGCGCAACATCCCGGTCGGTACCACCATCCACTGCATCGAGCTGAAGCCGGGCAAGGGCGCTCAGATCGCTCGCGCTGCAGGTGCTGCCGTGCAGCTGGTTGCTCGTGAAGGCATCTACGCCACCCTGCGCCTGCGCTCGGGTGAAATGCGCAAGGTTCCGGTTGAGTGCTGCGCGACCATCGGCGAAGTCGGCAACGACGAGCACAGCCTTGAAAAGCTGGGCAAGGCCGGTGCCAAGCGCTGGCGCGGCGTCCGCCCGACCGTTCGTGGTGCTGCCATGAACCCGGTTGACCACCCGCACGGTGGTGGTGAGGCGAAGGCCGGCCAGGGTAACCCGCATCCGGTCACCCCGTGGGGTGTTCCGACCAAGGGTTACAAGACGCGCCATAACAAGCGCACTCAGCAGTTCATCGTCCGCGATCGTAGGGGCTAATCGACCATGGCACGTTCACTCAAGAAGGGCCCGTTTGTCGATCACCACCTGGTTGCTAAGGTGGCTGCCGCTGCGGGTAGCAAGCGTCCGATCAAGACCTGGTCGCGTCGTTCGATGATCCTGCCTGACATGGTAGGCGTCACCATTGCCGTGCATAACGGCAAGAACCACATCCCGGTTCTCGTCAACGAGAACATGGTCGGCCACAAGCTCGGCGAATTTGCCATCACCCGGACCTTCAAGGGTCACGGTGGTGACAAGAAGTCGGGCAAGTAAGGAGAGATGACAATGGAAGCGAAAGCCATCCTGCGCACCGCGCGCATCTCCCCGCAGAAGGCACGTCTGGTCGCTGACCAGGTGCGCGGTCTGCCGGCCGAGCGTGCCGTCAACCTGCTGAAGTTCTCGGACAAGAAGGCTGCCCACCTGATCAAGAAGGTGGTGGAGTCGGCTATTGCAAATGCCGAGAACAACCAGGGCGCCGACGTCGACGAGCTGAAGGTTCAGACCATCATGGTAGATGAAGGTCCGACCCTGAAGCGTTTCATGGCGCGGGCGAAAGGCCGCGGTACCCGCATCCTCAAGCGCACCAGCCACATCACTGTGGTTGTGGGCGCCGCCAAGTAAGCGGATAAGGAAAAGACCATGGGTCATAAAGTTCATCCGATTGGTATCCGCCTCGGCATTTCCAAGGACTGGAACTCCAAGTGGTACGCCAACAAGGCCGAGTTCGCTGGTTACCTGGCAGCCGACCTGAAAGTGCGCGAAATGCTGCGCAAGAAGCTGGCGCAGGCCGGCATCAGCAAGATCCTGATCGAGCGTCCGGCAAAGACCGCTCGCGTGACGATCCACACCGCCCGTCCGGGCGTGGTGATCGGCAAGCGCGGTGAGGACATCGAGAAGCTGCGCAAGGAAGTGAGCGAGATGATGGGCGTCCCGGCGCACATCAACGTCACCGAAGTGCGCAAGCCCGAGCTGGACGCACAGCTGGTTGCCGAATCGATCGCGCAGCAGCTGGAGCGTCGCATCATGTTCCGCCGCGCAATGAAGCGCTCGGTCGGCAACGCGATGCGCCTGGGTGCCCTGGGCATCAAGGTCAACGTCGGTGGCCGCCTCAACGGTGCAGAAATCGCCCGTTCGGAGTGGTACCGCGAAGGCCGCGTGCCGCTGCACACGCTGCGTGCCGACATCGACTACGGTTTCGCTGAAGCCAAGACGACCTACGGCATCATCGGCATCAAGGTCTGGATCTACAAGGGCGAGGTCTTCGATTTCTCCCAGGTTGGCCAGGAAAAGCAGGACGACACCCCGTCGCGCAACGATCGTCATGATCGCGGCGACCGCGGTGACCGTCAGCGCCCGGCTCGTGAAGCGAGGTAACGACAATGTTGCAACCCAAGCGAACCAAGTACCGCAAGGTGCACAAGGGCCGTAACGAAGGCCTCAGCTGGAGCGCAAACGCTGTCAGCTTTGGCGAGTACGGCCTGAAGGCAACCGCCCACGGTCAGCTGACCGCGCGTCAGATCGAAGCGGCTCGCCGTTCGATCAGCCGCTACGTGAAGCGCGGCGGCAAGATGTGGATCCGAGTGTTCCCCGACAAGCCCATCACCAAGAAGCCCATCGAAGTTCGAATGGGTTCGGGTAAGGGCAACGTGGAATACTGGGTGGCCCAGATCCAGCCCGGCCGCATGATCTATGAAATCGAGGGTGTTACCGAGGAAGTGGCACGCGAGGCGTTCCGCCTGGCCGCTGCCAAGCTCTCGGTCACCACCACTTTCGTGACCCGGACGGTGCGCTGATGGATATCAAAACTCTCCGTGAAAAGTCGGCTGACGACCTCAAGGCCCACCTGATCGACCTGCGTAAGGAACAGTTCTCTGTCCGTATGCAGCAGGTCACCGGCCAGCTGCCGAAGACACACGACATCCGCCGGGTGCGTCGCGAAATTGCTCGCGTCAAGACCCTGCTCGGCAGCACGAAGTAAGGATGGCCGCTATGAGCGACAATACTGAAAACAAAGCGCTGCGCACGGTCGAAGGCCGTGTCGTCAGCAACAAGATGGACAAGACGGTTACCGTCCTGGTCGAGCGTCAGGTCAAGCACGCACTGTACGGCAAGTACATCAAGCGCTCGACGAAGCTGCACGCCCACGATGCCGACAACGCCTGCAAGGAAGGCGATGTCGTCCGCGTGACCGAGATTGCTCCGATGTCCAAGACCAAGAACTGGCGCGTGGTGGAAGTCATCACGCGTGCGGCTGAATAAGGAGTCTGAATCATGATCCAGATGCAGAGCTACCTTGACGTCGCCGACAATTCTGGTGCCAAGCGAGTGATGTGCTTCAAGGTGCTGGGTGGTTCCAAGCGCCGTTACGCCGGCATCGGCGACATCATCAAGGTCACCGTGAAGGATGCGATTCCGCGCGGCAAGGTCAAGAAGGGTGAAGTGTATGACGCCGTCGTGGTGCGTACCCGCAAGGGTGTGCGTCGCGCCGACGGCTCGCTGATCCGCTTCGACGGCAACGCTGCCGTTCTGCTTAACAACAAGCAGGAGCCGATCGGGACCCGTATCTTCGGGCCGGTGACTCGTGAACTTCGTTCGGAGAAGTTCATGAAGATCGTCTCGCTCGCTCCCGAAGTGCTGTGAGCGACAGGAGATAATCATGGCTAACCGTATCAAGAAGGGCGACCAGGTTGTCGTCAACGCTGGCAAGGACAAGGGTAAGCAGGGCGAAGTCGTCCGCGTCGATGGCGACCGTCTGGTCGTCGCCAACGTGAACATCGTCAAGCGCCACACCAAGCCGAACCCGCAGGCAGGTGTTGCCGGCGGCGTGGTCGAGCGTGAAGCGTCGATCCATATCTCCAACGTGAATGTGCTGAACCCGGCTTCGGGCAAGGGCGAGCGCGTTGGCTTCAAGGTGCTGGAGGATGGACGCAAACTGCGTGTGTTCCGCTCCAGCGGTGAGGCGCTCGACGCCTGAGGAATGAGAAGATGACTTCCCGTCTCGAAAAGTTTTACAAGGAAGAAGTGGTGCCGGCGCTGATGAAGCAGTTCGGTTACACCAATTCCATGCAGGTGCCGAAGCTGGTCAAAGTCACCCTGAACATGGGTGTCGGCGAAGCGGCCACCAACAAGAAGATCCTGGAAAACGCCGTTGGCGACATGACCAAGATCTCGGGCCAGAAGCCGATCGTCACCAAGTCGCGTATCTCGGTGGCATCGTTCAAGATCCGTGATGGTTGGCCGATCGGCTGCAAGACCACGCTGCGTCGCCACAAGATGTACGAGTTCCTGGACCGCCTGATCAACATCTCGCTGCCGCGCGTGCGCGACTTCCGTGGTGTTTCCGGTCGTTCCTTCGACGGTCGCGGCAACTTCAACATGGGTGTGAAGGAACAGATCATCTTCCCGGAAATCGACTTCGACGCTGTCGACGCGATCCGCGGTATGGATATCGCCATCACCACCACTGCGAAGACCGACGCGGAAGCGAAGGCGCTGCTGGCAGCGTTCAAGTTCCCGTTCCGTAACTGATTCGTCGAGGAAACCGAAATGGCAAAGACCTCCATGGTCAACCGCGACATCAAGCGGAAGAAGCTGGCTGAAAAGTTCGCTGTCAAGCGTGCTGCTCTGAAGAAGATCGTGTCCTCCCCGGACGCGAGCTACGAAGAGAAGATCGAGGCCGCCACCAAGTTGTCGAAGCTGCCGCGCGATTCGTCGCCGAGCCGCCATCGCAACCGTTGCGAACTGTCTGGCCGCCCGCGTGGCGTGTACAGCAAGTTCGGCCTGGGTCGCAACAAGCTGCGTGAAGCCACCATGCGTGGCGACGTTCCGGGCCTGCGCAAGGCCAGCTGGTAACCCCAGCCGGTCCTGCCAGCGAGGGCTCCCCCCGGGGGGGGCTTCGCAGCCGGGGAGGGGAGGCGTTCAGCTTTCCCTCTGCAAAAAACCGAAGAGCCCGGCGCAAGTCGGGCTCTTTTGGCGTATACTCCCGCGTCTTGCTCTGCGCAACGCGTAGGGGTAGGGGGCCTGGCCCGTTTCCAGGAGACAACAGATTTTCGCGAAAGCGGATATCGGTGCACTCAAAGGTACTCATATGAGCATGACTGATCCCATCGCCGACCTGCTGGTCCGCATCAAGAATGCGGCAGCGGTTGGCAAGCAGACGGTGAAAGCCCCGTCGTCCAAGATCAAGGTTGCGATCGCCCAGGTCCTGAAGGACGAGGGTTACATCGCCGACCTGCGCGTGACCGCGCTCGAGAACAACAAGTCCGAGCTGGAAATCGTGCTGAAGTATTTCGAAGGCAAGCCGGTCATCGCGACCCTGAAGCGCTTCTCGCGTTCGGGCCTGCGCCAGTACCGCGGCAAGAGCGAACTGCCGAAGGTCATGAACGGCCTGGGCATTTCCATCATTTCCACTTCCAAGGGCATCATGACTGATGCGCAGGCGCGCCAGTTGGGCGTCGGCGGCGAAGTCCTGTGCTTCGTGGCCTAAGGCGAAAGGAGTAGACCATGTCCCGTGTAGCCAAGAAGCCGATCGACCTGGGTAAGGTTGAACTGAACGTCCAGAACGACAACGTCATCGCCAAGGGCCCGAAGGGCACCCTGTCGCTGGCCAAGCCGGCTGGCATCAACATCAATGTCGAAAACGGCGTTGCCACCCTGAGCACCGACAACGTGGAGCTGATCCCGCTGACCGGTACCGTCCGCGCCATCCTGTCCAACATGGTCAAGGGTGTTTCCGAAGGCTTCGAGCGCAAGCTTGAGCTGGTCGGCGTGGGTTACCGTGCCGCGATGCAGGGCAAGGACCTCAGCCTGTCGCTGGGTTACTCGCACCCGATCGTGTTCGTGGCGCCGGAAGGCATCACCATCACCACCCCGACCCAGACTGAAATCCTGGTGCAGGGCGCTGACAAGCAGGCCGTCGGTGAAGCTGCCGCCAAGATCCGTGCGTTCCGCAAGCCGGAGCCGTACAAGGGCAAGGGCGTGAAGTACTCCGACGAAGTCATCATTCGCAAGGAAGCCAAGAAGGCCTAATTAGGACCTTCCGCTTTCCAGGGAAAAAGATCATGAACAAGAACATCGCCCGCCTGCGTCGCGCCAAGTCGACCCGTGCCCACATCCGTGTGCTCGGTGTGGCCCGCCTGTCGGTGCTGCGCACCGGCCAGCACCTGTATGCACAGGTCTTCACCGCTGACGGCTCCAAGGTGCTGGCTGCCGCCAACACCACCCAGGCCGACATCAAGGAAGGCCTGAAGAACGGCAAGAACGCCGATGCCGCCGCCAAGGTTGGCCGCATCGTCGCTGAGCGTGCCAAGGCCGCCGGCGTCGAGAAGGTTGCCTTCGATCGTTCGGGTTACCGTTACCACGGCCGCATCAAGGCCCTGGCTGACGCTGCCCGCGAAGCCGGCCTGCAGTTCTAAGGGATCAGGGCAGGGGACTCCGGTCCCCATGCCCGCCTGCTCGCCAGCCTGAGTGAGGCTGGGCGGCGCCGCTCTTCTGCAGCGGCCCACCGCAACAACGCACCACTCCACAACCATAAGCGGCCTCGAGCCGTACATAACCCAACAACCAAGGAATAAACATGGCAGAAGAACGTCAGCAGCGGGGTCGCGATCGCGACCGTAACCGCGAAGAGAAAGTCGATGACGGCATGATCGAAAAGCTGGTCGCGGTCAATCGCGTCAGCAAGACCGTCAAGGGTGGCCGTCAGTTCACCTTCACCGCCCTGACTGTTGTCGGCGACGGCGAAGGCAAGGTCGGTTTCGGTTATGGCAAGGCACGCGAAGTGCCGGTCGCCATCCAGAAGTCGATGGAGCAGGCTCGCAAGAACCAGGTCACCGTCGATCTGAACAACGGCACCCTGTGGCACACCATCAAGGATGGTCACGGCGCAGCGCGCGTGTTCATGCAGCCGGCTTCCGAAGGTACCGGCGTCATTGCCGGTGGTGCCATGCGCGCCGTGCTGGAAGCAGTTGGCGTGAAGAACGTGCTGGCCAAGGCCACCGGTTCGCGCAACCCGATCAACCTGGTGCGTGCCACCGTGAAGGGCCTGACTGCAGCGCAGTCGCCGGCTCGCATCGCGGCCAAGCGCGGCAAGAAGGTGGAGGATCTCAACCATGGCTAATGAAACCAACAAGACCGTCAAGGTCCGTCTGGTTCGCGGCCTGCGTGGTGCCCAGGCGCGTCATCGCCTGTCGGTGCGTGCGCTGGGTCTGGGCAAGCTCAACGATGTGCGTGAACTGAAGGACAGCCCGCAGGTTCGCGGTCTGATCAACAAGGTCCACTACCTCGTCAAGGTTGAGGAATAATCCAATGACCATGCATCTGAATGAATTGAGCCCGGCACCGGGCGCTCGTAAAGAGCGTACCCGCGTCGGTCGCGGTATCGGCTCCGGCCTGGGCAAGACCTGCGGCCGCGGCCACAAGGGTTCGTTCGCCCGTAAGGGTGGCGGCAAGATCAAGGCTGGCTTCGAAGGCGGCCAGACCCCCATGCAGCGTCGTCTGCCGAAGATCGGCTTCCGTTCGCCGATCGCCAAGGACACCGCTGAAGTGCTGCTGTACCAGCTGGACAAGCTGCCGGCCGGCGAGATCGACTTCGCTGCCCTGCGTGCGGCCAAGCTGGTCCCGAGCACTGCCAAGAAGGCCAAGGTCGTCGTCAAGGGCGAAGTGACCAAGGCGTTCACCCTGAAGGGTGTTGCTGCCACGGCCGGTGCCAAGGCTGCGATCGAAGCTGCCGGCGGCAGCGTAACGGAGTAAGAGAATCATGGCGCAAGCTGGCATCGGTAACCTCGCGGGCGGAATGGGCAAGTTCACTGAACTTCGCCAACGTTTGCTGTTCGTCGTCGGGGCTTTGATCGTCTATCGCATCGGCTGCTACGTGCCGGTGCCGGGCGTCAATCCCGATGCCATGCTTGCCATGATGCAACAGCAGGGCGGCGGCATCGTGGACATGTTCAACATGTTCTCGGGCGGCGCCCTGCACCGTTTCAGCATTTTCGCGCTGAACGTGATGCCGTACATCTCGGCATCCATCGTGATGCAGCTGGCTGTGCACATCTTCCCCGCCTTGAAGGCGATGCAGAAGGAAGGTGAGTCCGGCCGCCGCAAGATCACCCAGTATTCGCGCATCGGCGCTGTGCTGCTCGCAGTGGTGCAGGGCGGTTCGATCGCGCTGGCACTGCAGGGCCAGGTGTCGCCGACCGGCGCGCCGGTCGTTTACATGCCGGGCATGGGCTTCGTGCTCACTGCCGTGGTCGCACTGACCGCCGGCACCATGTTCCTGATGTGGGTTGGTGAGCAGGTGACCGAGCGCGGCATCGGCAACGGCGTCTCGCTGATCATCTTCGCCGGTATCGTGGCGGGCCTGCCGGGTGCGGTCATCCACACCTTCGACGCCTACCGCGACGGCAACATCCAGTTCATCCAGCTGCTGCTGATCGCCATCGTCGTGCTCGCCTTCACCTTCTTCGTGGTGTTCGTCGAACGCGGCCAGCGCCGGATCACGGTGAACTACGCGCGCCGCCAGGGCGGTCGCAACGCGTACATGAACCAGACCTCGTTCCTGCCGCTGAAGCTGAACATGGCCGGCGTCATCCCGGCGATCTTCGCCTCGAGCCTGCTGGCCTTCCCGGCCACCCTGGCCATGTGGTCGGGTCAGGCTGCCAACCAGAGCACCTTTGGCCAGACCCTGCAGAAGGTCGCCAATGCCCTGGGCCCGGGCGAGCCGCTGCACATGATCGTGTTCGCTGCGCTGATCACCGGTTTCGCGTTCTTCTATACCGCGCTGGTGTTCAACTCGCAGGAAACCGCCGACAACCTGAAGAAGTCGGGCGCGCTGATTCCGGGTATCCGTCCGGGCAAGGCCACCGCCGACTACATCGACGGCGTGTTGACCCGACTGACTGCTGCCGGTTCGGCTTACCTGGTGATCGTCTGCCTGCTGCCGGAACTGATGCGCACGCAGCTGAACGCCTCGTTCTATTTCGGCGGTACTTCGCTGTTGATCGTGGTGGTGGTGGTGATGGACTTCATCGCCCAGGTGCAGGCGCACCTGATGTCCCACCAGTACGAGAGCCTGCTGAAGAAGGCCAACCTGAAGGGCGGCAACCGCGGCGGTTTTGCTCGCGGCTGATTAGCCTGTTATACTTTCGTCTTCCTGACGTGATGGTCCTCCGCTTCGCGGACTCTGGCCACACAAACGAAGGGCGGCCCCCGCAGCGGTTCCGGGTGGGGGTGTGATGAGGTGGTCCCGCGCTGGAGTAGCGCGGGCGGCCCGGGAGGCAACTCCAGGTCCAACCCCATCCGGCGCCGGAGCCTGGGCACACTCCCCGGGCCGGGTTCATGAAACCTCTGGTTTCACGGGCTTCCAAGTAAACCGGAACCTTGTTAGTATCACTGGTTCACTTTTTTGATCCATCCTGCCGGATCGGCGTGCCTTGAGCGCGCTGTCGGCCATCACTCAGCTGGAGAACCGCGTCATGGCGCGTATTGCAGGCGTCAACCTGCCAGCCCAGAAGCATGTCTGGGTCGGGTTGCAAAGCATTTACGGCATCGGCCGTACCCGTTCGAAGAAGGTCTGCGAAGTCGCAGGCGTCACTTCGACCACCAAGATCCGCGATCTGTCGGAGCCGGAAATCGAGCGCCTGCGCGCCGAAGTCGGCAAGTACATCGTGGAAGGCGATCTGCGCCGTGAAATCGGTATCGCGATCAAGCGCCTGATGGACCTGGGCTGCTACCGCGGCCTGCGTCACCGTCGCGGTCTGCCGCTGCGTGGCCAGCGCACCCGTACCAACGCCCGCACCCGCAAGGGCCCGCGCAAGGCGATCAGGAAGTAAGGGACATATAAATGGCTAAGCCTGCTGCTAAGACCAAGAAGAAGATCAAGCGCGTCGTCACCGACGGCGTTGCTCACGTCCACGCTTCGTTCAACAACACCATCGTGACCATCACCGACCGTCAGGGCAACGCTCTGTCGTGGGCGACCTCCGGTGGCGCTGGCTTCCGCGGTTCGCGCAAGTCGACCCCGTTCGCAGCCCAGGTGGCTGCCGAAAAGGCCGGTCGTGCTGCGCTGGACTACGGCGTGAAGTCGCTGGAAGTCCGCATCAAGGGTCCGGGTCCGGGCCGTGAGTCGGCCGTGCGTTCGTTGAACAACGTCGGCTACAAGATCACCAACATCATCGACGTGACGCCTATCCCGCACAACGGGTGCCGTCCGCCGAAGAAGCGTCGCGTCTAAAGGGAGCGATAAGAAATGGCTCGTTATATCGGTCCTACCTGTAAGCTCGCCCGTCGCGAAGGCGCCGACCTGTCCCTGAAGAGCCCGGCGCGTGCGCTGGACTCCAAGTGCAAGTTGGAGCAGAAGCCCGGCCAGCATGGCGCCACTGCCCGCAAGGGCAAGCTGTCCGACTACGCTACCCAGCTGCGTGAAAAGCAGAAGGTCAAGCGTATCTACGGTCTGCTGGAGCGTCAGTTCCGCAACTACTACAAGAAGGCCTCGACCAAGAAGGGCAACACCGGCGAGAACCTCCTGCAGCTGCTGGAAACCCGCCTGGACAACGTTGTCTACCGCATGGGCTTCGCCGTGACCCGTCCGGCTGCCCGTCAGCTGGTGTCGCACCGCGGCGTCACCGTGAATGGCAAGTCGGTCAACCTGGCCTCGTACCAGGTCAAGGCTGGCGACGCCATCGCCCTGTCTGAAAAGGCTGCCAAGCAGCTGCGCGTCCAGGAAGCCCTGACCGTCGCCGCCCAGCATGACCTGAGCCCGTCGTGGGTTGAAGTGGATTCCGGCAAGTTCTCCGGCATCTTCAAGGCTGTTCCGGATCGTTCGGATCTGCCTGCGGACATCAACGAAGCGCTGATCGTCGAGCTGTATTCGAAGTAATTCACATTGGAGAGCCCCCGGCGACGGCCGGGGGTTCACTAGGAGAACCCGCAACATGACGGTTACCGCCAACCAGGTTCTGCGTCCTCGCGGTCCGCAGATCGAACGCATTACCGACACCCGTGCAAAGGTCGTTATCGAACCTTTGGAGCGGGGTTACGGGCATACGCTGGGTAATGCCCTGCGTCGCGTGCTGCTGTCGTCCATCCCGGGCTTCGCCATCACGGAAGTCGAAATCGACGGCGTGTTGCATGAGTACACCACGGTCGAAGGTCTGCAGGAGGACGTGCTGGAAGTCCTGCTGAACCTGAAGGACGTGGCCATCCGTATGCACTCCGGCGACAACGCGACTCTGTCCCTGTCCAAGCAGGGTCCGGGCGTTGTCACCGCTGCCGACATCAAGGTCGACCACAATGTGGAGATCTTGAACGGCGACCACGTGATCTGCCACCTGACCAAGGACACGGCAGTGAACATGCGTCTGAAGATCGAGCGTGGTTTCGGCTATCAGCCGGCAGCTGCGCGTCGTCGTCCGGACGAAGAAACCCGTGCCATCGGCCGTCTGGTCCTGGATGCCTCGTTCTCGCCGGTCCGCCGTGTCGCCTATGCCGTGGAAGCGGCTCGTGTCGAACAGCGCACCGACCTGGACAAGCTGGTCATCGATATCGAGACCAACGGCACCATCGACGCCGAAGAAGCAGTGCGTACCGCTGCCGACATCCTCAGCGATCAGCTGTCGGTGTTCGGTGACTTCACCCATCGCGACCGCGGTGCGGCGAAGCCGGCCAACAACGGCGTGGATCCGGTGCTGCTGCGCCCGATCGACGATCTGGAGCTGACCGTGCGTTCGGCCAACTGCCTCAAGGCCGAGAGCATCTACTACATCGGCGATCTGATCCAGAAGACCGAAGTCGAGCTGCTGAAGACCCCGAACCTGGGTAAGAAGTCGCTCACCGAGATCAAGGAAGTGCTGGCCCAGCGTGGCCTGTCGCTCGGCATGAAGCTGGAGAACTGGCCGCCGGCCGGCGTCGCCAGCCACGGCATGCTGGGCTGATACCGCCTTTCTGCAAGACCGCATGGCCCCGTCGGCAACGGCGGGGCCATTGCACCCAGGCAACACCGCCACGACGAACGAAGGTTCGCGGGCAGGTCGTCCAGGACGGATGGCCAGGACCAACCGCAGTCCGAGCAGCAACGCCAGGAAGGCGACAACGATCCGCAAAGCCACATCATTAACCAAGGAATATCACCATGCGTCACCAGAAATCCGGCCGTAAGTTCAGCCGTACCAGCGCCCACCGCGAAGCGATGTTCAAGAACATGGCCGCCTCGCTGTTCAAGCACGAGCTGATCAAGACCACCCTGCCGAAGGCCAAGGAACTGCGCCGCGTCGCCGAGCCGCTGATCACCCTGGCCAAGGTCGACTCCGTCGCCAACCGCCGTCTGGCCTTTGCCCGCCTGCGCGACAACGAAGCCGTCGGCAACCTGTTCACCATCCTGGGCCCGCGCTACGCGAACCGTCCGGGCGGTTACCTGCGCCTGCTGAAGTGCGGCTTCCGCGCCGGCGACAACGCGCCGATGGCCTACGTTGAGCTGGTTGACCGTCCGGTCGTGGCTGAAGCCGTCGAAGAGTAATCGACGCGCGACACCCGTCATTCGGTGAAGAACCCGGCCTCGTGCCGGGTTTTTCCGTTTCTGGGCGACGGATGGAGATCCACGCCGGGCGTGGATGATCCCGCATGTTGCGGCGCGCGCGCCGGCATGTTCCGACGGGCGCGACGTTGTGGCGGTTCGAACGGCGCGCACTCTCGGTTACGCTTGTGGTCCGTACTACACGAGCGTTGCCGATGAATCCTCTGCGCTGGCCTTTCCGCGCCCAGTTCCTGTTGGGCTTCCTGATCTGCGCGGGCCTGCTGGGCTACGCGATTTTCCTGCAGCTGAAGATGGGGCTGGAGCCGTGTCCGCTGTGCATCTTCCAGCGCCTGGCGTTCGCGGCCCTGGGCCTGCTGTTCCTGATCGGCGCCCTGCATGGGCCGTCCAACCGTCCGGGGCGGGCGACCTACGGCATCCTCGCTTTCATCGCTGCCGCCGTGGGTGTGGGTATCGCCGCGCGCCATGTCTACGTGCAGATGCTGCCGCCGGAAATGGGGGCGACCTGTGGCCCGCCACTGGCCTTCCTGCGCGAGACCATGGGGCCGCTGGAAGTGTTCCGCACCGTGCTAACCGGCACCGGCAACTGCGGCAACATCGACTGGACGTTCCTTGGCCTGACCATGCCGATGTGGTCGGGCGTGTGGTTCGTGCTGCTGGCCCTGTGGGCGCTGGTCGTGTCGCTGCGCAAGGTCAAACGCTGATCCAGTCTGGAGCCACGCATGGCGTGGCTCTACTGCGTTCCGGTAGTGCCGGCCGCTGGCCGGCAATCCCAGGGGCGGTTGAGTTCCGGTAGTGCCGGCCGCTGGCCGGCAACCCCCTGGGGGCGATGCAGTCCCGTGCAATGCCGGCCAGCGGCCGGCACTACCTCAGAAGTCCTGCTGCAGGCTCAGATAGGCGCCGCGACGCGGCCCCCACTGCGGTGCGAACACGCCGATGCCGCCGCCATCGCGCAGCTGGTAGCTTCGGTCCAGTGTGTTGAGCACGGCCAGTTGCACATGCAGCGGATGACCGCTGTCGGCGTTGAAGTCATGCGCGGCGCTGAGATTGACCTGCAGGTACGACGGCAGTTCGCCGCCATTGGGCACGCCCTCGATGTCCGAACGCAGGCCGCTGCCGTACACGTAGTTCGCACCGACCCGATTGTGGCCAGCGAACGCATAGCTGACGCCGCCGGAAGACGTCAGCTTCTGGTCGTGGTCCAGATGGATCCAGTTCTGCTGTACGTAGGCCAGTGCATCCGGATCGAGGTTGTACTGGCTGGTGATGACCTGGGTGCCCATGGCCTTGTTGTAGGCCGCGTTGAAGTACGCGCTGATGGGCCCGTTGCTGTAGTCGGCGCTGAACTCCAGGCCGTGGATGTGCCCGCGACAATAATTGAAGGTGGAATAGATGTAGGCGGCGCCGAACTGGCCTTCGTCCTGCAGGCGGTGCACGCGTCGGTCGTAGGCATCCAGGCCGAGGGTGAGGTGGTCGCCGACCTGCTGTGACACGCCGATATCGTAGTAGTCGCTGCGCTCGGACAACGGCGTGGTGCTGCCACCGGCCGGTTGCTGGTTGCTGGTGCCATCGAACAGGGCCAGATCGCTGCCGGCAACCAACTCACTGGCAGGCGGGGTGAAGTAGCGCGAATAGCCGGCGTGCACGGTGGTGCTGTTGCTGGCGTTCCAGACCACGCCCAGGCGTGGGCTGAGCTGGCCCTCGGTGTGACCGAAGGCCTTGAAGCGGTCGCCGCGCAGGCCGTAATTGACGGTCCAGTCATCGCCGATCCGCCACTCGTCCTGCACGTACAGGGCTGCGGTGCTGGCGTGGAAGGCATTGCGGTCCGGGATCAGCTGCGGCGTGGTGCTCGTCTGCCGCCCATCGGTGTCGACCGGGAAGACCCAGCTGCTGTTGTTGGCGGCGGCGTGTTCGTAGTTGCCATACAGGCCATAACGCAGGGTGTGGTTGTCGCCCAGGGGGGTGGAGAAATCGGCCTGCACGGTGTTGGCGCGGTTGCTGCGCCGGACCTGGGAGGCGACGCCGCTGAACACCAGGTCGCCAACGACGTCCGGGTTGAAGGCCACATCGCTGTAGCGCTGGCCGGCCGAGAGCTGGTACGCCGTCTGACCGAGCGTGCCCTGCAGCACCAGCATGCCGAAGCGGGTGGTCTCGCGCTGGGTTTCGTCCAGCTGGCTGGAATCGAAGGTGGTGGTGTCCAGGTAGCCGAACTGCGGGGTCTGCCCCGGGTTGACCGGGATCTGGAAGCGGTTGTTGGCAAAGCCGGCGAACACGCTCAGGCGGGTGCTGTCGTTGACCAGGTAGGTCAGGTCGGCAAAGGCCTTGCCTTGATGGGTATCGTCATGCAGCGGCTTGCGTGCGCTGGTGGGGTTCTCCAGGCCGACCTCGTTCTGATCGTAGTTGCCGGTCAGGAACCAGCTCCAACGGTCCTGGTTGCCCCACCAGGAGGCATTCGGATTGACCTTGCCGAACGAACCGGCGGTGATGCCAGCGCTGCCGCCGTTGCCCAGCTCGGCGCCACTGCGGGTCGTGATATCGACCACCGCGGCGGTGCGTTCACCGAACTGGGCCGGCAGCGCGCCATCCATCAGGCGGATGCTCTTGATGGTGCGGGCATCCAGGGTCTGGCCGAAGCCGGAGATCGATTCGGGCAGCAGTACGCCGTTGATGCGGTACTGCAGGTTGGCGTGGTCGCCGCGCACGTGTACGCCGCCGTAAGAGTCCTGGACCACGCCCGGGGCCTGCAGCAGCACCTGGCTGAGCGGGGCGGAGGCGCCCAACGGCTGCTTCTGGATGTCCTCGGCGGTGATCTGGTACTGGCTGCTGCCGATGTCCGGTGACAGGGCGTTGCGGGCCTGGTCGAGCTGAGCACTGACGGTGACTACGTCGAGGTCCTTGACCGCAGCCGCGCTGGCATCAGCGTCGGCGGCAAGCACGGACTGGCTGGTCAGGATCAGGGCGAAGGTGATGGCGGTGGTGAGCAGGGAGGGCTTCATGGGAAATGGGCAGGGAAGAGGAGAGGGGCCGGTCCATGAGAGAGTGTTACTCCGTAACAACTGCGTGCCGATCATGCGCCTGTCCGGCGACGGCCACCATGCCGTTTCTGGCCGATCACACGGCCCCTTTCCACGCCGTTCAGGCAGTCATGACCGGGCCCGGCCCTTTGCGCCAGCGGCTGGCTCTGCGACCATGACCGCCCCCCACCCCCGGATGTCCGTGATGAGCCTGTCCGCCGTTCCGCCCGCCCCCGATCCTGCCGCCATCGCTGCTGGCGCCGCCTGGTCACCGGAGAGCTGGCGGGGCAAGACCGCGCTGCAGATGCCGACCTATCCCGATCCGGTGGCACTGGATGCCGCGCTGCACGAGTTGAAGCGGCTGCCGCCGCTGGTGACGTCGTGGGAGATCCTGGCGCTGAAGCAGCAGCTGGCCGACGCCCAGGAAGGCAAGCGTTTCCTGCTGCAGGGCGGCGACTGCGCGGAGAACTTCAGCGACTGCGAATCGGGCACGATCTCCAACCGGCTGAAGGTGCTGCTGCAGATGAGCCTGGTGCTGGTGCACGGCCTGCGCCAGCCGGTGATCCGCGTCGGCCGTTTCGCCGGCCAGTACGCCAAGCCGCGCTCGGCCGATACCGAGACCCGCGACGGCGTGACCCTGCCCAGCTACCGTGGCGATGTCATCAATGCGCCGGCTTTCACCGAGGCGGCGCGGCTGCCCGACCCGAAGCGGATGCTGCAGGCCCACGCGCATTCGGCGATGACGATGAACTTCGTGCGGGCGCTGATCGATGGTGGCTTCGCCGACCTGCACCATCCCGAGTACTGGAACCTGGAATGGGTGAGCCATTCGCCGTTGGCCGCCGAATACCAGAAGATGGTGGCCTCGATCGGTGATGCCGTGCACTTCATGGAGACCCTGGCCGGGGCCCGCGTGCACAACCTCAACCGCATCGATTTCTACACCTCGCATGAAGCGCTGCTGCTGCCCTACGAGCAGGCGCTGACCCGGCAGGTGCCGCGCCAGCAGGGCTGGTTGAACCTGAGCACGCACTATCCGTGGATCGGCATGCGTACCGCCGCGCTGGATGGCGCGCACGTGGAGTACCTCCGTGGCGTGCGCAATCCGATCGCGATCAAGGTGGGCCCGTCGGTGACGCCGGACCAGTTGCTGCGCCTGATCGATGTGCTCAACCCGGATGACGAGCCGGGCCGCCTGAGCTTCATCCATCGTATGGGCGCGGCGCAGATCGCGCAGAAGCTGCCGCCGTTGCTGGACGCGGTCAAGCGCGATGGCCGTCGCGTGCTGTGGGTGTGCGACGCGATGCACGGCAATACCGAAAGCACCGCCAACGGCTTCAAGACGCGGCGCTTCGACAACGTGCGTGGTGAGGTCGAGATGTCCTTCGACCTGCATGCGGCGGCAGGCACCCGTCTGGGTGGCGTGCATCTGGAGCTGACCGGTGAGGATGTGACCGAATGCACCGGCGGTGCGCGCGAACTGACCGAACGTGACCTGGAACGTGCCTATCGTTCGACCGTCGATCCGCGATTGAACTACGAGCAGTCGCTGGAGATTGCGATGGCGATCGTGCGCAAGCAGGAGCAAGTGCGGTAAGGGTTGGCTTCTGCAGGGCTGCGCCCTGCACCTGCAGAGGCCACTGCCAGAGCAACAGCAAGGGCGGCATTCCGTGGTTGGCGGGGCGGTGTCGGATTGCGGGGACGCCGCAAGTACGTCCCTGTAGGCTCAGCCGCGGCATCCATGCCGCGGATGCCCCGCAATCCGACACCGCCCCGCCTTCGACAGTTTTCCGGTGTCTGTTGGATTCACGCCATGCGTGGATGAATCTCCATCGGAATCGAATATTTCGAATTGAATTTGAAGAGCATCCACGCATGGCGTGGATCTACGTGTCGACCAAGGTCGACACCGACCAACAGCGGGCCATGACATTCCGACAGATCGCGGGAAATTGTCGGAGGCGGGGAGGGGACAGATGGCGGGGGCGTGAGCGCCATGGATGGCGCGACCGAGCTTACATGGACGTACTTGCAGCGTCCCCCACCATCTGTCCCCTCCCCGCCATCCCAAGGAATGCAGGCTTTTGCTCTTGCTGTTGCTGTTGAGGTTGCCGGCCAGCGGCCGGCACTACCGCGGGTGCAGGGCGCAGCCCTGCCGAACACCCCCGCCTACATTCTGCTTACGAACGGCTGACATCGCGCTCATGGTGCATGCGCCACGCTGGCTCCTTGATGCAGACAGCGAGAATGCGCAGTGATATGGCAACACCTGCAGCAGTATCTGTGGCCGATCGGAACCGCTTTGGTGGTCGGTGGCCTGGGCGCTTGGGTCGTACTGGCACTGTACCGCCGCCTGCGCGGGCGTGACCGGCGCCGTGCGCGCATCGGCCGGGTGATCGGACCGCCGCTGGCCCTTGCACTGCCCGTGCTGTTGCTGGTGCCGGCGCTGCAGGCCACGCCATTGCCGGAACACACGCTCGATCAACTGCTGCGCGTGCTGCACATCGCCCTGACCGCCTGCTTCATCTGGTTGCTGGTGCGCGGCGTTGCGGCGGGTGAGCGGGCGATCCTGCGCAGCCATCCGATCGATGTCTCCGACAACCTCGAAGCGCGCCGCATCCAGACCCAGACGCGAGTGCTCAGCCGCGTGCTGATGGGCGGCATCATCGTGCTCGGTGCTTCGCTGGTGCTGCTGACCTTCCCGATGGTGCAGAAGATCGGCACCGCGCTGCTGGCGTCGGCGGGTTTGATCGGCCTGGTGGCGGGTATCGCCGCCAAACCGGTGTTCGGCAATCTGATCGCCGGCCTGCAGATTGCGGTGACCCAGCCGATCCGGCTCGATGACGTGGTGATCGTCGAGGGCGAATGGGGACGCATCGAAGAGATCGGCAGCAGCTACGTGGTGGTGCGTATCTGGGATGAGCGGCGGATGGTGGTGCCGCTGACCTGGTTCATCGAGCACCCGTTCCAGAACTGGACGCGGCGCAGTGCCGATCTGCTCGGCACGGCGTTCCTGTGGTTGGACTACCGTGCGCCGATCGCGGCGATACGTGCCGAGCTGGAACGCATCTGCCAGGGCCAGCCGCTGTGGGATGGACGGGTGTGCGTGACCCAGGTGACCGAGACCAGCGAGCGCGCGATCCAGGTGCGGTTGCTGGTCAGTGCGCGCAGTTCCGGTGATGCGTTCGACCTGCGCTGCCTGGTGCGCGAACGCATGCTGGATTTCCTTGCGCGCGAGCATCCGCAATCGCTGCCGCAGGTGCGCGCGCGCCTGCAGCGCGACGATGAGCTGGATATGCCGCGGATGCGGCGTGCAGGCAGCGCCGATGTGCGCTCGCCGGGTGCGGAGGATGGTGAGGCGGCCATCGCGCCAGTGGAGCCGTCGGATCGGTAGTGCCGGCCGCTGGCCGGCAGTTCCGGATGTCAGGGGTCGCCGGATTCGATCAAGGCATCGGTATCGAAGTGCGGTGGGCGCCGGGCGCGCGTGCGCTGCTCATACGCGTAGGCCATCTCGATCAACTTCGGCTCGCTCCAGGCCGTGCCCATGAACAACAGCCCTGCAGGCAGGCCATCGATCTGGCCCATCGGTACGCTCAGGCTGGGGTAGCCGGCGACGGCGGCGACGCTGTAGCTCTCGCCGGGGAAGTCATCGCCGGTGCTGCGCAGGGGCCAGGCCACACCGGTCGTCGGTGCGACCAGCGCATCCAGCTTCTGCGATGCCAGCACGGCGTCGATGCCTTCCGGGCCCGCCAGTCGCCGCGCATCGCTGCGCGCGCGGATGTAGACGGGATCGCCCAGGCCAGGAGTCGCCTGGGCTTCCTGCAGCAGCTCCTGGCCGAACAGCCCCAGTTCCTGGCCTTTGTGCGCCTCGTTGAAGGCGATCAGCCCGGCCAGGCTGCGCAGTGGCGCCTGGTAGGTGTTGAGGTAGCGCTCCAGACCCGCCTTGAATTCGTACAACAGCACGATGCGCTCGGCATCGGCCCAGGCGCCCTGGTTGGGTAGTTCCACCGGTACCACCACGGCGCCGGCGCGGCGCAGTTCAGCGACAGCCTGTTCAACCAGCGGTGGCATCCCGCGATATTTCAGCAATGGTGTCTGCAGCAGGCCGATGCGCTTGCCGCGCAGGCCCTGCGGATCCAGCCGTGCGGTGTAGTCGTAGACTGCGCGGCCGGGCATGGTCGCAGTGGCGGGATCGGCGTCATCGCGGCCAGCGATGGCGGTCAGCACGGCGGCGGCGTCGGCGACGCTGCGGGTCATCGGGCCCGCGGTGTCCTGGCTGAAGGAGATCGGGATGATGCCTTCGCGGCTGACCAGGCCGACGGTCGGTTTCAGGCCGACCACGCCGTTGATCGCTGCGGGGCAGACGATGCTGCCATCGGTTTCAGTGCCGATGGCCACGCTGGCCAGGTTGGCGGCCACGGCCACCGCGCTGCCGCTGCTGGAGCCGCAGGGGGAATGACTGAGGCGGTAGGGATTGCGGGTCTGTCCGCCGCGCGCGCTCCAGCCGGAGATGGAGTCGTTGCCGCGGAAGTTGGCCCACTCGCTGAGGTTGGTCTTGCCCAGCACCACTGCGCCCGCTTCGCGCAGGCGCCGGACCAGGTAGGCATCGCCGGGGCGGAAGCCCTGCAGGGCCAGCGAGCCGGCACTGGCGGCCATCGGTGCGGCGTTGATGTTGTCCTTCAGCAGGATCGGGATGCCATGCAGGGGGCCGCGCAGGCGGCCGGCACGGCGCTCCTGGTCGCGCTGTGCGGCTTCCTTGAGGGCATCGGGGTTGAGTTCGATCACCGCGCGCAGGCGTGGCCCGGTGCGGTCCAGGGCCGCGATGCGCTTGAGGTAGGCGCCGGTCAGGGTGACGCTGTCGAGCTCACCGGCGACCATCCGCGCCTGCAGGTCGGAGACTTCGGTCTCGGCGTAGGGGAAAGGCATAGAGCTGTTGCCGGGTTCACCGGCATGCGCGGTGGACGCGGCCGGGCTGCAGCCAGCAGCGAGCCCCGCAGGCAACGCGGTGATCAGGAAGGACAGGAGGGGCGGCAAGGACAGGCGCATGGGGCAGCTTCGACGGCTCCGATCCCCAGTGTAGCGGCTGCTCAGCGACGGCGCTTGCGCAGGTCGCGCGCCAGCACGTAGACGACGATCAGGTTGATCGCCAGCACCGTCCACGAGGCCCAGCCGGGATGGCGGACGATCGCGTAGATATCGAAGGGCAGGTAGATGGAGGCGGTCAGGCAGCCCAGCCAGGAAGCCCATGCCTTGGCTTTCCAGAGGCCCCAGGCCTCGACCAGGTGCAGCAGGCCGTAGCCGATCATCGCCGCCGCAGCCAGGTGCACCGCGTCGGGACTGATTGCATTCAACAGCGAGGGCAGGGTGCCGTGATCCGGGTCCAGGCTGAAACGCCGGATCAGGGCATTGACGCCGTCGCGAAGCGGCTGCGGGCCGAGGATTTCCAGCCCGGTGGCCGCCAACAACGCCAGCATCGCCTTGCTCGCTTCGAGCAAGGCGATGACATGGAGGCCCGGATGCCGGTGTGGATCCGGGTTGTAGCCGTTCTGGCTCACGGTTCGCTGGATCAGCCGCCGCGCGAGTTCTTCTTGCGGTCGCTTTCGGTCAGGAACTTCTTGCGCAGACGGATCTCCTTCGGGGTGATCTCGACCAGCTCGTCGTCTTCGATGAAGTCCAGGGCCTGTTCCAGCGAGTACTTGATCGCGGGGGTCAGCTGGATCGCATCGTCCTTGCCCGAAGCGCGCATGTTGGTCAGCGGCTTGGTCTTGATCGCGTTGACGGTCAGGTCGTTGTCCTTGGAGTGGATGCCGACCAGCTGACCTTCATACACGTTGTCGCCTTCAGCAGCGAACAGCTTGCCGCGTTCCTGCAGCGGGCCCAGCGAGTACGCGGGGGTGGTGCCCGGCGCATTGGCGATCATCACACCGTTGATGCGCTTGGCGATGGCGCCCTGTTCCTTCGGACCGTAATGGTCGAACACGTGGAACAGCAGGCCCGAGCCCTGGGTGAGGGTCTTGAACTCGTTCTGGAAGCCGATCAGGCCACGGGCCGGGATCTGGTATTCCAGGCGGACACGGCCCTTGCCGTCCGATTCCATGTTCTTCAGCTGGCCCTTGCGGGTGCCCAGCTTTTCCATCACGCCGCCCTGGTGGACTTCTTCGATGTCCACCACGAGCTGCTCGATCGGCTCCATGGCCTGGCCGTCGATCTGCTTGATGATCACTTCCGGGCGCGACACGGCCAGCTCGTAGCCTTCACGACGCATGTTCTCGATCAGCACCGACAGGTGCAGTTCGCCACGGCCGGAGACCAGGAACTTGTCGGCGTCTTCCAGCTGTTCGACCTTCAGGGCCACGTTGTGGACCTGCTCGCGGTCCAGACGGTCCTTGATCTGGCGGCTGGTCAGGAACTTGCCACCGGACAGGTCCTTGTTGCCGGCGAACGGCGAGTTGTTGACCTGGAAGGTCATCGAGATGGTCGGCTCGTCGACGGTCAGTGCCGGCAGGGCTTCCGGGGTTTCCGGGTGGCACAGGGTGTCGGAGATGGTCAGCTCCGGAATACCGGAGATGGCGACGATGTCACCGGCTTCGGCGGTGTCCTGCTCGATGCGCTCCAGGCCCAGGAAGCCCAGCACCTGGGCGACCTTGCCGTTGCGCTTCTTGCCTTCACGGTCGATCACCGCGACCTGCATGTTCTTCTTCAGGGTGCCGCGCTGGATGCGGCCGATGCCGATCACGCCCACGAAGTTGTTGTAGTCCAGCTGGCTGATGCGCATCTGGAACGGACCTTCCGGGTCCACTTCCGGCTTCGGCGCGTGCTGCATGATCGCTTCGTACAGCGGGGTCATGTCGCCGTCGCGCACGGTGTCTTCCAGGCCGGCGTAGCCGTTCAGGGCCGAGGCGTAGACGATCGGGAAGTCCAGCTGCTCATTGGTGGCGCCGAGCTTGTCGAACAGGTCGAAGACCTGGTCGATCACCCACTCCGGACGCGAGCCCGGACGGTCGACCTTGTTGACCACGACGATCGGCTTGAAGCCCATCGCGAAGGCCTTCTGGGTGACGAAGCGGGTCTGCGGCATCGGGCCGTCCATCGCGTCGACCAGGATCAGCACGGTGTCGACCATCGACAGCACGCGCTCGACCTCGCCGCCGAAGTCGGCGTGTCCGGGGGTGTCGACGATGTTGATCCGGTTCTTGATACCGGTCTTCTTGTCTTCCCAGGTGATGGCGGTGTTCTTGGCCAGGATGGTGATGCCGCGTTCCTTTTCCTGGTCGTTGCTGTCCATCACGCGCTCGGCGAGGACGGTACGCTCGGACAGGGTGCCGGACTGCTTCAGCAGCTGGTCGACCAGGGTGGTCTTGCCATGGTCGACGTGAGCGACGATGGCGATGTTGCGAAGGTTTTCGATGGACATACGAAAGGGGGCCAGTCGGCGCCGGATTTGGAAAAAGAAGTCCAACATTATACGTCGAACTTGACGATTGGCGAAAACCTGGATTTCAGGACTGCTGAGGCCCCCATTCAGCCTGCCCCCCGGCGCTGCCCGTCCGCAGGCTGAAGACCCTGCCTGCGCACATGGTCGAAGCCGCCCATGCCACGGGGGAGGTGTATCCTTATGGGGCTGATTACACACCCCGCATCCCAAGGATCTGCATGTCCCTCATCGCCACTTTCGACACCACCCAGGGCCCGATCAAGGTCGAGCTGTTCGCCGACAAGGCGCCGCTGACGGTCGCCAACTTCGTGAACCTGGTCAAGCGCGGCTTCTATGACGGCCTGATCTTCCACCGCGTGATCCCCGATTTCATGATCCAGGGCGGCTGCCCGCAGGGTCGTGGCACCGGCGGCCCGGGCTACAAGTTCGAAGACGAGAAGAATGGTGTGAAGCACCAGATCGGCTCGCTGTCGATGGCCAACGCCGGCCCGAACACCAATGGCAGCCAGTTCTTCATCACCCACATCAAGACCGATTGGCTGGACGGCAAGCACACCGTGTTCGGCCAGGTCCTGGAAGGCCAGGCGATCGTTGATTCGGTCAAGCAGGGCGACGTGATCCATTCGATCACCCTGGAAGGCGACACCGACGCCGTGCTCGCCGCCCAGGCAGAGCGCGTGGGTGAGTGGAACAAGATCCTCGCCGCCTGATCCAATACCCGGACGGCCCCCTGCAGAGGGGGCCGTTTCCATGTTGCGGCCGCCCCGCCAGGCCTGTCCCCGCCCGCGCGGCCATCTCCCACAACGCTACTTAGCTTCTTAGCAGAGGAAATCCCCATGAAAGCACCTGTTCGTGTTGCCGTGACCGGCGCCGCCGGCCAGATCGGCTACGCCCTGCTGTTCCGTATCGCCTCCGGTGAAATGCTGGGCAAGGACCAGCCGGTCATCCTGCAGCTGCTGGAGCTGCCGGTCGACAAGGCCCAGGCCGCCCTGAAGGGCGTGATGATGGAACTGGAAGACTGCGCGTTCCCGCTGCTGGCCGGCATGGTCGGTACCGACGACGCTGAAGTCGCCTTCAAGGACGCCGACATCGCCCTGCTGGTCGGCGCACGTCCGCGCGGCCCGGGCATGGAGCGCAAGGATCTGCTGCTGGAAAACGCGAAGATCTTCACCGCCCAGGGCGCCGCACTGAACAAGGTCGCCAAGCGTGACGTGAAGGTGCTGGTGGTCGGCAACCCGGCCAACACCAACGCCTACATCGCCATGAAGTCGGCGCCGGACCTGAACCCGCGCAACTTCACCGCCATGCTGCGCCTGGACCACAACCGTGCGCTGAGCCAGCTGTCGACCAAGCTCGGCAAGCCGGTCGCCGGCATGGAGAAGCTGGTGGTGTGGGGCAACCACAGCCCGACCATGTACCCGGACTACCGTTTCGCCACCGCCGATGGTGCGTCGATCGCCGATGCGATCAACGACCAGGAGTGGAATGCCAACACCTTCATCCCGACCGTCGGCAAGCGCGGCGCGGCGATCATCGAAGCCCGCGGCTCGTCCTCGGCAGCTTCGGCGGCCAACGCAGCGATCGACCACGTGCGTGACTGGGTGCTGGGCAGCAACGGCAAGTGGGTCACCATGGGCGTGCCGTCCGACGGTTCCTACGGCATTCCGGAAGGCGTGATCTTCGGCTTCGCGGTCACCACCGAGAACGGCGAGTACACCCTGGTCAAGGATCTGCCGGTCGACGACTTCAGCCAGAAGTACATCGACAAGACCCTGGCCGAGCTGGAAGAAGAGCGCGCCGGCGTCGCCCACCTGCTGGGTTGATGCGGTCGGTGCCGGCACCCTGCCGGCACCTTTCCATCAGGGTAGGTACCGGCCGTTGGCCGGTACGCAGGAAACGGGGAGGCTTCGGCTTCCCCGTTTTCGTATGGAGTACCTGGCAACGACATGATCCTTCTGCATTACATCGACGACGCGCTGCTGGTGGCCGAGAAGCCGGCCGGCCTGCTGTCCGTGCCCGGCCGCTCGGCGGAGAACCAGGACTGCGTGGTCGCACGGCTGCAGGCGGTGTATGCCGATGCGCTGACCGTGCATCGCCTGGACCAGGTCACCTCTGGCCTGCTGCTGCACGCGCGCGGCAAGGACATGCAGGTAGCGCTGTCGATGCAGTTCGAGAAGCGCCAGGTGGGCAAGCGTTATGAAGCCATCGTGCAGGGGCTGCTGGAAGATGATGCCGGTGAAGTGGACCTGCCGCTGATCGTCGACTGGCCGAACCGGCCCAAGCAGATGGTCGACCACGAACGCGGCAAGCCGGCACTGACCCGGTGGCGGGTACTGTCGCGTGACACCGCGGCGCAACGCACGGGCGTTGAACTGGAACCGGTCACCGGCCGCAGCCATCAGCTGCGCCTGCACATGGCCAGCCTGGGTCATCCGATCGTCGGCGACGTGCTGTATGGCGCAGAGGCCGCGCAGCGCGTGTGCCTGCATGCGCGGAAGCTGCAGTTCACTCACCCGGTGACGGGCGAGGCGCTCGCGTTCGAGTCTACGACTCCGTTCTAGAAAGGTAGGGTGTTCGGCAGGGCTGCGCCCTGCACCCTGCACCCGCGGTAGTGCCGGCCGCTGGCCGGCAACCTCAGCAGCAACAGCAACGGCAACAGCGGGGTTCCGTGGGATGGCGGGGCGGGTCCGGTTGCGGGGGACGCCGTAAACCCATCCCTGAGGGCTTGGCCGCGGCATCCATGCCGCGGACACCCCCGCAACCGGACCCACCCCGTCTTCGACAGATCTTCGGTGACGGATGGTCTATCCACGCTTTGCGATGGATCAAATCCATCGGAATCGAATATTTCGACAATTGAACGAAAAGCATCCACGCATGGCGTGGATCTACGTGTCGACCAAGGTCGACAGCTACCAACAGCAGCCCAACAGCAGCGGGAAATTGTCGAAGGCGGGGTGGGGCCGGTTGCGGGGGCGTGAGCGCCATGGATGGCGCGACCGAGCCTACATGGACGTATTCACGGCGTCCCCCGCAATCGGACCCACCCCGCCATCCCAAGGAATGCTTGCTGTTGCGGTTGCGGTTGCGGTTGCCGTTGCTTCGGCGGGTGCAGGGCGCAGCCCTGCCGGCAACACACCCCCTACCAAGGTAGGGCGGCCCACGCGCCAGCGCCGGACTATGCTCGAACCATGACTTTGTCTGGGAGGGCTGCGTCATGAACTACGAGGAAACCTACCGCCGTTCTATCGACGAGCCGGAGGCATTCTGGGGCGAGGAAGCCAAGCGCATCCATTGGCACACGCCGCCGCAACAGGTGCTCGACTACAGCAACCCGCCGTTCCGGCGCTGGTTCGTGGGTGGTGAAACCAACCTCTGCTACAACGCCGTCGACCGGCATCTGGCCGACCGCGCGGACCAGCTCGCACTGGTCGCCATCTCCACCGAAACCAACAGCACCCGCGAAATCACCTATCGCCAGCTGTATCGCGAAGTGAACGACTTCGCCGCCGTGCTGAAGCACCTTGGCGTCGGCCACGGCGACCGCGTGGTGATCTACATGCCGAACATGGCCGAGGCCGTGTTCGGCATGCTTGCCTGTGCACGTATCGGTGCGGTGCACTCGGTGGTGTTCGGTGGCTTCGCTGCGCACAACCTCGCGCTGCGCATCGACGATGCCAGGCCGAAGCTGCTGATCGCTGCCGATGCCGGCATGCGTGGCGGCAAGCTCATTCCGTACAAGGTGATGGTCGATGCCGCCTGCGCCGAAGCCAGCAGTCCGCCGCCGCACGTGCTGATCGTTTCGCGCGGGCTGGACCCGGCCGAGCCACGCATCGAAGGGCGCGACGTCGAGTACGCCACCCTGCGTGCGCAGATCGGGCAGACCGATGTGCCGGTGCAATGGCTGGAATCGAGCGAGCCCAGCTACCTGCTGTATACCTCCGGCACCACCGGCAAGCCGAAGGGCGTGCAGCGCGATGTCGGTGGCTATGCGGTGGCGATGGCACAGTCGATGCAGACCGTGTTCGACTGCAAGCCGGGACAGGTAATGTTCTCCACCTCCGATGTCGGCTGGGCCGTGGGCCATTCCTACAACGTGTATGGCCCGTTGATCGGCGGCTGCACCTCGCTGCTGTACGAAGGGCTGCCGACCAACCCCGATCCGGGCATCTGGTGGGCGCTGTGCGAGCAGTACAACGTGCGCACGATGTTCTCTTCGCCGACGGCGATCCGCGTGCTGAAGAAGCACGATGCCGATTTCATCCACCGCCACGACCTGGATGCGCTGAAGTATCTGTTCCTGGCCGGCGAGCCGCTGGACGAGCCGACCGCGCACTGGATCAGCGACGCGCTGGGCAAGCCGATCATTGACAACTACTGGCAGACCGAAACCGGTTGGCCGGCATTGACCCTGCTGCCTGGGCTGGACATGAAGCCAGTGCGGTTCGGCTCGCCCGGGTTCCCCAATCTCGGCTACCGGATGAAGGTGATCGACGAGAACACCGGTGAAGAGGTGGCTGCCGGGCAGAAGGGTGTGCTGGTGATGACGCCGCCGTTGCCGCCGGGCTGCATGAGCACGGTCTGGAATGACGACAGCCGCTTCCTGCAGAGCTACTTCAGCCACTTCAAGGAACTGCTGTACAGCTCGCTGGACTGGGCCATCCGCGATGACGATGGCTATACCTTCATCCTCGGCCGCACCGACGATGTGATCAACGTGGCCGGGCACCGTCTGGGCACGCGTGAGATCGAAGAGGCCATCTCCAGTCACCCGCGCGTGGCCGAGGCGGCGGTGATCGGGGTGAAGGACGAATTGAAGGGGCAGGTGCCGCTGGTGTTCGTCACCCTCAAGCAGGGGCTCGATGGCGAAGACCCGGCCGCAGTGGTGGCCGAGATGATGGCCACGGTGACCACCTCGCTGGGTGCGGTGGCGCGACCGGCGCACATCCATGTGGTCAACGCGCTGCCCAAGACCCGTTCGGGCAAGCTGCTGCGTCGCTCGCTGCAGGCATTGGCCGAGCAGCGCGACCCCGGCGACCTGTCGACGCTGGACGACCCGGGCGCGCTGGAAGAGATCCGCCGCGCGCTGGGACGCTGATCAGAGGTGGTACCGGCCGCTGGCCGGCAACCTCGGGATTGGCGGGCTGCCGGCCAGCGGCCGGCACTACCCCTCGGGCGAAGGACATGCGCTAAGCTCCGGCTGTCATCGACCTGCAACACGCGGTACGCGCCGGGGAACGCGCGTGCCATCCGGGGATGGCGAACAGGGGAGCGTGCCCGCAAGGGCGCGCATGCGTATCGCATCTTGGGAAGGGGGAGCTATGGCACTGCTGCATGCCAAGACGGCCGCTGGCCGCCAGGAAATCGAAGATCGTGCCCGTCGCCTGCCGGCGGCGCTGCGTTCGATCCTGTTGATGGTTGACGGCCAGCGCGATGAAAGCGAACTGCGCGGCTTGTTCGAAGGACTGCGCGCGCCGCCGGATGCGCTGCAGCAGCTGGTAGCACTTGGCCTGATCGAAGTGGTCGGCGGCAGGGCCGAACCTGTGCCGCAGCGCGGGCTGTGCAGCGGCCGTGAGCAGGATCCGGCGCTGTACCAGCAGTTGTACGACGCGATGAGCGATGCCGTGCGCCGCCATCTGGGCCTGAAAGGCTACTTCATGCAGTTGAAGATCGAGCGCTGTACCGACGCGGTCGCCCTGGAAAAACTGTGCCCGGAAATGATCGCCGCGATCGGCAAGGCACGCAGCCCGGCGCTGGCCCAGCGCTGGTGGCAGGAGATCCAGATCTCGATGGCACCGGTCACTGCCGAGGTCGTGCCCGGCTGACGCGCGGGGTAAAGTGGTCCGCTCTTTTCCCGCCCAGGAGCCCCGCATGCAGGACGACACCGATACCCCCGGTTGGGATGCGATCAATGCCGCGCTGGCACCGCTGTACGCGGGCCAGGAGCCGCGTCACTTCGGTACCGCGCTGCCGTACACGCTGGGTGGCCAGGATCCGCTCGACGGCATCAGCGTCTACTGGGCGGAATCACCGGTTCCGCATTGGCACTACGTCACCTACGGCCTGTCAGAACTGTATGCAAAAGAGAGCAGTGATGCGGCCACCAGTGGCTATGGTTTCGAGCTGACGTTCCGCCTGGCTGCGGACAAGGGGGAGGATGCAGGCAGCACGCCGCCTGCGTGGCCGATGAATCTGCTGCAGAATCTGGCGCGCTATGTGTTCAGCAGCGGCAATGTGTTCGAGGATGGCCACCACCTCAACGCCAATGGCCCGATCGCGCTGGAGACCGACACCCGTCTCTGCCATCTGGCATTCGTTGCCGACCCGCAGTTGCCACCGCGCGACACTGCCAACGGGCAACTGCAGTTCCTGCAGGTGGTGGGGCTGACCGACGAGGAAATGGACGCGATCAAGCGCTGGTCCACGCGCGGTGTCCTGCAGGTGCTTGAGGAAGCGATGCCGCTGTGGATCACCGATCTGCATCGCGGCAATCTGCTGGACGATCCGGCGCTGGCCGAGCGGGTGGAGGCCGGCAGCGAGCGTGAGGGGTCCAGTACCGGCATGTTGTTCATCGAGACGCTGGACTGGCGGCAGACGGCGGGTATCACCACGCTGGTGCTGGGGGCCGGGCAGGTCGGCAGTGTGGGTGAGCTGCTGCCACTGCGCCTGCGCCACGGCAAGGCACTGACGCTGGTCAGCCGCGAACGGCAATGGGAGTTCATGCCGGCCACCGATGGCGCGGTCGCGGTCGAGGACGACAACGTGCGCTGGGTACTGGACGACGCGGCGTTGCAGGCCTGGCATGACGTGCGGCCGCAACGCGGGACCTACCCGGTGTCGAATACGTTGCAGGTTGAAGTGGTGCCGACGTTCCTGCGCGATGCGAAGGGCGAAGTGATCCGCGAAATCGGCTGACCGCGCCGATGGCACCAATGGGGTCGGAGCCGCCTGCTGCGCAGACGTATCCGACCCCGGTTCCATCAGGCCAGGCCTTCGGCCTTCAGCACCGCCTGCACGCCCGGATCGGCGTCCATGCGCGCCTTGTAGGCGGCCAGGTTGTCCAGGCCCGACAGGTCGATCTTGGTGCCGGCCGCCCAGCGCAGGGTGATGTAGAAGTAGGGATCGGCGAAGCTGCGGAAGCCGGCCAGCCACGGCTTGTCGGCCAGCTGCCTGTCGGCGGTCTCGAACAGGGCGCGCAGGCGCTTGTGCGCGGCGGCGCGGATCGCGTCGTACTGGCCTTCATCGGCGATGAACTTGCCCGGCGCGAACAGCGGCGAGAACGCCGGGTGCACGTCGGAGTTGACGAAGGCCAGCCAGCGGGTGGCTTCAGCGCGCTGGCGCGGGCTGCCATCGCCGCCGAGACCGGCCTGCGGGTAGCTGTCGGCGATGTAGCCCATGATCGCCGCGTTCTGCACCAGTACGAAGTCGCCATCGACGATCGCCGGTACCGCGCCGGCCGGATTGATCTTGAGGAATTCCGGACCCTTCAGGGTGTCCTTGTTCAGCAGTTCAACCTCGAACGGCTGGCCGGTCCACTGCAGGGCGATGTGGTCGGCGGTGGAACAGGCACCGGGCTTGCTGTACAGCTTCATGGGAACTCCAGGCGGGGTGTGGCGGGAAACCACCACTATCCCAGAGCCCAGCTGCACGCGGCAACGCTGCCACCGGCAACGGATCGTTACGACTGCCGGGGCTTGAGGTTCTGCACTTTGTAGAAGGTGTGATCGCCGATGGTGGCCACCTGGTAGGCGTTGCGCCAGTTCGGGCTGGCGATGGCCAGCGCAGCGAAGTGGCTGGCGCCAGGCACGATCTCGCGGCGCTCGCCGGCTGGCAGCGCCCAGTTGCGCTCGGCGTCGAAGGCCACGTCCATCGCCTCACTCCACGCCGCATCGTTGCCCAGCTGGGTGCCGGGGGAGACGATGGTGGGGGCGAACTGCTTGCGCGCGGTCACCACCTGGCACATCGAGTCGCCCCACAGGCCACTGTCGAGGCGACGCAGGGCGACTTCGGCCACCGCCTGCTGGCCACGCAGGGTCTGGTCGCGGGCTTCCAGGTAAACGGTGGTGCTCAAACACAATGAATCAGCGGCCGGCTGCGGCAGCAACTGCGACAGCCAGAGAATCCAGGCCAGTTTCATATAACTCCTTGCTCCGTGTGGGACGCACCTGGCGGTT
The DNA here is from genome assembly GCF_059421765.1 of Stenotrophomonas sp. GW821-FHT02D01. Classification (NCBI taxonomy): domain Bacteria; kingdom Pseudomonadati; phylum Pseudomonadota; class Gammaproteobacteria; order Lysobacterales; family Lysobacteraceae; genus Stenotrophomonas; species Stenotrophomonas sp. GW821-FHT02D01. The sequence goes on from NZ_JBWKVP010000001.1 coordinate 280,611, forward strand.
CCGGCAGCGCAGGCTGCTGGAGGCGGGGTACGACTTGGCGTCATGGGGAGGCGGCCATCGGGGCTGCCCCGTGGGCGGCCCCAAGAACACGATCGTGGATCGATCGGCGGGGGCCGCACCGGCTCACCGGAAACTGGCTGGTGAGCAGAAGTCGGCGCAAGGTAGGGGGGGATTGCCGAACGCATCCTGAATCGTCCGGCTTGACATTCAGCTTGGGGGCCGGTGACGGAAATCACATTCCGGCCCCCATTCAGGTGCTCATCAGAGGGCGGCGGCGAGCCGGCTGCCCTGATCGATCGCACGTTTCGCATCGAGTTCGGCGGCCACGTCTGCACCACCGATCAGGTGTGGGGCGATGCCAGCAGCCTGCAGTTCGGCCTGCAGCGCGCGCTGCGGTTCCTGGCCGGCACAGATCACCACGTGGTCGACCGGCAGCAGCTGTTCGCTGCCGTCCACGCGGATGCGCAGGCCCGCATCGTCCACGCCCAGGTACTCGACACCACCCAGCATGCGCACGCCCTTGGCCTTCAGCGTGGCGCGGTGGATCCAGCCGGTGGTCTTGCCCAGGCGTGCACCGGGCTTTCCGGCACTGCGCTGCAGCAGCCACAGCCTGCGCGGCGACGCCTCCACGGCCGGGTGGGCCAGTGCACCGCGGGCCTCGAAGGTGGCATCCACGCCCCATTCGGCCATCCAGCGTTGCGGGTCCAGCGATGGCGAGGGGCCGTCATGGGCAAGGAACTCGCCGACATCGAAGCCGATGCCACCGGCGCCGATGATGGCGGCGCTGCCACCGACCTCGACCCGGCCCAGCAGCACATCCAGGTAGTTGACCACCTTGGCGTGGTCGGCACCGGGGAAGTCGACCTTGCGCGGCAGGATGCCGGTGGCCAGTACGACCTCGTCGAAGCCGGCCAGGCTGGCCGCGTCGGCACGGGTGCCCAGGCGCAGCTGCACGCCGGTCTCGCCCAGCTTGTGGCGGAAGTAGCGCAGGGTCTCGTGGAACTCTTCCTTGCCGGGAATGCGCTTGGCCACGTTGAACTGGCCACCGATCTCCTCGCTGGCGTCGAACAGGGTGACCTGGTGGCCGCGTTCGGCAGCGACCGTAGCGCAGGCCAGGCCGGCCGGGCCGGCGCCGACCACGGCCACCCGCTTCGGTGCGGTGGTCGGGGTGTAGACCAGCTCGGTCTCGTGGGCGGCACGCGGGTTGACCAGGCAACTGGCCAGCTTGTTTTCGAACACATGGTCCAGGCAGGCCTGGTTGCAGGCGATGCAGGTGTTGATGGCCTCGGCACGGCCGGCGCGGGCCTTGTTCGGCCACTGCGGGTCGGCCAGCAGCGGACGGGCCAGCGACACCATATCGGCACCGCCATCGGCGAGGATGCGTTCGGCGACATCGGGCATGTTGATGCGGTTGGTCGCCACCAGCGGCAACGACACATGCGGCTTGAGCTTGGCGGTGACCGCGGCGAATGCGCCACGCGGTACCGAGGTGGCAATGGTCGGAATGCGCGCTTCATGCCAGCCGATGCCGGAATTGAGGATCGTCGCACCGGCGGCCTCGATGGCCTGGGCCTGCTGCACGATCTCTTCCCAGTTGCTGCCGTCTTCGACCAGGTCGACCAGCGACAGGCGGTAGATGATGATGAAATCCGGGCCGCAGGCTTCGCGGATGCGGCGCACGATCTCCACCGCGAAGCGCATGCGCTGTGCGGCATCACCGCCCCAGCGATCGTTGCGCTTGTTGGTGCGCGGGGCGATGAACTCGTTGATGAGGTAACCCTCCGAGCCCATCACTTCCACGCCGTCGTAGCCGGCTTCGCGGGCCAGCTTCGCGCTGCGTGCATAGTCGGCGATGTGCCGCTCGACGCCGCTGGCCGACAAGGCGCGCGGGGTGAACGGATTGATCGGCGCCTTCAGCTTCGACGGCGCTACCGACAGCGGGTGATAGGCGTAGCGCCCGGCATGCAGCAGCTGCAGGCAGATCTTCGCGCCGTGCTGGTGCGCAGCGGCGGTCAGCTGCCGATGCGGGCGCACTTCCCAAGGCCAGGACAGCTTGCCGCCGAACGGCTTGAGCCAGCCGACCACGTTCGGCGCGAAACCACCGGTGACGATCAGGCCGACGCCACCCTCGGCGCGCTCTGCGAAGTAGGCGGCCAGGCGCGGGAAGTCGCGTGCGCGGTCCTCCAGGCCGGTATGCATCGAGCCCATCAGCACCCGGTTGCGCAGCTGGGTGAAGCCCAGGTCCAGCGGGGAGAACAGGTGGGGGTAGGCGCTTTCGTTGGCTGGCGACATGTCGATACGCTTGCGTACGGAAGCGCGAAGGGTGCCGCGAAACGGCTCCCGGGGCAAGGGCTGCCTCGCGCTCGGTGGCGCCGGGCCATGCCCGGCCTACCGGTCAGCTCAGGGCGATTGCGGTTGCCGGCCAGCGGCCGGCACTACCGGTGTGCGGCCGATCCCGAACCAGCCAAGCGTGACCCCGCACAACGGTCCGATCAGCAACGCGAAGGCGAGCGTGCCGACGCCGACATTGCCGCCCAGCCACCACCCCAGCAGCAGCACGCTGCCTTCGATCAGGCTGCGCACCTTCCAGATCGGCCAGCCGGTGCGCGCGTGCAGTCCGGTCATCAGGCCATCGCGCGGGCCAGGGCCGAGCTTGGCGCCGATGTACAGGCCGGTGGCCAGCGCCACCAGCAGCATGCCGGCGCAGAACGTCGCCACCTGCCAGCCGAGACCGACGGCCGGGGGCAGCAGCCACAGTCCGAACTGGGCCGAAGGGCCGATCAGCATCACGTTGAGCACGGTACCGACACCGGGCTTCTGCCGCAGCGGCCACCACAGCAGCAGTACCAGCGCGCCGATCACGTTGGTGGCCAGGCCGAACGACAACGGGGTCTGTGCAGCAATGCCCTGCGACAGCACATCCCACGGCGCGACACCGATGGCGGCGCGGATCATCAGCGAGGCGCCGAAGCCATAAAGGAACAGACCGATGATCAGTTGCAGCAGGCGCAGGGGCAGGGCGGTGGGCATGACGGGCTCGGGGGAGGGGGATCTGTTTCCACCCTATCCCCGAAACAGGCCGTTCAATAGATACAGATGCCGGCCAATCCACTGCGACAGGCTGTGGGTGGTGAATCAGTCGTCCCAGCCGGCCAGCGCCAGCTTGCCGATGGTGCGGCCGCCGGCCAGACGTTGATGCGCGACGTCCAGGTTGGCCGCATTGATCGGGCCCAGCACTTCGCTCAGCGTGCCGCGCAACTGGCCCGCGTCGATCATGCTGGCGGCGCGGTTGAGGATGCGGTGCTGCTCAATGCGGTCGGCGGTGGCAAAGCGCGCGCGGGCGAACATGAATTCCCAATGGATGCCGATGCACTTGGCCTTGTAGGGATCGCCGATGCGCAGCGGGCCGCGGGGTTCCACGATCAGGCCTACATGTCCCTGTGGTGCCAGCAGCTGGCCCAGTTCGTCCCAGTAGTGATCGGTGTCGGCCAGGTTGAGTGCCACCTGCACTTCGTCGACGCCAAGCGCCTGCAGCTGCGGCAACAGGGGCTGGCGATGGTCGATGACATGCTGGGCGCCCATCCGCCGGCACCAGTCGATCGAGGCTTCACGCGAGGCGGTGGCAATGACCTCAAACCCCGCGTGGTGGGCCAGCTGGATCGCCATCGAGCCGACGCCGCCGGCACCACCGATCACCAGCAGGCGCTGGCCGGCGTGGCGGCGATCATCTAGCTGCAGGGGCATGCGCTGGAACAGCAGTTCCCAGGCAGTAAGGGTGGTCAGCGGCAGCGCGGCCGCTTCGGCGAAATCGAGGGTGGTCGGTTTGCGTGCCACCAGCCGCTCATCCACCAGCTGGTACTGCGCATTGCAGCCAGGGCGGGTGACATCTCCTGCGTAGTAGACCTCGTCACCGGAGGCGAACAGGCTGGCCTCCTCGCCCATCGCTTCGACCACCCCTGCCGCGTCCCAGCCGAGAATGCGCGGGGTATCCAGCGACGCGGCCGGTGTAGCTGCACGCAGCTTCCCGTCGACGGGATTGGCGGAAAGTGCTTGGACACGGATCAGCAGGTCACGGCCACGCGGCGGCTGCGGCGGTGGCAGCACCAGATCGCGCAGGGCAGGGGCGGAGTCACGGCACAGGGCGACGGCTTTCATTGCAGCTCCAGCTCGGTTCCTGTCTGCATCATAAGGTTCCTCACCTCGATGGGCGCGCGCTGAACCGCTTTGGGATAACCCGCGCCAAATCTGACGCATCTGGCCGTTAAACCCTTCCAAACCCTTGTGGTGCGTGGGTCTTGCGGATTTTCATCATCCTGTATAGGGTTTCAACGTCGGACCGGTGGCCGGTCGTGCGCGGCGCTTCACATGTTACGGGACTGTTAACATGACCTTCACCCGCCTGAGCATAATGTTCGCGGCGGTGGCGTGCTGAATCGGCTGTCTGAACATCGACGCAGTAGTGCTGGCCCATGCCTCTACCGGTTTCATACCCCCGAAATAGGAGCTGTACTCAATGAACAAGAAGATCCTTACTGCCGCGCTGCTGGGCGGTCTGGCTTTCGCCCAGGCTGCGTCGGCGCAGGAGTTCGATGACCGCTGGTACCTGACCGGTTCGGCCGGCTTCAACTTCCAGGACAACGACCGCCTGACCAACGACGCTCCGTTCGTGACCCTGGGTCTGGGCAAGTTCATCAGCCCGAACTGGTCGCTGGATGGTGAGCTGAACTACCAGAACCCGAACTTCGACGCCAACCAGGATCAGAACTGGTCGCAGTACGGCGTGTCGTTCGATCTGCGTCGCCACTTCATCAAGGAAGGCCGCGGCTGGAACCCCTACATCGTGGGCGGCCTGGGCTACCAGAAGTCTGAAGAAGAGTACGCAGCTGGCCCGAACGGCCCGGCCGACCGCAAGGACGGCAACCTGGCTGCCAAGCTCGGCGTCGGCCTGCAGACCACCTTCGACAAGCGCGTTGCTGTCCGCGCCGAAGTGGCCTACCGCGCTGACTTCGACGACCAGAGCATCGCCGCGCGCGACGAAAGCTGGTTCGGCGACGTGCTGGCTTCGGTCGGCGTCGTGATTCCGCTGGGCCCGGCCCCGGTGGCTGCTGCTCCGGCTCCGGCTCCGGTTGCCCCGAGCTGCGCCGACCTGGATGACGACGGTGACGGCGTCAACAACTGCGACGACAAGTGCCCGAACTCGCAGCCGGGTCAGACCATCGGTCCGGACGGTTGCCCGGTGCCGGTCTCGATCGACCTGAAGGGCGTGAACTTCGACTTCGACAAGTCGAACCTGCGTCCGGACGCTGTGGCCATCCTGAGCGAAGCCACCGAGATCCTGAAGCGTTACCCGGATCTGCGCGTTGAAGTTGCCGGTCACACCGACTCGAAGGGTACCGACGCTTACAACCAGAAGCTGTCGGAGCGTCGTGCTACCGCGGTGTACAACTACCTGACCAAGAACGGCGTCGACGCTGGCCGTCTGGCCGGTCCGATCGGCTACGGCGAGAGCCGTCCGATTGCGCCGAACACCAACCCGGATGGTTCGGACAATCCGGAAGGTCGCGCCAAGAACCGTCGTACCGAGCTGAACGTCCAGAACTAAGTTCTGACGCTCTGCCAGTAAGACACAGCAGGACCCGGCTTCGGCCGGGTCTTGTTGTTTGTACGGTCCGCAATGATGAATCAGCGCTGGAATAGTGACCGTTCGTCGGTAATTTGCTTATTAAACCAATGAGTTGCCGTATTCATTGAAAGTGGCGCTTGAAAGATGACGCGGCATTGCTAAACTCGCCGCGTCACTTCCTTTCGTGGATGCCCTCATGCTGCGCTCTGCATCGGCTGCCGTTCTGGCGCTGGCCCTGGTTCCTGCTGCTCACGCTGCGGTCGATTGCTCGGTCAACACCAGCGCTTCGCCGCTGCCGTTGCCGGCCACGGCCGTCGCCCCGGTGGCCGACGAGCTGTACATCCGCAGCAGCCAGCTGGGCATGTCCAGCGGCGTGCTGGGCAGCAGCTACGATCCGTCGCAGTCGCTGGACCAGGTGTTGCAGCGCTTGCGCATCGATGGCTGCCAGAACATCGCCAAGGCGATTCCGAGCGCGCCGGCGGTGAAGCCGAATGATCCGGCCGCGTACAAGCCGCAGACCGAGTTCGACAACACGCCGTGGCGCTTCGACATGAGCCAGAACGGCAAGCGCATGACCGCCGAAGAGTTCGACGCCTGGATGAAGGCGCGCGGCGTACGCGTGGTCAAGGCGCGTCCGGTTCCGGCAGCCACCCCGGCCGCAGCCGAAGTGCCGGCTGAGACCAAGCCGGTCGACAAGAAGTAAGCGCGGCGGGGAGCAGAGGCTTGCGCACGCGCCGCCCACCTGCCGCCCCCGCTGCCCGCTCCCACGCTGCGCGTGGGCGTGCGAATCCCCCTGCGGTTTCCGCTGGCGTGCGCCATGGCCTGGCGCGCGTGCTGTCCAAGGCCGGTGTGTGCTCGCGCAGCGAGGCCGCGCGCTGGATCGCCGATGGACGCGTTCGTGTCGCCGGGCGCATCGTCCGTGATCCGGAATTCCCGATTGCCAGCCCGGCGCCACCGATCGAGGTCGACGGCCAGCCGATGGGCGCACCGCAACGTCTGTACCTGATGCTCAACAAACCGCGCGGGGTGGTCACCACAGTGCAGGATGAGCGTGGCCGCGACACCGTGTACCGCTGCTTCGATGGTGCCGGCCTGCCGTGGATCGCCCCGGTCGGTCGCCTGGACAAGGCCAGTGAAGGCCTGTTGCTGTTCAGCAATGATCCGCAGTGGGCTGCGCGCCTGACTGATCCGCAGACCGGCCCGCACAAGACCTACCACGTGCAGGTCGATCGCCTGCCCGACGAGGACACCCTGGCCGCGCTGCGCGCCGGTGTCGAAGACGAGGGCGAGTTCCTGCTTGCCCTGGCCGTGCGCGTGCTGCGCAGCGGCGACAAGACCGCCTGGCTGGAGGTGGTCCTCGACGAGGGCCGCAACCGCCATATCCGTCGCCTGCTGGCGGCCTTCGACCTGCAGGTGCTGCGCCTGGTCCGCGTTGCGATCGGAGAGCTCACGCTCGGCGATCTCGGCAAGGGCCAGTGGCGGGCGCTGGAGGTCAGCGACCAGCAGCGGCTGGGGGCCGCTGCACCGGGCTGAGTGATGCCCACGGCCGGCGCTTGCCGGCCACCGTTCCAGGCGTAGGGGGCGCCTGGTTGTCGAATGTCCAGAACGGAGCCTGCCATGTATCACCCGACCCTCAAGCAAACCCTGCGCTGCGCCAGCCTGTTGTTGCCGATCGTGCTGTTGACGGCCTGCGGCGGCCAAAAGAAGGCGGCCAAGGCCGATCGCCCGGCCGAAACCCCGGTGGTTGAAGTAAAGACCCCGGAGCTGGATGGCCGCGGCAGCTATCGCTTCATGATGAGCAACGGCGACCAGAAGATGACCGCCGACCAGTTCGATGCCTGGATGAAAGCCAATGGCATCCGCGTTGCCAAGGGCAACGGGCAGGACGCTGCCGCCAAGCCGGTGGTGGTCGCCAGCAAGGACGAGCCCAAGGACAAGAAGAAAAAGAAGAAATAAGGCCTGGCAGGTGCCGACCTTGGTCGGCACGCCCTGATGGGTAGCGCCGGGCCCGTGCCCGGCGAGCGCATGGCGCGGCTATCGGGAAACCGCCGGGCATGGCCCGGCGTTATCCGTGGGTGATCAGCCCTTGATCACGCCCAGCTCGACGCCGATGCGGGTGAATGCATCGATCGCGCGGTCCAGGTGCTCGCGGCTGTGCGCGGCGCTGATCTGGGTGCGGATGCGGGCCTGGCCCTTGGGCACCACCGGGAAGAAGAAACCGATCGCATAGATGCCTTCTTCCAGCAGGCGCTCGGCGAACTTCTGCGCCAGCGGTGCGTCGTACAGCATCACTGGGCTGATCGGGTGCACGCCCGGCTTCACGTCGAAGCCGGCAGCGGTCATCTTCTCGCGGAAGTAGGTGGTGTTGGCGGCCAGGGTGCTGCGCAGGTCATCAGCCGCGGCCAGCATCTCGAACGCCTTGATGCCGGCAGCGACCACGTGCGGCGGCAGCGAGTTGGAGAACAGGTACGGGCGCGAGCGCTGGCGCAGCAGCTCGATCACTTCGGCGCTGGCGCAGGTGAAACCGCCCAGTGCGCCGCCCATGGCCTTGCCCAGGGTGCCGGTGATGATGTCGATCTTCTCCAGCACGCCCTTCACCTCGGCCGAGCCGCGGCCGGTCGCGCCGAGGAAGCCGGTGGCGTGGCATTCGTCGATGTGCACCAGCGCGTTGTACTTCTTTGCCAGTGCGGTGATCTCGTCCAGCGGCGCGATGAAGCCGTCCATCGAGAACACGCCGTCGGTGGTGATCAGCTTGGTCTTGCAGCCGGCCGCATCGGCGGCCTGCAGCTGCGCTTCCAGGTCGGCCATGTCGCAGTTGGCGTAGCGGAAGCGCTTGGCCTTGCACAGGCGCACGCCGTCGATGATCGAGGCATGGTTCAGTGCATCGGAAATGATCGCGTCGTTCTCGCCCAGCAGCGGTTCGAACAGGCCGCCGTTGGCGTCGAAGCAGGCCGCGTACAGGATGGTGTCCTGCTTGCCGAAGAAGTCGGCGATCTGCTTCTCCAGCTGCTTGTGCAGGTCCTGGGTGCCGCAGATGAAGCGTACCGAGGCCATGCCGAAACCATGGCTGTCCAGCGCGTCCTTCGCGGCCTGGATCAGATCCGGATGGTCGGCCAGGCCGAGGTAGTTGTTGGCGCAGAAATTCAGCACCTTGCGGCCGTCTTCCAGGGTGATCTCGGCGGACTGCGGGCTGGTGATGATCCGCTCGGACTTGAACAGGCCCTGGGCGCGGATGGCGTCCAGTTCCTCAGCATAGTGGCGGGTCAGGGCGGAGGAGTCGGTCATGGCGTGGGCACGGCTCAGCACGGGAAACCGCTGATTCTACCGGGCATCGACGGCTGCGGACCGGGCCGGATGGGGCACCGCCATGGCCGGCACATGTTGCATCGCAATAGCAAACGGGTTAAAAATTCGTGAACCGGGGCTGTCTGGCTCCGGTCGCTGCGCCCGCTGCAGATCCCGCCTTCCACGCCACCGCCCCCACCGGAGACGCTCATGAAGCACGCCCGTGCCTGCCTCGCCATTGCCGCCGCCCTGACCCTCGCGCCGTTCGCCGCCAGCGCCCAGGACAACGAATCTCCGTACAGCTGGAACGTCACCGCCGTCTCGGACTACCTGTTCCGTGGTGTGTCGCAGACCGATGAGGATCCGACCCTGCAGGCCGGCTTCACCTACACCAGCCCGGTGGGCCTGTATGCCGGTGTCTGGGGCTCGGGCGTGGACTTCGGTCCGGGCGATCCGAAGACCGAGGTCGACTACCTGATCGGCTACGGCGTGGACGTCACCGAGCGCGTCAACTTCGACGTGCTGCTGAACCGCTACACCTACCTCAAGTCCAGCCACCAGAACTACAACGAGCTGATCACCACCACCACGCTGGACGACACCTACAAGCTGACGGTGGCCTACAGCAACGATGTGTGGAACAGCAGCACCGACGGCTGGTACTTCGGCCTGGGTGGCAGCTGGGGCCTGCCGAAGGACTTCACGCTCAACGCCAACGTCGGCCGCAGCACCTTCGAGGACAGTATCGCCAAGGACTACACCGACTGGAACGTCGGCGTCGCCCGCCAGTTCGGCCTGTTCAATGTCGGCCTGGGTTACTACGGCACCGATGGCAACGGCCGCGACAACTCCGGCAAGCTGGCCCACAGCCGGGTGATGCTGAGCGTGGCCGTAGGCAAGTAACGCCGCAGGCGTTACGGTAGGTGCCTGGCTTGCCTGGCACGCTTCACGAAAAAGGCGCCCAATGGGCGCCTTTTTCGATTCCGCAGCGTTCTTGATCCCATCTGGGGGAGAGCCCCCTTGTTGTTCAAGGGGGCGCGCCGACGGCGCGGGGATAAGGAAACCTGCGGGGGAATTGACCCGAAGGGTCAATTCCAGCTGAGGACCACCTTGCCGGCCTTGCCTTCTTCCATCAGGTCGAAGCCCTTCTGGAAGTCGTCGATCGGCAGCTGGTGGGTCATCACCTTGCCAAGCGGGAAGCCGGACAGCACCAGCTGGGTCATCTTGTACCAGGTCTCGTACATCTTGCGGCCGTAGATGCCCTGCACGGTCAGGCCCTTGAAGATGATCTTGTCCCAGTCGCAGCCGGCGCCCTTGGGCATGATGCCGAGCATGGCGATCTTGCCGCCGTGGTACATGCAGTCGAGCATGTCGTTGAACGCGCGCGGGTTGCCGCTCATTTCCAGGCCCACGTCGAAGCCCTCCATGTGCAGTTCCTTCATCACGTCCTTGAGCGACGTGTTGGCGACGTTGACCACGCGGGTGGCGCCCATGTCGGCGGCCAGCTTCAGGCGGAAGTCGTTGACGTCGGTCACCACCACGTTGCGCGCACCGATGTGCTTGCAGATGCCCGCCGCGATGATGCCGATCGGGCCGGCGCCGGTGATCAGCACGTCTTCGCCGATGACGTTGAATTCCAAGGCGCAGTGCGCGGCATTGCCGTACGGGTCGAAGAAGGCAGCCAGCTCGGAGGGGATCTGGTCGGGAATCGGCCACAGGTTGCTGGCCGGCATCACCATGTATTCGGCGAACGCGCCGTTGACGTTGACGCCGATGCCGACGGTGTTCGGGCACAGGTGCTGACGACCGCCTCGGCAGTTGCGGCAGTGGCCGCAGACGATGTGGCCTTCGGCCGACACGCGCTGGCCGATCTCGTAGCCGGTCACGCCCGGGCCGATCTCTGCGATGCGGCCGACGAACTCATGGCCGATGGTCAGGCCCGGCTTGATCGTGCGCTGGCTCCATTCGTCCCACAGGTAGATATGCAGGTCGGTGCCGCAGATCGCGGTCTTTTCCAGCTTGATCAGGACCTGGTTGGGGCCCGGGGTCGGCACCGGAACCTCTTCCATCCAGATGCCCTTGGCCGCTTCGCGCTTGACCAGGGCCTTCATCGTTTGCTGCGCCATCGGGGTGGAACTCATCAGGGGGAAAGCGCGGATTATAGGGCGCCACGCGGATTTCCCATGTTGCGCTGCGGGTGCAGTGGTGGAACGAAAGCAGTGCGCAGGCGGGCGTTTCGAACGTACTGCAGACAGCAGCGCCTTCCTGATTCGGAGGGAGGGGGCGTGGTCACCCTGGCCGGGACACGCAAAAGCCCCTCCATGGTGCTCGATGGCGCCTTGCTCGTGCGCGCTGTCCTGCGCACACGGCAAGACCGGGGTTGGGCGTCCTGCCCAACCCGCCAGTCGCATGCGCCCGGCCCATGGCGCCAACGGTCCCGGCCAGGGTGACCACGCCCCCTCTGGACGGTTCCCGTGCGCGCGGCCGACCTGCGCGCGGTGGAGCGAGGTGGGGCCATGACTTCCGGGGTTCGGGCCGGGGCAGGGCGGCGGGCTACAATCGAGGGTTCCACTACCAGGGGCCGCTCCATGCGCTCGAACCTGCTTGCATTCTCCGTCGTCGCCAGCCTTGGGCTGGTCCAGGTCGCCCATGCCGCTGAAGGCATGTGGGTGCCGCAGCAGCTGCCGGAAATCGCCGGCCCGCTGCAGAAGGCCGGGCTCAAGCTGTCGCCGGAACAGCTGGCCAACCTGACCGGTGACCCGATGGGCGCGGTGGTCGCGCTGGGCGGCTGCACCGCCAGCTTCGTCTCCCCGCAGGGCCTGGTGGTCACCAACCACCACTGTGCCTACGGTGCGATCCAGCTGAACTCGACCGCACAGAAAAACCTGATCAAGGACGGCTTCAACGCGCCCAAGCTCAGTGATGAACTGAGTGCTGGCCCGAATGCCCGCGTGTTCGTGCTCGACCAGATCACCGACGTCACCGCCCAGGCCAAGGCGGCCATCGCCGGCGCCGGCAAGGATCCGCTGGCCCGCAGCCGCGCGCTGGATGCTTTCGACAAGGCCCAGGTCGCCGCGTGTGAAGCCGATGCCGGCTTCCGCTGCCGCCTGTATTCGTTCTCCGGCGGCAATACCTACCGCCTGTTCCGCAACCTGGAAATCAAGGACGTGCGCCTGGTCTATGCACCTCCGGGCAGCGTCGGCAAGTTCGGCGGCGACGTCGACAACTGGATGTGGCCGCGCCACACCGGTGATTTCTCGTTCTACCGTGCCTACGTCGGCAAGGACGGCAAGCCGGCGGCGTTCTCGGCCGACAACGTGCCCTACCAGCCCAAGCACTTCCTGAAGTTCGCCGATACGCCGCTGGGCGCCGACGACTTCGTGATGGTGGCCGGCTACCCGGGCCGCACCAACCGTTACGCGCTGGCCGGTGAGTTCAACGAGACCGCCAGCTTCACCTACCCGACCATTGCCCGCCACTACAACGCGGTGCTGAAGATGATCGCCGATGCCGGCAAGGCCGACGCCGACGTCAAGGTGAAGTACGCCGCCACCGCCGCCAGCATGAACAACGTGGCCAAGAACTACCTGGGCCAGCTGGAAGGCTTCAAGCGCATCGATGCCGCCGGCCAGAAGCAGGCCGAAGAAGCGGCGGTGCTGGCCTGGCTGAAGAAGCAGGGCGCTGCCGGCAAGCCGGCGCTGGCTGCGCACGCGCAGCTGCTGCAGCACCTGGATACCAGCAAGTCGACACGCGAGCGCGACCTGTTCGTCGGCCAGTTCAACAACACCTCCGCAGTGGGCGCGGCGATCACCCTGTACCGCCTGTCGATCGAGCGCAGCAAGCCTGACGCCGAGCGCGAAGCGGGTTACCAGGACCGCGACCTGACCACCATCGAGGGCAGCCTGAAGCAGATGGATCGCCGCTACGTGGCGAAGATGGACCAGCAGCTGCAGACCTACTGGCTGGACCAGTACGTGGCCCTGCCGGCCGCCCAGCGCGACAACGAGGTGCTGAACACGTGGTTGGCCGGCAGCGATGCCACTGCGGTGAAGTCGCTGGTGACCAAGCTGGGCGGCACCGGACTGGGCAGCCTGGACAACCGCCTGACGTGGTTCAAGGCCGATCGCGCTGCGTTTGAAGCCAGCAATGACCCGGCCATCCAGTACGCGGTGGCCGTCATGCCGGCGCTGCTGAAGCAGGAAGAGCAGAAGAAGATCCGCGAGGGCGAATCGCTGACCGCTCGTCCGCTGTACCTGCAGGCCGTGGCCGACTACAAGAAGAGCCAAGGCGAGTTCGTCTATCCCGATGCCAACCTGTCGCTGCGCATCACCTTCGGCAACGTGATGGGCTATGGTAAGGACGGCGTGAAGTACACCCCGTTCACCACCCTGGAAGGTGTTGCGGCGAAGGAAACCGGTGAGGATCCGTTCGACTCGCCGAAGGCACTGCTCGATGCGGTCAAGGCCAAGCGTTACGGCGGTCTGGAAGACAAGCGGATCGGTTCGGTACCGGTGAACTTCCTGTCCAATCTGGACATCACCGGCGGCAACTCCGGTTCGCCGGTGCTCGATGCCAACGGCAAGCTGGTCGGCCTGGCCTTCGACGGCAACTGGGAGTCGGTCAGCTCCAACTGGGTGTTCGACCCGGTGATGACCCGCATGATCGCCGTCGACAGCCGCTACATGCAGTGGATCATGCAGGAAGTGGCGCCGGCGCCGCAGCTGCTGAAGGAACTGAACCTGGCCAAATAATCCGGTTGCGGTAGTGCCGGCCGCTGGCCGGCAACCTCGACCAGATAGCCGGAGTTCCTGAAACCCCGCGACGTCTGTCGCGGGGTTTTTTCATGCCCCGTCCGGCCCGGTCCGCCGAACAGGTATCATCCCTGTTCCGCGCACTTCACAGGATGTGAACATGCGCCGGAACTCCTCCCCCAAGGACCCCTTGTTCGCATGCGCATCCTGCTTGCCCGTCACGGCGAAACGCCGTGGAACGCCGAAGGCCGCTACCAGGGCCAGATCGACATCCCGCTTTCGCCCATCGGTGAGGCCCAGGCCCAGGCGCTTGGCGCCCGCTTGGTTTCGGTGGACATCACCCGTGCGGTGGCCTCGCCGCTGTCGCGCGCCCAACGCACCGCGCAACTGGCCCTGGGTGCTGCACGCGCCGACATGCTGCTGACCGAGCCGGAACTGCAGGAGATCGCCCACGGTGAGTGGGAAGGTCTGCTGGCCAGCGAAATCAACGAAAAAGACCCGTCGCGCCTGCAGGCGTGGCGCAATGAACCGGACACCGTGCTGATGCCGGGCGGCGAATCGCTGCGCCTGGTGCTGGAGCGCAGCTGGCGCGGCCTGGCCCGTGCCGCCGAAGGCCTTGGCGAACACGACACCCTGCTGGTGGTTGCCCACGACGCAGTCAATCGGGTGATCCTGTGCAAGGTGCTGGGCCTGCCGTTGTCGCGGCTGTGGACCTTCCGCCAGGCGCCGACCACGCTCAACCTGCTTGAAGGCGCCGACCTGGACAGCCTGGAAGTGGTGCGCCTGAACGACTGCGCCCACCACACGCCGTTCTTCGGCGAAGCCAAGCACCGCGCACTCTGAATTTCCTGTCCTGAACCACCTGTACCTGTTGGAAGCCTTACCGTGAAGAACACCCCGACCACTCTGGCCGAATGGCTGGACTACATTGAACGCCAGCACCCGGCCAGCATCGACATGGGGCTGGAGCGCGTGCGCACCGTGGCCACCGCGATGGGCCTGGGCACGCCGGCCAGGCACACCATCGTGGTCGGTGGTACCAACGGCAAGGGTTCCACCGTCGCCTTCATCGAGGCCATCGCGCGTGCTGCGGGCTGGAAGGTCGGCGCGTACACCTCGCCGCACCTGCTGCGCTACAACGAGCGCGTGCGCATCGATGGCCAGGATGTCGATGACGCCGCACTGGTGGCCGCGTTCAACACGGTCGAGGCAGCGCGCGGTGATGTGACGCTGACCTACTTCGAGTACGGAACGCTGGCCGCGCTGCAGCTGTTCGCCGATGCCGATCTTGATCTGGCCGTGCTGGAAGTGGGCCTCGGCGGCCGCCTGGATGCGGTCAACATCGTCGACGCCGACGTGGCGGTGATCACCACCGTGGACATCGATCACGCCGAATGGCTGGGCGAGGACCGCGAGGCCATCGGTGCCGAGAAGGCGGGCATCATCCGCGGCTGGAAGCCGGTGATCCTGGGCGAGACCGATCCGCCGTCGAGCGTGCTGGCGCGCGCCTACCTGGTGGGTGCCAATGCGATCCGCGGCGGCAGCGACTATTTCTACGAACCGATCGACGCGCAGCGTTGGCGCTGGCGCGATGTCGGCACCCGCCTGGAGCTGCCGACGCCGACGCTGGCCGGGCCGATCCAGCTGGCCAACGCCGGTGCGGCGATCGCGGCGCTGCGCGCGCTGGACAGGCCGGTGCCGCGCGCGGCATGGGCCGCAGGCGTGGCAGCGGCGCGCATCGCCGGGCGCCTGCAGGCGTTCGAGCGCGATGGCGTGCAGGTTCGCGTCGATGTCGGCCACAACCCACAGGCGGCCGGCCAGCTGGCGCGCGCGCTGAAGGCCGAGGCATCCCCCGGGCGCAGCCTGGCGGTGTACGCCGCGCTGCAGGACAAGGACGCGGTGGGCGTGGTGCAGGCCTTGCAGGAGGTGGTGAGCGACTGGACCTTGGCTGGGCTGGATGGCGCGCGTGGGCAGAGTGCGGCGGAACTGCAGGCACGGCTGGCCGCTACCGCGGCAGCTACTGCGGCGCTGGCCGGCACGGTCGAACAGGCGATGGCGCAGGTGCTGGCCCGCGCCGAGCGCGGCGACCGGGTACTGGTGTTCGGCTCCTTCCATACTGCTGCCGCTGCGCTGCAATGGTTGCAGGCCAACGCCTGACCGCCGTTCAGCCATTACCGACGCCGCCCGGTCCAGCACCCGTATAATCGACCGCAACGTCCAGCCTGCCGCCTGCCCTACGTGGATACGCCCCTGAAACAGCGTCTGATTGGTGCCATCGTCCTGGTGGCCTTGGCCGTCATCTTCCTGCCGATGCTCGTCAAGGGCCCGGCCCCGGACAGCGGTGTCGCTTCTGTGCCGATCGCCGCGCCCGATGCGCCGGCCGATGGCCAATTTGAAACCCGTGAACTGCCGCTGGTCGCACCGGCCGGTGGCGCCACCGGGTTGCAGAGTGGCCAGGCCCGCCCCGTCGAGGAGGCCGCCGCCCCAGCGGCACCGCCGACCGTGGACACCTCGCCAGCCGTCGCCGCCGGTAATTACGCGGTGACCTTCGGCGCCTACGGCAGCCAGGCCGACGCCGATGCGGTGATCGCCTACCTCAAGCGTTCGCAGCTTCCGGGCTTCATCGAGACCGCATCGATCAACGGTCGCCCGGCCTGGCGCGTGCGCGTTGGGCCGTATGCCGATCGTGCCCAGGCCGAAGCGGCCCGGCTGCAGGCGGTGAAGGTACGTGCCGACGTGAAGGCAGAAGTCATCACGCTCGATGCGAAGCCCTCGACCAGCGCGCCGGTGGCAAGCACGCCGCCGCCCGCGCCGAGCGCCAGTACTCCCGTCGCGGCGGCCACGCCGTCGGCGACCGGCAACCCGGTGCGCAGTGAAAGCCTGCCGCCGAGTACGCCGACCGCAGCAGCGCCGCCGGCCGCCAAGCCGGAGCCGGCCAAGCCGGTGGCCAAGCCGGAACCGAAGCCCGAGCCCAAGCCGGAAGCGACCGCCAGCAAGCCGGCCACGCCGCCGAGCACGCCGGCCGCACCGGCCGCCAGCGGAGTGGGTTTTGCCGTACAGCTCGGCGCATTCGGCCAGGCCAACGATGCCAACGCCCTGCGCGACAAGGTGCGCGCGGCAGGCTTCAGCGCCTTCGTCGAGCAGGTGCGTACCGAAAAGGGCAGCCTGCACCGTGTCCGTGTCGGGCCGGTCGCCAACCGCGCCGATGCTGAACAGTTGAAGGCGCAGGTCGCCGCCAAGGTCGGCGTGGCCGGCATGGTGCGACCGCACCCATGACCTTTACGCAGCCCCGTTGCCAGCGCCGCCGAAGGAGCGGGGCGCCATGATCGACGTGGTGCTGCTGATCGTGATCGCCGCCTCCACCCTGCTTGGGTTGCTGCGCGGCTTCGTGGGCATCGTCATCGGCACCGTTTCGTGGCTGGTTGCCGCCTGGGCGGCCTTCGCCTTCGGCAATGACGCCGCACGCTGGTGGGCCGCACCGGCTGCGCCCGGCGGCGAGCATTTCATCGGCGGCTACCTCAGCGTCGGCATCGGCGTGATGGTCGTGGTCGCCGTGATCGGCATGGTCATCAAGGCCATCGTCCACCGCAACATGCTGGGCAGTCTGGACCGCCTGCTGGGCGGGGTCCTCGGCGCCGTGCGTGGGGGCCTTATCGCGGCCGTGCTGCTGTTACTGGCCGGCTTCACCCCGCTTACCGCCGAACCCTCCTGGCGCGGCTCGGCGCTGCGCCCGGTGCTGAACCCGGCCGTGGCCTGGATGAACAGCAAGCTGCCGCAGTGGCAGGTGCCGGGCACCGACCTGCTGCCCAAGGCCTTGCCGATGGACGCGCTGTCCCCATCTGCGTTGATGGAGCTGGGCAAGAGCGCCGGCGCCGGAGTGGGCAAGCCGGGGGCGACAGGCGATAATGGCGTACTCGGTCAGATAGTGGCGGGCAGCGGATGGCTGCGGCCTGCGAAGGCGGAACAGGGCGAGGCATACGATCCGGCCGAAGTGCGCCCGGACGCCCCAGCACTACCGGGCAGCATCGAGCCGGACGACCCGGCCAATGTCGACCGCAGACGCGGCGACAACTCTGGCCAGGTACGGCCACCTTCCTTGTAACTGGGCACAGCCCAGCGGAGACCTCGCATCATGTGTGGCATCGTCGGAATCGTCGGCAACCAGAACGTCGCCGGGCAGTTGTATGACGGCTTGACCGTCCTCCAGCATCGCGGCCAGGACGCGGCGGGCATCGCCACCGTCAACGGCAGCCGCCTGCGGGTGCAGAAGGCCACCGGCCTGGTCCGCGATGTGTTCGATGCACGCACTATGTCCACCCTGGAAGGCAGCGTCGGCATCGCCCATGTGCGCTATCCGACCGCCGGTTCGGAAGGCATGGACGAGGCACAGCCGTTCTACGTCAATTCGCCGTACGGCATCGCGCTGGCCCACAACGGCAACCTGATCAACACCGAGGACCTGCGCCAGCAGGTGTTCGAGCAGGACCGCCGCAACGTCAATACCGATTCGGACAGCGAAGTGCTGTTGAACGTGTTCGCCTACGAACTGGAACAGCAGCGCCAGCTCAGCCCGGAAGCCGCCATCCGCGCGGTTGCCGGCGTGCACCGCCGCTGCAAGGGCGGCTATGCGGTGGTCAGCGTGGTGCTGGGCCTGGGCCTGGTCGCTTTCCGCGATCCGCATGGCATCCGCCCGCTGGTGCTGGGCAAGCGCAGTCATGCCGAGGGTGACGAATACATCGTTGCCTCCGAGTCGGCCGCGCTGGACGTGCTGGGCTTCCAGCGCGTGCGTGACGTGCAGCCGGGCGAAGCACTGGTGATCACCGCGCGCGGCGAGTTGTTCTCGGAAATCTGCGCCGAGCCGGCCGAACACACCCCGTGCATCTTCGAGTACGTGTATTTCGCACGCCCCGATTCGATGATCGACAACGTGTCGGTGCACAAGGCGCGCATGCGCATGGGCATCAAGCTGGGCGAGAAGATCCTGCGCCTGCGCCCGGACCACGACATCGACACCATCATCCCGATCCCGGACACCTCGCGCGATGCCGCGCTGGAGATCTCCAACGTACTCGGGGTGAAGTACCGCGAAGGCTTCATCAAGAACCGTTACATCGGCCGCACGTTCATCATGCCGGGCCAGGGCGAACGGGTGAAGTCGGTGCGCCGCAAGCTCAACCCGATCCACCTGGAATTCCGCAACCGCGTGGTGCTGCTGGTGGACGACTCGATCGTGCGCGGCACCACCAGCCAGCAGATCGTGCAGATGGCGCGTGACGCCGGCGCACGCAAGGTCTACCTGGCCAGCGCCGCGCCGCCGGTGCGTTACCCCAACATCTACGGCATCGACATGCCGGCTGCTGAAGAGCTGGTCGCGCACAACCGCAGCATCGAGGAAATCGAAGCGCACCTGGGCTGCGACTGGCTGATCTACCAGGACATCGAAGACATGGAAGCGGCGGTGAGCGAAGGCAATCCGGCGCTGCGCAACTTCGATTCCTCGTGCTTCAACGGCCATTACCCGACGGGCATCGAGCCGGGCTACTTCGAGCGCATCCAGCAGCTGCGTTCGGACGACGCCAAGCACAAGCGCCGCGCCTGAGGTCCAGGCGGTGATCGACGTGCCTGACGTTGGCGGCAATCTGCTGCGCGCCGCGCAGCAGTGCCTGGCCGAAGCCGATCCGCTGCGCAAGGTTGCACTGACCCAGGCCTACGCCAGCGCGTTCCGCGCCGGCCGCTTGAAGGTGCCGGCAGATGCGCCGGAAGCCGACCCGATCCGCATGCCGGGTCGGCCGCTGCGGTTGGTGATGGTGCATCCACGCGAAGTGCCCCGGCGTGGATTGGGCGGGGTGGAAGGACGTGCGGCGTTCATCCATGCCATTGCCCATATCGAGCTCAATGCGATCGACCTGGCCTGGGACGCGGTGTATCGCTTCCGCGGTCTGCCGGCGGCGTTCCATGCCGACTGGGTGAGCTGCGCCGACGACGAATCGCGCCACTTCATGCTGCTGCGTGAACGCCTGCTGGCACACGGCCATGAGTACGCCGATTTCCCTGCGCACAACGGCCTGTGGGAAATGTGCGAGAAGACCGCACACGACGGCCTGGCGCGCATGGCGCTGGTGCCGCGCGTGCTGGAAGCGCGCGGGCTGGACGTGACCCCGGGCATGATCGACAAGCTGCGCAACGTCGGCGATGGCGAAACCGCCGACGTGCTGGACGTGATCCTGCGCGAGGAGGTTGCACATGTTGCTGCCGGTTCGCGCTGGTTCCGCTGGTACTGCGAGCGCGCCGGCGTCGAGCCACGAGCGCGTTTCAAGGAACTGCTGGTCGAGTATGCCGGTGGCTACCTGCATGGGCCGTTCAACATCGAGGCACGCCTGCTGGCCGGGTTCGATGCGGATGAGCTCGCCAACCTGGTCGAACAGGCGGGTTGAAAGAAGAGGGGACGGAGGGAATCAAGTCGTTTGTGCCACAAACGACTTGATTCCCTCCGTCCCCTTTTTGGTTGTCATGCGTTCGGCAACACCACGCGTCTGCCATCCACCGTCGGCCGGTTGATGTAGAACAGCCCCGGCCCGGGGCGATACGGCAGTTCGCTGACACCGGCGTCGGCGGCGTAGGTCAGGGCGGTATCGCCCAGCGCATCGAAATTCCAGTGTGCGGACTGCATCAGGTAACGGCGGCGCAGCAACGCTTCCTGCGTCGGGGTCAACGGCTGGCCGGCAATCAGGCGGCGCGCGATCGGCTGCAGCGCGCTGGGCAGTTCCCAACCCGCCACCTTGGCCGCGTCGGTAGTCCAGGTCACGCCGGCATCGTTGGCGTGCTTCTGCATCACCTGCAGCGCCACCAGCTGGTAGCGCCAATCGATGCGCCGGTGCAGCACCACCGCAGCGGTGACGTACAGCACCGGCGACATCAGCACGCTGCGGCTGCCCGCGCGTCGCTGCTGCTGCCACTGGTGCCAGACATCGACCCACACTTCCTTCGGGTTCAATCCCAGCTGCTGCCGCCAGCGTTCGGCGTCGGCCTGTGCTTCAGCGTACGCGGTGGTCGCCTGCAGCAGTGCCAGGGGCGGTGTCTGGTAGTCCTCCACGCCGGGCCCGCGCAGCTGCTGCCGCCGCGGCCGGCTGAGCAGCTTGGGCCCTTCTTCCACCTGGTCGTAGCCACCACCGATGTTCGCGTGCACGCCGGGTAGTGCGATTTCGCGATGTGCTGGTGCCACCGTGGTCAGCGCATAGTGCTGGCGATGCTCGTCGCGCGCACTGAGCTGCAGCACGGCCTCGGCGATGCCCGCGGGCAGGGCGATACGGGGGTGTTCGTCGGCGCGGCCGCCGTTGACGGCGACCACCGTGTCGAACAGGCCGATGAAGCGCAATATCGGCCGTGGCAGGGCGAAATCGGCGCTGCATGAAAGCCCCGCCTGCTGCAGCAGCTGCCGCCAGCGCGCGCCGTCCCATCCGCGCAGATGATTGGCCACATCACGCGCGGAGGCCGCGCCGCGCGAGTAGCCGAACAGATCCAGCTGCACGCTGTGCAGGGGCGCGCGCCACTGCGTCGCAAGAGCCGACAGTGCCGCCGGCAGCAGCACCTGCAACGCACGCTGCACCTTCGCCTGCACGCCACTGGCGCCGATACCGAAGGCCAGGCCGATCAGGTCGTCCTCGGCATCATCGCGGGTGCCGACGCCTTCCACGTAGATCGCCAGCGAAGGTGTACTGCCGGGCGTGCGCCGGCTGTCCGGATACAACTGATGCAGGCGCGCGATGTTGGTGGCGCCGTTGTCATAGCTGCTGGTCAAACGACTCTGGTAGGTCGAATCATCATCGGCGCGGAGCAGGGCGGGGCGCGGTCGCGGCACCTGCCGGTGGCCCTGCGCCAGGTTGTGTGCGTTGTTGCGGGTGCCATCGAAGAACAGGCCGATCCGCAGCAGGCCCGGATCAGCCGTCGTGTCACCGCTGTGCTGCGCTGGCGCCATGTGCATCCCCTGTCGTGGCCACGTCACGGTAGCGCGAAAGCCGTGTGTTGGCGAAGTGTACTGACGCTTTTGACCTGACTGAACGCAGATGCGGTCGATCACAGATCGCGATTTCCATTCCTCTCGTCTATTGAATTCACACGCCCTGCGCAGGCCTGATGGCCGGACCCGGCACCCCGGGTCGTGCTGCATCAACGCTGTCCACTTCACTTCAAGGAGCGACAAGATGATGTCCAGATCGATAGGTAAAGCGACAGGTGGTCTGTTGTTGGGATTGTCGGTAGCGGCGGCCGCCCATGCGGCGCCGCTGTTCGAGCCGGTCACCGTTCTCAGCCGTGCATCGGCCACCAGCGAGCCGGCACTGGGGCGATTGCTGGCCACCCCGTCCACCGCCGCCGTACAGGAAGTGCGTGTCGATGCTGCCGCCACCGCGCAGCCGCAGCTGGAATTCGAGCTGCTCGGGCAGAAGGTGCAGGCCGTTCGCAGCAAGGTCGAGGCGCTGCCCGATGGTGGCAGCATCTGGTACGGCCAGTTGCGCGCGCCGTCCGATCGCCTGCAGGCGGCTACGTCCAATGGCCAGGACGATCCGGGCAATTCGCTGATCCTGGTGCGCTCGGGCAATACCCTCACCGGCTCGATCCGCAAAGACGGCAAACTCTATCGTCTGCGTCCGCTGGGCAATCGCCACGTGCTGGTCGAGGTGGATGAATCGCGGATGCCGGCCGATCATCCGGCCGACTACAACCAGTTGCCGAAGATCGCCATGCCTGCCAATGATCGCCTCGGCACTGCGCAGGCCTCGTCAGGCAGCCCGGCGACCATCCGCGTGCTGGTGGTGGCAACCAACGCTGCAGTGACCGCCTATGGTGGCAACATGCAGTCGCTGGTGCAGTTGGCGGTTGCCGAATCCAACCAGGGGTATACCAACAGCAACGTAGGCCTCACCCTGCAGCTGGCCGGTTATGAGACCACCAACTACACCGAGTCCGGCAATTTCACCACCGACCTGTCGCGCTTCCGTGGCACCAGCGACGGCTACATGGACAGCATCCACACCAGCCGCAACAACACCGCCGCCGATGTCGGCGTACTGCTGATCAACAACACCAGCTATTGCGGACTGGCCTCGGGCATCGGTTCCACCGCATCGACCGCGTTTGCCGCGGTGTACTGGGATTGCGCCACCGGCTACTACTCGTTCGCCCATGAAATCGGCCACCTGCAGAGCGCACGGCACGACATCGCCAGTGATCCGAGCACGTCACCGTATGCCTATGGCCATGGCTATCGCTATGAGCCGGCCAGCGGATCGCGCTGGCGTACGATCATGGCCTATGACTGCTCGGCCGGCTGCCCGCGGCTGAACTACTGGTCCAATCCGAACATCAGCTACAACGGCGTTCCGATGGGCATCGCCAGCAGTGCCGACAACCAGCGCGTGCTGGTCAATACCAAGGCCACCATCGCGGCCTTCCGCTGAGTCCAGGCGCCGACCAGGGTCGGCGTCTACCAGGGCGCGTGCACCTGCTCTGGTAGATGCCGCCCTTGGTTGGCATCCTGCGATCCATCATGCGCGGCTGAGCGTATCCAGGGTCCAGCCGTTGACATCCACGCGCAGCACCGAACCCTGTTCGTACCAGTCGCCCAGCACGATGCGGGTGCAGCTGCGTCCGCCGGCCTGCAGGGTGTGGATCGCCGGGCGATGGGTGTGTCCATGGATCATCGTGTCCACGCCGTGGCGCACGTAAGTGGCTTCCACTTCGGCCGGGGCCACGTCGGTGACAGTTTCGAACTGCGCACGGTCGCCCTGCTTCATTTCCGACTGGCGCGCCTGGCTGGCATCACGCGCCTTCTGCGCGAAGGCGATACGCGCTTCCAGCGGCTGCGACAGGAACTGCGCCTGGAAGACCGGGTCGCGGGTCTGGGCACGGAACTGCTGGTAGGGGATGTCATCGGTGCACAGCAGGTCACCGTGCTGCAGCAGCACCGGGCGGCCGTACAGCTCGATCATGCACGGGTCCGGCAGGATGCGCAGGCCTGCGCGGCGGGCATAGTCTTCGCCCAGCAGGAAGTCACGGTTGCCGCGGATGAAGAAGACCGGCACGCCGCTGTCGGACAGTACCTTCAGCGCATCGGCCACCGCGTCGGCTGCGGCCGAGGGGGTGTCATCGCCGATCCAGGCTTCGAACAGATCGCCGAGGATGTACAGCGCATCGGCGCCAGGCGCTTCCTCGCGCAGGAAGCGCAGGAACAGGTCGGTGATGGCCGGACGGCTGGGGTCCAGATGCAGATCGGAAATGAACAGCGTGGTCATGCGGACATTCTAGGGCATCACACCGGCAACGGCAGCCAGGCCAGGCTGGCCGAGGCCAGCAGTGCAGCGATGCCGGTGGCAGCCAGAACGTCGCTTGGGTAGTGCAGGCCCAGCACTACGCGCGACAGGCCCACGCCGAAGGTGAACGGCACCAGCAGCGGCGCCAGCCAAGGGTAGTAGGCCAGCGCGACGATGGTGAACGACACCGCGTGCAGGGTATGGCCGGACGGGAAACTGAACTCATCCAGCGGCGCCACCCAGGCACGGATACGCAGGTCGGCCGCGTACGGCCGTGGCCGCCGGGTCCAGCGTTTCAGTCCCTTGTACAGCAGCAGCGCGGCCAGGCCGGTGGCGGCCATGTGCACTGATGCGCGCAGGCCGTCGAAGCCATCGATGAGCACCAGCGCGCCCATCAACATGTACCAGAACACGCCATCGCCGAGCCGGCTGATGATCGAGAAGACGCGGCGCACGCGGCGACGTCGGCAGTAGTGGTTGGCACGGCGACACAAGCGAGCTTCGCGACCGGCCAGCAGCTCAAGCGGCGTGGTGCGCATGTCCGCTCCTCCGCGCGCTGGCCAGTTCCGCCAACAGGTTTTCAAACTCCGCCACCACCTGCTGCGGGTGCAGCCGCTTCATCGCCCGTGCCGCGTTGCCACCCAACCCGCGGCGCTGGGCATCATCGACAGCCAGTTGCACCGCTGCCTGCACGAACTGCTCGTCGTCATCCACTGCGGCACCGTTCTCGCCGTTGCGCAGGTATTCGCGGGCTGCGCCGTAGTCGAAAGCGACCGTGGCCAGGCCGCTTGCCATGCTTTCCAGGGTCACGTTGCCGAAGGTCTCGCTGCGGCTGGGGAACAGGAACAGATCGCCACTGGCGAAGTGTCGGGCCAGAGCATCGCCGCGCTGGATGCCGCAGAAGATGAAATCGGGATTCTCATGCGCCAGTTTCTCGCGCGCCGGGCCATCGCCGACCCAGATGAAACGCGCTTTCGGGCGCACCTGCTGCAGCTTGCGGAAGGCCTTCACCGCCAGGCCGAGGTTCTTTTCGGCGGCGATGCGGCCAACGTAGATCGCCGCCAGGCCCGTGCCATCGATACCCCATTCCTCGCGCAGCGCCGGGTCGCGGCGTGACGGGTCGAACTGCTGGCTGTCGACCGCACGGGCGAGCAGGCGCACGCGCTCGAAGCCCTGGTCGGTCAGGAATTCCTGCAGTTCGCGGGTGGGCACCAGGGTCGCGTCGGCCTGGTTGTGGAAGCGGCGCATCCAGCGCATTGCCGCCGACTGCAGCCACGCCACGCCATAGTCGGGCAGGTATTCGTCGAAGCGGGTGTGGAATCCGGTAGCCACCGGAATGCCGAGGCGGCGAGTGGTGCGCAGTGCCGACCAGCCCAGCGGACCTTCGGTCGCCACGTAGACCGCATCGGGGCGCTGCTGCCGCCAGTGCCGGCCCAGCCGGATCGGTGCCGGCAGGCCGAAGCGCAGGCCGGGGTAGCGCGGCAAGGCCGCGCCCGGTACCAGCAGCGTGCCCGGTGCCGCCTCCAGCGCTTCGCTGGCCTGTCGTGGACGGATCAGGTCGACCTCATGGCCGGCGGCGCGCAATCCCTGCTCCAGGCCCTGCACGGTCAGTGCGACGCCGTTGATCTCCGGCGGGTAGGTTTCGGTGACGATGGCATAGCGCATGGCGGGCCTCCGGTTTTACGCATGCTCGGGCCTGGCGATGTAGCCGACATGACCGCTTTGCGACAACGCGATGACGGTCGAGCAAGACGGTGCCTGCGCAGTTCAGGAGCACAAACAAACCACGGCCCCGAAGGGCCGTGGTCGTGGTGTTGCGCCAACGCGTGGATCAGAAGCGCTGCTGGTACTTCATGTAGACGAAGCGACCGATGTCAAAGCCGCTGTAGTGGGAGAAGTTGGAACTTGGCTGGCTGTACAGGATCGGGCCCTGGCGAGCGAACACGTTGTTGGCGCCGATCGAAACGGTGGCGCTCCACGGCAGGTTGTAGCGCGCCTGTACATCATGGAACGCGACCGAACCGCGTCGGTTGTAATCGCGGCTGCCGCTGTACCAGGGCGCGCGCTGGTCCGGATGGGAACATTCGTCTGGATGGTCCTTTGCGTCCAGGCAGCGTTCCTTGACTGCGGAGAAGTAACGCAGGCTCCAGGTGAGGCCGACGTTGCCCTGCTCCCAGCCCAGTGACGCGTTGGAGCGGACCCGGAAACCAATGCCATCGTTGGTGGCGATGCCATTGCTGGGAATCGGCGGCACATCCGCCTCGTTGGTGGTCCGTTCCTCGGCGGCAACCACATAGGTGGTCTTCCAATCGGCGCGCAGCGTGCCCCAGCGGGTTTCGACCTTGTGGCCGATCTCCAGGTCATAGCCTTCTGCCTGGCGGAAGCCACTGTTGCGGCTGCCATAGTTGAGCTTGTTGACAATGCCCAGTTCCGGGTCACGGGTGAAGCTGCCGCAGCGCTCGGCGATGCCCAACTCGTAGCAGTCGCGGAGGATGTCATTGGGATGATCGGAAACGATGGTGTTCTCGATGCGGATCTTCCACCAGTCCAGTGCGATGTGAAGTCCTTCGGCAAAGGTTGGGCTCCAGACCAGTCCCAGTGTGCGGCTGGTCGAGGTCTCCGGTTCCAGATCCGGATTGGAGCCGTTGGTGAAGGGAAGGGGTGTCTGTCCACTGCTGCCGGTGATCGGCTCGTTGCCTTGGCCGAGCTGTCGGTAGCTGTCCGCATTGGCGATGTCGGCGGCGCAGCGTACACGCACTTCCGGACTGCTCGCCGCAGCACCGTAGACGGTGTCGCAGGGATCGCGGAAGCCGGTGGTGAAGGTTTCAGAACCACCGCCATACAGATTGGAAATGGTCGGTGCGCGGAAGCCCTGTGCCCACGTGCCACGGACCAGCAGCTGGTCGATCGGCTTCCAGGTGAACCCGAACTTGCTGTTGAGGGTGCCGCCGAAGGTGGTGTAGTCCGAGTATCGGGTAGCGGCGCTCAGGCTCAGCTCACGCGCACCGGCAAGGTCGCGAAGCACCGGCACGCTCAGCTCCAGGTAAGCCTCGTCTACACGGTAGCCACCGCCGGTGGGGCCTGCGGCCAGGTTGGTGGTGGCACCGGTCTGTGCCAGCGCATCGGGGACGAAGCGGCCATCCTCGCGGCGGCTCTCCGCCCCCACTGCGAAGCCCAGCTCACCTGCAGGCAGGGTGGCGAGACTGCCGCTGAGGTTGGCGAACAGGTTGCGGGTAGTGGTACGGCCGCGGGTGAGCTCCTCAGGGAACAACCAGTCCTGCAGTTCCGGGTTGCCGGTCAGGCCATAGGGATCATCCTGGCCATGGGGCACCAGCGGGTTCCAGGGTCTGCAACCGGTGATCGGCGCATCCGGTGTGCCGCACTCAACCTTGCCGGTTGCCGGATTGTAGAAGGACGGCCCGGTGGCATCGGCGACGCGTTGCTTGTGCAGGTTGCCGGTGGCGCGTTGGGTCAGTTCGCTGCGGTTGTACTGGTAGCCGGCTTCCCAATCGAAATCGCGACCGCCGAACGCGAAGCTGCCCTCGAACGCCGCCACGCCCTGCCAGGTGGTCAGTTCGCTGGTACTGACCCGCGGAATCTCCCAGGTACGGCGGTTCCAGTGCACGTCGCTGGGCGTTTCGTAGCCGTGATGGCTGCCGAACGGATTGAACCAGCTGTCGACAGACATCGGCGTGATGCCGGCTGCGCCGGACTGGAACGGATAGCCGGCGACCTGACGCCTCGTGGTGCGTTGGTTGTAAGCCAGCTGGGTGTTGAAGCGGACCTGGTCGTTCAGATCCACGCGTGCGTCAACGAAGATCGAGTCGCGCTTGATCGGTGTCTGCAGGTGCATCTGCTCGTTGCCGTTGCTGACATCACCGGTGAACGGCGTGTTGTCGCTGAGATGGAAGCTGTCCGGGCCTCCCGGCTGGCTGCCACGGTCGAGCGAATAGCTGCAGCCACGGCTGTTGCTGCAGCCCGGGCCCTTGAAGCCGGTGATGCGTCCCCACTGGCCCACCGTGGTCCAGCCATCGTCCGGATGACGATCGGTATAGGTATGGGCGCTGAACCCTCGGTCCTTCGCCCACACGCCCTTTTCTTCGACATGCTCGGCGGCGAGGCTGATCGAGGCGCGTTCATTCGACCAGCCTGCAACCACGTCGTACTGGGTGCGGGCCCCGTCGCCTTCGCTGAACTGGCCGTGGTAGACGCTGGCGGTCACGCCCTCGACGTTGCGACGGGTGATGATGTTGACCACGCCGGCCATCGCGTCGGAACCGTAGATGGCCGATGCGCCGTCCTTCAGTACTTCCATGCGCTCCACGGCAGCGGCAGGAATGCTGGAGATGTCCTGATAACCAGAGGTGGTCATGCCCAGGCGCTTGCCATTGACCAGCACCAGCGTGCGCTGCGGGCCGAGGCCGCGCATGTCCACATAGCTGCCACCGGAGGCCTCGCCGGCACTGAGCGGGCTCGCGCGGCTGAAGGCAGGGCTACCCATTGCGGTCAGGTTCTGCAGGATGTCGGCAACCGAGTTGAAGCCCTGTCGCTCGATGTCTGCACGGCTGATGGTCAGCACCGGTTGCGCGGTTTCCAGGTCGACCTGACGGATGCGTGAGCCGGTGATCTCGATGCGGTCCAGCGTGGTGGCTTCCGGAGCCTGCTGGGCGAGCGCAGGAACAGCCAATGCAGTGGTTGCGGTCATCGTCAGCGCGCGACGGATCGCCAACCCAAGTTCGGGAATACGGATGGTCATGGGCCTCTCTCTCTTCCAATTCATCGGTGCGCGGCCAAGCAGGGCAGCGCCAGTTCCACCGCGGGCGGTGGACGTTCAAACCTAGTGAAGGCCTGCAGAGAGGAGTAGAGGAACGCGACGAGAACGCCCGGATCGGCGATGACGCTTTTGTACAAAGCGGAATCGAATCAATCGATTGCCAGGTGACTTTTGTTCTGGCTGAAGGTGTGCCCGTGCACGGGTGCGGGATTGGAAGCGTCAAGAGCGATGTAGATGGCGACAATCTGCGCGGGCACAAAAAAACCACGGCCCCGAAGGGCCGTGGTCGTGGTCTTACGTCAGCGTCTGGATCAGAAGCGCTGCTGGTACTTCATGTACATGAAACGACCGATGTCGTAGCCACCGTAGTAGGAGAACGACGAATTCGGCTTGCTGTACATCACCGGGCCTTCCTTGCCGAACACGTTGTTGGCGCCAACCGACACGGTGGCATCCCACGGCAGGTTGTAACGGAACTGCACGTCGTGGAAGGTGACCGCGCCACGCTGGTTGTAATCGCGGGTACCCTTGATCCACGGTGCCATGAAGCCCGGGTCGGAGCACTCATCGGCGTAGCGGGTGGCGTTGAGGCAACGCTCCTTCACGCCGGAATAGTAACGCGCGGTCCAGCTGACGCCGAAGTCACCGATATCCCAACCCAGCACCAGGTTCGAACGCACCCGGAAGGCCAGGCTGGTGCTGGTGCCGATGGTGTTGGCCACGCCGTTGATCGGGGTGGGAACCACGCCGGTATCGTTGGTCGAACGGTAAATGTTCTTGCTGACGTAGGTGCTGGTCCAGCCAGCGCTCAGCTTGCCGTAGCTGGTATCCACGCGGTAGCTGACGTCGAGGTCGTAGCCTTCGGTCTCGGCGAAACCGGCGTTACGGTTGCCGAACTTCAGGCCAGTGACGATGCCGGTGGCCGCATCACGGGTGAAGCGGCTGCAACGCGCTTCGATGCCCTGCTCGTAGCAGTCGGTGAGGATCTGGTTCGGGCTGTCATCGACAATGGTGTTGTCGATGCGGATCTTCCACCAGTCCAGAGCAACGTTGAGGTTGCTGACGAAGGTCGGGCTCCACACCAGGCCCAGCGTCTTGCTGGTCGAGGTTTCCGGGGTCAGCTGCGGGTTGGAACCGGACACGAACGGCGTTGGCGTTGCGTCCTGCGCGGTGGTCACCGGCGTATTGCCCTGGCGCAGCTGACGGAAGTTGCCGGCATCTGCGATATCGCGTGCGCAACGTCCGCGGACTTCAGCACTGTTCTTGGAAGCGCCGAACACGGTGTCGCAGGGATCGCTGAACTGCGCGAAGGTTTCCGAACCGCCACCGTACAGGTCACTGATGGTCGGTGCGCGGAAACCTTCGGCCCAGGTGCCGCGGACCAGCAGCTGGTCGATCGGCTTCCACTTGAAGCCGAACTTGCTGTTGAGGGTGTTGCCGAAGGTGTTGTACTCGGAGAAACGCGTGGCGGCGCTGAAGCTCAGTTCCTTGGCACCCGGCAGGTCGGCCAGGATCGGCACGTTGAGCTCCAGGTACGCTTCCTTCACCGTGTAGCTGCCACCGGTCGGGCCAGCAGCCAGGTTGGTGGTGGCGCCGGTCTGGGCCAGCGCGTCAGGCGTGTACTTGCCATCTTCCTTGCGGCTTTCGACGCCGAAGGCAAAGCCCAGGTCGCCGGCCGGCAGGGTCATGATGCTGCCCGACAGATTGGCGAACGCATTCTTGGTGGTGGTGCGGCCGGTGGTTTTTTCGGCCGGGAACAGCCAGGACAGCAGCTCTTCGTTGCCGGTCAGGCCGTTCGGATCATTCTTGCCAAACGGCACCAGCGGGTTCCACGGCTTGCAGCCATCGATGACCGCGCCCTGGCGGCCGCACATTACCTTGCCGGTGGCCGGATCGAGGAACGACGGGCCCACGGCATCACGCACGCGCTTCTTGTGCAGGTTGCCGGTGGCGGTGGCGGTCAGCTCGTTGCGGTTGTACTGGTAGCCCACGTCCCAGTCGAAGTAGCGCTGGCCGATCTCGAAGGCGCCATCCAGCGACACCACCGCACGATAGGTCTTAAGTTCGCTGGTGCTCACGCGCGGCACTTCCCAGGTGCGGCGGTTCCAGGACACTGCGGTCGGGTTGGCGTAACCGTGCTGGCTGCCGAACGGGTTGAAGTAGCTGTCCCTGGACATCTGGCCAGTGGCGTTCGGATCATTGGGAATCGACACCGAGCTGGACTGGGTCGGGTAGCCCGCGATCTGGCGCTCGGAAGAACGCTTGTTGTAGCCGAACTCCGTGCGCAGGTTGATGTCGTCGGTCAGCTTGAAGCGGCCATCGAAGTACACCGAATCACGCTTGATCGGGTACATGACGTGCATCTGGTCGTTGGCATTGCTGACGTCACCAGTGAACGGCGTCGCATCGGTCAGGTGGTAATTGGCCGGGTTGGTCGGGTCGGCACCGCGGTTGAGCGAGTAGCCGCAGCCCAGCCTGGTATCGGTGCAGCCCGGGCGACCCTTCAGGCCGGTGATCTGGCCGTACTGGCTCAGCGTGGTCCAGTTGGAGGGGTCATTGGGGTTGTGGTCGCTGGTACCGTACTTGCTGAACCAGCGGTCACGGGCCCACACGCTCTTTTCTTCGGAGTGCTCCAGCGCCAGCGTCAGCGACACACGGTCGTTGCTCCAGCCACCCACCACGTCGAAGCGGTCGCGCGCGCCGTCGCCTTCGCTGTACTGGCCGTGGTAGACGTTGGCGGTCACGCCGTTGACGTTGGAACGGGTGATGATGTTGACCACGCCGGCCATCGCATCGGAACCGTAGATGGCCGAAGCGCCATCCTTCAGCACTTCGATACGCTCCACCGCGGACACCGGCAGCGAGGACACGTCCTGCAGGCCTGAGGTGCTGATGCCCAGGCGCTTGCCGTTGACCAGCACCAGGGTGCGCTGCGCGCCCAGGTTGCGCATGTCGATGTAGGTGCCGCCGGTGTTTTCGCCCGAGCTCAGCGCGTTTGCGCGGCTGATCGCCGGACTGCCCATCGCGGTCACGTTCTGCAGGATGTCGGCAACGGAGCTGAAGCCCTGGCGTTCGATATCGGTACGGCTCAGGGCCAGCACCGGCTGCGCCGTTTCAACGTCCACCTGGCGGATACGCGAACCGGTGATCTCGATGCGGTCCAGGTTGGTCGGCGAAGCGGTGCTGCTGCTCTGGGCGAACGCCGGCAGCGCAGCCAGCGTCGCGGTGGTTGCCAGGGCGTAGCGGATGGCCTGCCCCAGTGCGGTGGTGCGTGAAGTCATGACGAGCTCTCTCTCTCGGGTCGTGCAAAGGACGCCAAAACGGGCGTCGAAGGAATCGGCAGGTCCAAGACCGAGCCGATAACCCGATAGTAGTCTCGTTGGTTAATGCTCTGTAAAGAGCGCGTGTCGGTTTGTGTCGTTACGCATCACGCGCTTTCACCAAACGTGAACAAAAGCAGGGGTTTACGTCAGGACGAGGCGCACACCGTCCCCGCCAACTGCTGCATTGCAGCAGGAATTGGCGGTCGATTGCGCGAACTGTAACGAAATGTAATCGGGCGCCGGCCGGCGATCGGAGGGCGTCCCGTCGCCCTGCTCAAACCACGAACGGACGGAACTGGATGCCGAGTCCAGCGATGCCCTCGGTCTCGCCGATCAGGTCGGCACGCAGCAGCGGGCGCGCATCGATGAAGGCCTGCGGCACGATCAGCGACAGCCGGTTGTCGTCGGCGGTCAGTTCCAGCGCCGGCAGCGGTGCGTCTTCATGCGCTCGGTTGAGCAGTACCGCCAGGCGCAACAGGGCAACCAGGCGACGTGCCGTCAGCAGCAGGCGTTCGGGAATGGCATCGAAGGCGGTCTTGCTGATGCCGCGGCGGTGATTGCGCACCAGCGTCGCCAGCATCTGCTGTTCCTGCCGCGAGAAGCCGGCGATATCTGAGTTTTCCAGCACGTAGCTGCCATGCACGTGGTAACCGCTGTGGGCGATCATCAGCCCCAGCTCATGCAGGCGTGCGGCCCAGCCAAGCATGCGTGCGTCATCGGCATCCAGCTTCCAGCGCTCCTGCACCTGCTCCAGCAACGACAGTGCGGTGTCCTGCACGCGGCCGGCCTGCACCGTGTCGATGCCATAGCGATGGGTGAGGGCGGCCACCGATTCATCGCGCGGGTCGTTGTCGCCGGCACGGCCGAGAATGTCATAGAGGATGCCCTCGCGCATCGCAGCCTTGCTGACCAGCAGCTTCTGCAGGCCCAGCGCCTGGAAGGCGGCTTCCAGCACCAGGATGCCGCCGGCGATGATCGGGCGGCGATCGCTGGACAGGCCAGGCAGCACGATGTCGTCGATCTTCTTGGCCTTCAGCAGCTCATCGCGGAGCTGGGGCAACGCCTCGGCGGTGATCGCGCCCTTGCTCAGCTTCATCGTCGCGCAGATCTCGCTGATGGCCTTGTGGGTACCGGACGAGCCAAGGGCTTCCTGCCAGCCCAGCGCGCGGTACTTGCTGGCGAAGGGCTGGAACTCCCGGCCGATCTCGGCCAGTGCATCCTTCCAGCGCTTCTTGCTGAGTTTGCCGCCCGGGAAAAAGCGACGGGTGCTGGCGATGCAACCGGCCTGCAGGCTTTCGCGCTCCAGGGTCTGCATGCCCTTGCCGATGATGAACTCGGTCGAGCCGCCGCCGATATCGATCACCAAGCGGTGCTGGTCGGGCTTGGGTGGCTGCGCATGGGCCACGCCCAGATAGATCAGGCGCGCCTCTTCGCGGCCACTGACCACTTCGATGGCGTGCCCTAGCGCGGTTTCGGCCGGCATCAGGAAGGCCTGCGGCGAACGCAGCTGGCGCACGGTATTGGTGGCCAGTGCACGCACGCGATGCGGCGGAACGTTGCGGATGCGCTGGCCGAAGCGGGCCAGGCACTCCAACGCGCGCTGTCGCGCTGCGGCGGAGAGTCCACCCTTGCCGTCCAGGCCGTCGGCCATGCGCACGGTTTCGCGCAGGCGGTCGATCACCCGCAGCTGGCCAAGTGTGTAACGCGCGATGACCATGTGGAAACTATTGGAGCCAAGGTCGATGGCGGCCAGCAGGTCGCCATCCTGCAATGCGGGCGGAGTCGTGGTGGTATGCGGCATGGGCGAATGTTAGCCGAAGGGGCGGTGAACTCGTCACCGCGTGGCCTTCACAATTTGGAGGGGGAGTGCGGCAGGGCTGCGCCCTGCACCCGCTGAATCAACGTCAACGTCAAAAGCGGGGTATCCGTGGGAGGGCGGGGTGAGTCAGGTTGCGGGGGACGCCGTGAACCCCGCTCCGCGGTCCGGCCCAGCCGCTGGCGGCTGTGCGTTCGGGCGCTTGCGAAGCAGTGCTTCGCAAGCAAAGCGCCCTCACCCCTGGGGGCTTGGCCGCGGCATCCATGCCGCGGACACCCCCGCAACCGGACCCACCCTGCCTTCGACGGGTCCACGCTGCTATTGGAGGGTGTCGACCTTGCCTGCTGTTGGTGGGTGTCGACCTTGGTCGACACGGTAGATCCACGCCATGCGTGGACGAATCCAAACGTGCCAACCAAGGTTGGCACCTACCAGGTCACCTACCGGGTCAGAGGCCCTGCATCAACGCCATCTGCGCCGAATGCGGGGCTTCGTCGTGGGCCGGTGCGCGCTTGTGGTAGATGCCTTCGGCATCCAGCTCCCAGGCGTTGAGGTTGTCGTCCAGGTAGTTCTGCAGCACCTCGCGGTACACCCGCTTGGCCAGCGCCGGGTCGAGGATCGGGAAGCAGGTTTCCACCCGGCGCAGCAGGTTGCGTTCCAGCCAGTCGGCGCTGGCGCAGTACAGCTCCGGTGCGCCGTCGTTGCCAAACCAGTAGACCCGGCTGTGTTCCAGGAAACGGCCGACGATCGAGCGCACGCGGATGTTGTCCGACACGCCCGGTACGCCCGGACGCAAGGTGCAGGCGCCACGGATGATCAGGTCGATCTGCACACCCGCCTGCGAGGCGGCGTACAGCGCACGGATCACCTGCGCTTCGTTGAGGGCGTTCATCTTGGCGATGATCCGCGCCGGTCGCCCGGCCGCTGCGATGCGCGTCTCGCGCTCGATCCTCGCCAGGATCCCGGTGTGCAGGGTGAAGGGCGACTGCAGCAGGCGCTTGAGCTTCATCTTCGATGCCAGCCCGGACAGCTGCTGGAACAGCAGGTGCACGTCGTTGCCGATGTCCGCATCGGCGGTGATCAGGCTCAGGTCGGTATACGCGCGCGCGGTACCGCTGTGGTAGTTGCCGGTGCCAAGGTGCACGTAGCGGCGCAGCTTGCGGCCTTCGCGGCGCACGATCAGCAGCATCTTGGCGTGAGTCTTGTAGCCGACCACGCCGTACACCACCTGCACGCCGGCTTCCTGCAGCCGATCGGCCAGGCCCAGGTTGGCTTCTTCATCGAAGCGCGCGCGCAGCTCGACCACCACGGTCACGTCCTTGCCGGCGCGCGCCGCCTGGATCAGTGCATCGACGATCAATGAATCCTTGCCGGTGCGGTACAGGGTCTGCTTGATCGCCAGCACGTTCGGATCGAGCGCGGCCTGACGGATCAGGTCCAGCACCGCCGCGAACGCGTCGAAGGGGTGGTGCAGCAGCAGGTCCTGGCGGGCCACGGTCTCGAAGATGCCGTCGCTGTCGCGCAGGGTGCGCGGGGTCATCGGTGGATACTTCAGGTCCGGCTGGGCGATCAGGTCGTACAGCTGGATGATGCGGTTGAGGTTGACCGGTCCGTCGATGCGGTACACCGCGTTCTCGGTCAGGCCGAAGTTCTGCAGCAGGGTGCGTACGATGTCGCGCGGCATGTCGTGGGCGATCTCCAGCCGCACTGCAGGCCGGTAGCCGCGGTCCACCAGCTCATCGCGCAGGGCCAGCGCCAGGTTTTCCACTTCCTCTTCATCCACCACCAGCTCGGAGTTGCGGGTGACGCGGAACTGATAGGCGCCCAGCACTTCCAGCCCCGGGAACAACTCGTCCACGAAGGTGGACAGCACCGAGGACAGGAACACGAAATTCTGCGGGCCGCCGAGTTTTTCCGGCAGCTGGATGATCCGCGGCAGCGAACGCGGTGCGCGCACGATGGCCAGGTGGCCGCTGCGGCCGAACGCATCGGTGCCCTTCAGCACCACCACGATGTTCAGCGACTTGTTGAGGATCTTCGGGAACGGATGAACCGGATCCAGGCCCAGCGGCGACAGCACCGGCATGATCTCGTTGCGGAAATAGGCACGCAGCCAGCGCTTCTGGCGGTGGGTCCAGGAGTTGCGGCCGAGCACGCCGATGCCGGCCTCCATCAGCGCCGGGCGCAGCGTCTGGTTCCAGCAGCGGTACTGCTGGTCCACCAGCTCGGCGGCGCGCTCGTGGATGGCATTGAGAATGGCCTGCGGGCTCATGCCGTCCGGTGCCGGCGGCAGGCCGAACTCCTGTGCATGACGGACCGCGGCGGCACGGATCTCGAAGAATTCATCCAGGTTCGTGCAGGAGATGCACATGAAGCGCAGGCGCTCCAGCAGCGGCACCTGCGGGTCCATCGCCTGCGCCAGCACGCGGAAGTTGAAATCCAGCTGCGACAGTTCGCGGTTGATGTACAGCGCCGGGTCGCGCAACGGATCGCTGTCCGTGCTCACGGGGAGGGGGAGGGATCCGAGGCTGCTCATGGCGTCATTCTTCGAAGGAGGTCAGGGGGGCGGACTCACGCGGTCGCACGTGGTCGGCATCGAAATGGCAGGCGAACACCGAGCCCTTGCCGACCTCGCTGTCGATTTCCAGGCGTGCGTGGTGCAGACCGAGGATGTGCTTGACGATCGACAGGCCCAGGCCGGTGCCGCCGCTTTCGCGCGAGCGGCTGCTGGAGACGCGGTAGAAGCGTTCGGTCAGGCGCGGCAGGTGGGTGGCCGGAATGCCGTAGCCTGTATCGCGTACCGCCAGCACCACGCCGTCGCCCTCGCGGCGGAACTCCACCGCAATGCGGCCACCGGCCGGGGTGTAGCGCACCGCGTTGGTGACCAGGTTGGAGAACGCGCTGTGCAGTTCCTTGGTCGAGCCCTGCAGGTCCACGCCGGCCAGGTCATCGATGCTGATCTGGTGGCGGCCCTGGCTGTGCGCTTCGGCTTCGCGGCGCAGGGTGGCCAGCATGGGCTGCATGGCCACCGTCTCGGCCTCGCTGTGTTCCTGCGATTCGAGGCGCGACAGGGTCAGCAGGTCCTCCACCAGCTGAGCCATGCGCTGGCTCTGCTTGCGCATTTCCTCCAGCATCGGTCCGGTCCCCGGGAAATCCTCCGGGTCCATCATGTCCAGGTAGCCGTGGACCACGGTGAGCGGCGTGCGCAGCTCATGTGAAACGTTGGCCACGAAGTCGCGGCGCACCTGTTCCAGGCGCAGCAGCTTGCTGACGTCACGGGCGATCAACAGCCAGTAGTCGGACGAATAGGGAATCAGGCGCAGGTTCAGGCGGATCGCAGGATCGACCGGCGAGGGCACGTCCAGGATCGGTTCGGCATTGCGGCCACCGGCCAGCCAGTGCGCCAGCGGCATCGGCTGCAGGCGTTCGACCAAGGCCTCACCCAGATCGCCCGGATGATGCAGGCCGAGCAGGGCCGTGGCCGCTTCGTTGAACCACTGCACGCGCTGGCTGTTGCGGTCCAGCACCACCACGGCATCGGGCAGCGCGGCCGCTGCAGCGCGATAGCTGCGCAGCATGTCCAGCAGTCGCCGCTTGCGTACGCGCATCTCGACCTGGTTGCGATACAGCAGGCGGTCCAGCTCGTTCCAGACGCCGGTGCCCTCGGCGGCGGTGTCCCAGCGCTGGCGCGCGGTCAGCCGGCGCAGCACGCGGCGCAGCCGCCAGTAGTGCCAGACCAGCGTCGCCAGTGCCGCCAGCGCGATGCACAGCCACAGGTGGCCAGTGAACCAACCGACCAGACCGGCCAACAGCAACACGGTGGCCACGGTGGCCAGTGTCTTCAACCAGGCAGAGCGGATGTGGCGGGGCATTGCGGTCTCGTCGTGGGTTGCGGCGGTTCACGCAGGTGAACCGGAAGTTATAGCAGAGTTGCCGACGCCGGCACCGTGGGGTGCACGGCACCGGCACGACGAGGCTCAGGTTGCGGTGGAGAAGCGGTAACCGGCGCCGCGCACGGTCTGCACCATGTTCTCGGCGTTGAACGGTTCCAGCGTCTTGCGCAGGCGGCGGATATGCACGTCGATGGTGCGTTCTTCCACATACACGCTGCCGCCCCACACGTGGTCCAGCAACTGTGCGCGCGTATACACGCGCTCGGGGTGGGTCATGAAGAAGTGCAGCAGGCGGTACTCCGTCGGGCCGATCGGCACCGGCTGGTCGTTGGCGAACACGCGATGGGCGGCACCGTCGATGCGGATCGCACCCACCGCCACGCTGCCGTCCTCGTCATCGTCGCGGGCGCGGCGCATGACCGCGCGGATACGCGCCAGCAGTTCGCGCGCCGAGAACGGCTTGACCACGTAGTCGTCGACACCGGCTTCGAGGCCGCCGACGCGGTCGTTCTCTTCGCCGCGCGCGGTCAGCATGATGATCGGCACTTCGCGGGTGAGGGTTTCCTTGCGCCAGCGCCGGGCCAGGTCCAGGCCGCTGGTGCCGGGCAGCATCCAGTCCAGCAGGATCAGGTCGGGGACGCGGTCGGCGATGGCGGTCTGGGCCTCGCGGGCGTCACCGGCGTGGACAGGTTCGTAATCGCCCTTGCGAAGGGCGAAGGCGACCATTTCGCGGATCGCGGGCTCGTCATCGACGATCAGGATGCGTTTCTGCACGAGGGCACCGTAGGGCTCAGTTACTGGAGTGGTGCCAGTAGACTACGGTTTGATGACATGTTTGTGACTGCCTGGCCGGCATCTGGCATTGCTGCCATCTGCCGGTCATGCCGCACTCAGCGGCGGTCCAAGTCCGGGTCCTGCACGCCCTGCCGGCGCAGCTCGAGAACGGTAGGCGTGATCGACTCGATCCGCGCATCCACCCGGGCCCGACCGACATAGTCCAGCGCGGGGTTGCGCTTGAGTGCCTGCAGCTGCATCAGGGCCTGTTCCGGGCGCCCGCCCAGGAACGCCGCCTCGGCATAGGCCTCGCTGGCGCGGACACTGTCACCGGCCAGTTCACTGGCGCGGGCGTAGCGCTGCTGGAAGACCGGATCGTTACCGCTTTGCGACAGCAGGGGGCGCAGCATTGCCTGCGCCCGCTGGCCCGCGGCCTGGCCGCCCTGCTCGTTCAGGATCTCTGCATAGGTCAGGGCCACCGGCCGGCTGTTGGGGTGTTCGTGCAGCAGCTGCTCGAAGCGCGCATTGGCCTGGGTGGATTGGCCGGTGCGCGACTCCGCTTCGGCCAGTGCCAGGGCGACCCACAGGCTGTCCGGGTGGGTCTTCAGCAGGTCGGTGAGGGTCTGCCGGGCCTCGCTGGCACCGCTGCGGCCGCCGCGCATCGCGGCCAGCGCCTGGCCATAGCGCTGGGCGTCATCCAGACCGTCCTTCTGCCTCCGCGCAAGATCGGTGTACTCGCGTTGCAGGTCGGCCGGGCTGTCGGCGCTGAGCACGCGCAGGCGCTCACGGGCCCAGTTGAAATCGCCACTGGCTCCGCGGCTGAGCTGGCCGATCGGAACTCGCAGCACGCTGCCGGGCAGCAGCGGGTTGATGCCGCGCAGCAGCGGATCGCCCAGGGTCGGGTCGGCCGGATCCACCCGTTCCTTGCGCTCGCCGCTGGGCGTGCGCGTGGTCAGCAGCACCGTGTCCTTCTTCATCTGTTCGGCGCGGGCCTTGGCCTCGCTGATGCGGGTGGTGTTGACCGGGTGGGTGCGCAGGAAGTCCGGAACGCTGTAGCCGCCATCGTTGCCGCGCATCGCCGAGGACATGCGCTCGAAGAAGCCGGCCATCGCATCCACGTCGTAGCCGCTGCGCGACAGCGTGCGGATGCCCAGCCGGTCGGCCTCCGATTCGTTTGAGCGGGTGTAGTCGATCTGCCGTTGCTGCATCAGGCCCATGCCCGAGCTGATCGCGGCCATGGTCGCGTTGCCCGAGGACGAACTGTTGCTGGCCTGGGCGGCAACCACTGCCGCCAGCATGCCCAGCAGGATCGGGATCTGGTCGCGCTGGGCGCGCTCAACCCCGCGCAGCACGTGCTGCTGGGTGACGTGGGCGATTTCGTGGGACAGCACCGCCGCCACCTCGTCTTCGCGCTCGGCGGTCAATACCAGGCCGGCATTGACGCCGATATAGCCGCCGAGGGTGGCGAAGGCATTGATCTGGCGGTCCTTCATCACGAAGAACGTGTAGGGCTGGCGCGGCTGGTCGCTGTTGGAGCCAAGGCGGGTACCCATGGTCTGCAGCCAGTCGTTGACCAGGGGATCGTCCAGCAGGTAGCCATAGTTGCGCAGCTCGCGCAGCATCATCGCGCCGTACTCGGCCTGCCGGGCCGGGGTCAGCAGTTCGCCCGCCGAGGAGCCGATGTCCGGCAGCTTCTCCTGGGCCTGCGCCAGCGGGGCGGCCAGGGCCAGGGTGAGGGCAGCGGTGAGCAGCAGGGGTCGCAAGCGGTCGGTCCTCGGGCAGGGTCTGCCCAGCGTGGCAGGGCAGGGGGCAACCATTCGTTAATCAATCCACAGTGTTGCGGGCGTGGCGTGGAAATTCCAGCGCACCGGTACCATATATGGACCGTCGATCCATCGTGGAGTTTCCCGTGACAGCCCAGTCCGCCGGCGCTACCCCCGCCATCACCATCTATTCCACCGCCGTCTGCCCGTACTGCGTGGCCGCCAAGAACTTCCTCAAGAGCAAGGGCCAGCAATGGACCGAGGTCCGCATCGACCTGGACCCGGTCGAG
The DNA here is from genome assembly GCF_059421765.1 of Stenotrophomonas sp. GW821-FHT02D01. Taxonomy (NCBI): domain Bacteria; kingdom Pseudomonadati; phylum Pseudomonadota; class Gammaproteobacteria; order Lysobacterales; family Lysobacteraceae; genus Stenotrophomonas; species Stenotrophomonas sp. GW821-FHT02D01. The sequence continues at coordinate 321,210 of NZ_JBWKVP010000001.1, forward strand.
CGCGAGAAGATGATGGCCAAGACCCGCCGTACCAGCGTCCCGCAGATCTTCGTGGGCGACGTCCACGTGGGCGGGTACGACGACATGATGGCCCTGCATCGTGAAGGCAAGCTCGAGCCGCTGCTGGCCGGGCAGGGCCAGGCATGAGCGCCGCCGACGACGGCAGCAAGGACCGGATCGCCGAGTTCACCGACTTCCGCAAGCGCATGAATGAACGCATCCTGGGCGAGCCGAACCAGGTGGTGCGCCGCTTCTTCGCGCTGGATACGCAGACCTACCAGGCCGGCGCGCTGGACGTGAAGACCAAGGAACTGCTGGGCCTGGTCGCCTCGATGGTGCTGCGCTGCGACGACTGCATCAGCTACCACGTGGCCCAGTGCAAGGACGCCGGCGTCACCCGTGAGGAGTTCTTCGAGACCTTCTCGGTAGGCCTGGTGGTCGGCGGCTCGATCGTGATCCCGCACCTGCGCCGCGCGGTGGACTTCCTCGACCAGCTCGAAGGTGGCGCCGCCGCCCCGGCAGCGCACGAGCACTGAGCCCGGCCGCTACCGCGAACCGGGCTCTCTGGTAGTGCCGGCCGCTGGCCGGCACCCGGTGGACCCAAATCGGCAGAGGTTGCCGGCCAGCGGCCGGCACTACCGCGCATGCGCCGGGCCTTCCCCGCGATCCAGCAGCCCAGGAGCCCCCTTGTCGTTCAAGGGCGCGCGGGCAATTCTGCCTGAGCCGGGGACTGGGACCATGGTCTATTTGGGGCCTCGGCCCCGGCTAAGGCATAATTGCGGATGAAACTTCCTTTGCGCCGGCGTTTCCGGGCACGTCCGGACGGCGTTTTTCCCCCTGTTCGGAACATCGATCAATGACGCAGAAAATTACGGTCATCCGCGGCGACGGCATTGGCCCGGAAATCATGGACGCCACCCTGTTCGTGCTCGACCAGCTCAACACTGGCCTGGAGTACGAAGACGCCGACGCCGGCCTGGTGGCCCTGGAGAAGCACGGCGATCTGATGCCGGCGGTGACCCTGGAATCGATCGCGCGCAACAAGGTCGCGCTGAAGAGCCCGCTGACCACGCCGGTCGGTGGTGGCTTCACCTCGATCAATGTCAGCCTGCGCCGCCACTTCGACCTGTACGCCAACGTGCGTCCGGCCCACACCTTCCCGAACACCAAGTCGCGTTTCGACAACGTCGACCTGATCACCGTTCGTGAGAACACCGAAGGTGCGTACCTGGCCGAAGGCCAGGAAGTGTCGGCCGACGGCGAGACCGCGTTCTCCGGCACCCGCATCACCCGCAAGGGCTCCGAGCGCATCGTGCGTTACGCCTTCGAGCTGGCCCGCAGTGTCGGCCGCAAGAAGGTCACCGCCGTGCACAAGGCCAACATCATCAAGTCGACCTCGGGCCTGTTCCTGGCCGTGGCGCGCGAAGTCGCCGCGCAGTACCCGGACATCGAGTTCCAGGAAATGATCGTCGACAACTGCTGCATGCAGCTGGTGATGCGTCCGGAACAGTTCGATGTGATCGTCACCACCAACCTGTTCGGTGACATCATTTCCGACCTGTGCGCTGGTCTGGTCGGTGGCCTGGGCCTGGCCCCGGGCGCCAACATCGGCAAGGACGCGGCAATCTTCGAAGCCGTGCACGGCACCGCGCCGGACATCGCCGGCCAGGGCAAGGCCAATCCGTGCGCCCTGCTGCTGGCAGCGGCGCAGATGCTGGACCACGTCGGCCAGCCGGAGAACGCCGAGCGCCTGCGCAAGGCCATCGTCGCCACGATGGAAGCCAAGGATTCGCTGACCGGCGACCTCGGCGGCACCGGCAACACGATGGGCTTCGCCAAGGCGATCGCCAGCCGCCTGTAAGCGACGGCTGTCCTGCTGGGGATCGTCACACGCAGATTCCCGCAGGGCTTCGGGTAGTTGCAGGCGGGCCGTCCTTGTACGGCCCGTCTGCGTTTTGCGCTGCGCGTTCTTCACCGACAGGGTTTTATGGATGTCTGAGACGGCTGTGTGGATCCTGGTGGCTGCTGCCGTTTACCTTCTGGGTGTAGCCATCTACTTCGTCTTCTACTGGCCATGGTCCCGTTCGCAGCGCGCGCTGCGCCGCCTGCGCAGGGAGGGGACACCCGTTCGCAGCATGCGGCGGTCCGAGGAGCGCGTACTGCAGTTGATCGAGTTTCCGGAAGGGGCGCCGGTTCTCCTGCTGGAAGGGGCCTGCGCGGAATTCGTCATCAGGAGCGCCAATGCGCCTCCCCGCCATGTCCACACTCTGGCTGGCGTGCCGGTGAAGTATCCGGCGAGCCTGAAGCATGCCCTGCGCGCCGGTAGCAATACCGCCGAAGTCGTGCTCGGGCGCGAGTACGCGATGATCGTACGGCTCAATGGGGCAAAGCTGACCTCGTAACTTCGCCCAAGCTCGACGGCACGAAATGATCTGTGCGATTCGTGCACAGATCGTGTGCCGGCCGATGGCTGGTTCGTGCATTCAATGCTCCTCATCCTGTGCCCACTTTCCACCGCACAGGAGCTTGACCATGAACCTCACTGCTTTCGGCCTGGCCGGCCTGATCGGCATGGCTGCCACCGCCCCGGTTGTCGCCGCCGAGCCGGTCCACCCCACCATCCGGCATATGGCCGGCGCTCCGGCCGTCACCTCGCTCGACGCAGCGAAGACCGCCGTGCTGGTGATCGACTTCCAGAACGAGTACTTCGACGCCAGCGCCGCGCCCGGTTTCGCCGGTGGTCGCATGGTCATTCCCGATGGTGTAGCGGCCCTGCGGCAGACGCGTCGTGTGGTCGACTTCGCTGATGCCAACGGCATCCGCGTGATCCATGTGCAGCACGTACTGCCGGCAGGCGCGCCGCTGTTTGCAGAAGGCAGTGTCAACGCCGCATTCCACCGTGACATGCAACCGCGCAAGGGCGAGACCGTGGTGCAGAAGGACAACGTCAGCGTGTTCGCCGGTACCTCGGCAGCGGCACTGGACAAGGTGCTGAAGGATGCCGGTATCGACACCCTCATCGTCACCGGGCTGCAGACCCATGCCTGCGTTGCCGGTGCTGCACGCGATGCTGCTGCGGCGCCGCGCGGCTACCGGGTGATCGTGGCTTCCGATGCCTCTGCCAGCCGTGATCTGGATCTGGCCAATGGCGGGACCATCGGCCATCGCGCATTGCATGAAGCGTCGCTGGCGCAGATCGAGGATGCCTTCGGCGACGTGATGACCACCTCGGCGATTCTGGCCCTGCCGGTGCGCAAGGCAGGCAACGGCACTTGATAAGCTGGCGGGGTCCGCAGCCTGCGGGCCCCGCCGACTGGAGCGCGCTGCCGATGGACCATTTCGCCGCCCTGCGAGCCCTGCGCGCGATCGTCGACGCCGGCAGTTTCAGTGCCGCCGCCGAGCGGCTGGGTACCACCCATTCGGCGATGTCGCGGCAGTTGCGTCAACTTGAAGAGCACCTGCAGGTGCGGCTGCTGGATCGCAACAGCCGGCGGCTGTCGTTGACCGAGGCCGGGCGCGACTACTACCGCGAGGCGGTGGCGCTGCTTGACCGGCTGGAGGCCGCCGATGACCGTGCGCGGGCCGGCCAGGCCCAGCCCAGCGGGCGCGTGCGGGTCAGCGTGCCGCAGGTGGTCGCCAGCCAGGAGCTGCCGCATTGGCTGCCTGGCTTCCTGGCGCGCTATCCGCAGGTTGCGCTGGAACTGTCGGCCGACGATCAGCTCGTCGATGTTGTCGGCGGGGGCTTCGACCTCGCCCTGCGCATCGCGCCGTCCTTGCCTGACAGCCAACTGGTCGCCCGTGAACTGGCGCGATGCCCGCGCATCCTGGTTGCGGCACCGGCGTACCTCGCTCGGCAGGGACTGCCTCGGCAGGTGACCGACCTGCAGAACCACACCTTGTTGGGGTTCAACCCTGTTGCGGCGATGACGCCGTGGCAGCTGCACGGACCGCGCGGTGTCATCGCCAGCGTGGAAGCAGGCCAACGACTGCGCGTGGACGCCACGCCGGCACTGTATGCGGCCGTGCTGGCCGGCATGGGCATCAGTCTGTTCATCGCGCTTACGGTGCAGGAAGATCTTCGCGCCGGCCGCTTGATCCGCGTGCTGCCCAGCTGGCACGGTGGCACGCGCTGCTATTTCGCGCTGTATCCCCATGCGCGTGCGCTGGCGCCGAAGGTGCGCGCGCTGGTCGATCATCTCGCCACGCATTACGCTGCAGCGTCGGGTGCGGCAGGGTAAGTCGCACGGCAGTGGTGAGGAGTGGGGATGGAGCCGGTGTATCTGCTGGTCGCGCTGGGCGCGATCGTCGCGGGGTTCGTGCAGGGCCTGTCGGGATTTGCGTTCGGCATGGTTGCGATGTCGTTCTGGGCGTGGGGGCTGGATCCCCGGCTTGCGGCGACGCTGTCGGTGTTCGGCGCGCTGGTCGGCCAGTTGCTGGCGGTGTTCACCGTGCGCCGTGGCTTCAACCTGCGCCTGCTGCTGCCGTTCGTGCTCGGTGGGTTGGCGGGCATTCCGCTTGGCGTGCTGGTGCTGCCGCAGCTGGACATGGTCTGGTTCAAGGCGCTGCTGGGAGGATTCCTTGCGCTGTGGTGCCCGGTGACGCTGATGGCGCGTTCGTTGCCACGCGTCACCGTTGGCGGCCGGTTCGGCGACGCGCTGGCCGGTATGGCCGGCGGTGTGCTCAGTGGCATCGGTGGCTTCGCCGGGCCGGTGCCGACGCTGTGGAGCACGCTGCGTGGCTTCGGCAAGGACGAGCAGCGCGCGGTCATCCAGAACTTCAACCTGGCGATGCTGGCGGTGACCATGGCCACCTATGTCGGTACCGGCATGGTCACCCGGCAGATGCTGCCGTACTTCGCCATCGTCGCGCCGGCGATGCTGGTGCCAACGCTGCTGGGGGCGAAGCTGTATGTCGGTATCAGTGAAGTGCGTTTCCGGCAGATCGTGCTGGGGCTGTTGACGGCCTCCGGCGTTGCCATGCTGGCCTCGTCGCTGCCGTTGCTGCTGTCCCGCGGGGCGGCGGGATGAGGGCTCAGGCGGGCCGCAGCATGCGGAAGCGTTGATCGGCGGTGATCCGGAAATAGTCGGCCGGTCCGCCACCGCGCAGGATGGTGTCGCTCGCTGCGGTGTCGTAGATGCCGTCGACGAGCAGCCGCGTATCGATATGCACGGCGACCACTTCTCCCAGTACCAGCCAGCCATTGGTGTCATTGCCGGCCGCATCACGCAGGCGCACGATCTGCGTGCAGCGGCACTCCATGCTCACCGGGCTCTGCGCCACGCGCGGCGGTGCAACCTGCTCCGAGGCCAGTGGTGTCAGCCCGGCCAGGACGAACTCGTCCACGTCCGGCGCGACTGCGCGGCAGCTCTCGTTCATTGCCTGGGCCAGATCGAATGTGGCGAGGTTCCAGACGAACTCGCCGGTGGCTTCGATGTTGCGCAGCGAGTCCTTGCGGCCCTGGCTGCTGAAACCAATGATCGGCGGCGTGTAGTTGAACGCGTTGAAGAAGCTGTAGGGCGCCAGGTTCACATTGCTGTCGGCATCACGACTGGAGATCCAGCCGATGGGGCGCGGGCCGATGATGGCGTTGAACGGATCGTGTGGCAGGCGATGGCCATCGGCCGGGCGATAGCTGTGGAAGCGGGGAGGGAGGGGGGCTGCCATGGGCGTGTTTCCGCGGGAGTCGAGCGTGCTCGACGCTACAAAAAAGGCCGCGATCCCGACGGACCGCGGCCTTGTCGTTTACGGCATGGACTGGATCAGCGCTGCTGGATCTTCGACAGCAGGCGCAGGAACTCCACATACAGCCAGACCAGGGTCACCATCAGGCCGAATGCGCCATACCATTCCATGTACTTCGGCGCGCGCTGGGCCACGCCGGTTTCGATGAAGTCGAAATCCAGCACCAGGTTCAGCGCGGCCACGACCACCACGAACAGGCTGAAGGCGATGCCCAGCCAGCTGGCGTCATGGATCACCGGCACGTTGATGTTGAAGAAGCCCAGCACGAACGAGGCCAGGTACAGCAGGGCGATGCCGCCGGTGGCGGCGACCACGCCGAGCTTGAAGTTCTCGGTAGCCTTGATCAGGCCGCTGCGGTAAGCGAACAGCAGCGCGAACAAGGTGCCGAAGGTCAGCAGCACCGCCTGGAACACGATGCCCGGGAACTTCATGTTGAACACGGCCGAGATGGCGCCCAGGAACAGGCCCTCCACCAGCGCATACATCGGTGCGGTGACCGGCGACCATTCCTTCTTGAACACGGTGATCAGGGCCAGCACCAGGCCACCGATCGCCCCGCCCATGGCGTACAGCTTGGCGCCGGCCATCACCTGGCCATAGTCGTCTACGGTCTGGTTCCAGGCAAACGCTGCAGTCAGCACGGTCAGCAGCAGCAGGAAGCCGGTCTTGTTGACGGTGCCGTTGAGGGTCATTACCTGGCCGGGGCTGGTTACCACCGAGCCACTGGCCAGATCGAGGAAGGTCGACTCGGAAAGAGCCGGGTTGCCGCTGCGCATGCGAGGTCTCCGTGCGAAAAGGGGGCGATTCGGCCATCCGGCCGCTGGCTGCGAGCATAGCCGATGACTGCGTAAGCCGTGGTCATGGCGGGGCAGGGCAGGCATTGCGCGTTGACAGTTCGCACGGCGCTTGGCCACAATGGTCAGCTCCCCGGGTTCACGCCCGAGGGGATTGCAACACCGGGGTATAGCGCAGTCTGGTAGCGCGCCTGCTTTGGGAGCAGGATGTCGGGGGTTCGAATCCCTCTACCCCGACCAATCCACATCACGTCGGATTGGACGCCGTTCCGGTTCGGGCGCCCGTAGCTCAACTGGATAGAGCACCGGCCTTCTAAGCCGGCGGTTACAGGTTCGATTCCTGTCGGGCGCGCCATTGGTGCGACACCGGAACGCAGCCGGCGGATGTGAAGAAGTGCTTGCAAAACCCTGGCGACTCCACCAGAATGTCGGACTCGCTTCGGCGGACCGGAACTTCGGTGACAGTCCTCGGGCAACGTATCAAGCGTCAACGTCGGCGATATCGGCGGTGAAGCGAAAGTTTCAGTGGTGGCTGTAGCTCAGTTGGTTAGAGTACCGGATTGTGATTCCGGTGGTCGGGGGTTCGAATCCCCTCAGCCACCCCACTGATTCAACCGCATCGGCATCGCCGAAACGGTATTGCAATAAACAGGTCGCCGGCTATAATGTGCGCCTGAGTTTCAAGGGCTGTTAGCTCAGTTGGTAGAGCAGTTGACTCTTAATCAATAGGTCCAAGGTTCGAATCCTTGACAGCCCACCAAGACAGAAGCCATCGGGTCCGCCCGGTGGCTTTTTTCTTCAAGATGTAACCCTTCGCGATGGATCGCCGGTTGCAGTGCTTGTTTCAACGACGTTGAAGAAAGTGCTTGCAACGCCGTCGCGGATCGGGTCATAATTCGCCCCCCGATTTCGGGCTGTTAGCTCAGTTGGTAGAGCAGTTGACTCTTAATCAATAGGTCCAAGGTTCGAATCCTTGACAGCCCACCAGACGAAAGCCACTTGGTCCGCCAAGTGGCTTTTTTCTTTATGTCTCCGCTGGCGTGGAGCCGGCCGGAGGATAGCCCCCTTGAGTCAAGGGGCGCGGCGAAGCCGGGGGATGTGGGTGTTGGTGAGAGGGGACCGCGCGGTGCGCAGCAGCGCGGCGTGGGGCGGCAGCGCGAATGCGCAGCCGCGTCCCCAAGGTTCGAATCCTTGACAGCCCACCAGACGAAAGCCACTTGGTCCGCCAAGTGGCTTTTTTCTTTTCTGCGGCAGCGTCGGTAGATCCACGCCATGCGTGGATATCGCAGGCAGGCATTGATGGGTTCATCCACGCATGGCGTGGATCTACTGAAGCACGGCTGAAATCAGCGTCACATGCGTCATCAGCATGTTCAATGCTGTGAGCTGCTTCTCACCGGTTGCTGCCGGCATCGCTCCCAATAGGTGTTCCGCGCCGAAGGCGCATGCATGAGGAGTGCTTCGATGACGTTCAACAAGAGCATGGGCGTGATACTGTCCGGCCTGGTGGTGATCGCCCTGTCGGGCTGCAGGGCGGACGAGGCCACTGCCGGGGCCGCGCCGGATCACGCGCAGACGGTCGAACGACCTGCGGATGTCGACCATGTCGCTGCACGGCCGGTGGACGGCAACGTCGCCGCGCATCCGGCCGGGGCGACAGGGGAGGTGCTGTCTACCGGCGCGGTTGAAGTGGTGCGCTCCGTCGATGGCGCCACGCTGGAAACGCCCAGTGATGATGCGGCCGGCGTCACTGCGGGCGAAGCACCGAAGCCCGCGCCGACCGCCCACTGACCCGGATCGGCCTGGGCGGGATGCGCCCAGGCCGACTCCAAAGGGCAATTTCCCTGTTCAGTTTTGTGGAAGCCTTCCGCTTTCCGCCCCCGCCTGCAACAATGAACACCTGAGCCGGCCACGCGAAAGTGGCGGAATTGGTAGACGCCCTGGATTTAGGTTCCAGTGCCGCAAGGCGTGGGGGTTCGAGTCCCCCCTTTCGCACCAGGCCGGCCCGTCCCCCGCCCAGTCGGGCATTCCGCGTCAACCCCTGCGCCCGGCCGTGCTGGCGGCGCCGCCCGAATTGGGCGAAACTAAAGGGCTGCGGCAAGCAGGCGCGTCATCGACGTCGTGTCCTTACAACCGTTTCATCCATCATCGAGCCGGGGGCCAGGGCGCCACCGGTGGCAGGAGTCAACATGCAAGCTTCGATCGAAACCATCGGCAACCTGGAACGCCGCCTGAGCTTCTCGCTGCCGGAAGACCGTCTGCAGAGCCACATCAACGGCCGCCTGGGCGAAATCGCCCGCACCACCCGCATCAAGGGTTTCCGTCCGGGCAAAGTGCCGGCCAAGGTGATCGAGCAGCGCTTCGGCGCGCAGGTCCGTGGCGAGGCGCTGGACGGCCTGCTGCGCGAAACCTTCGACGCCGCCGTGCGTGAGCACGACCTGCGCATTGTCGGCAGCCCGCGCATCGACAAGGGTGACGAGGGTGAGTTCTCCTTCGTGGCCACCGTCGAAGTGGTGCCGGACTTCGGTGACATCGACGTCAGCAAGCTGACCGTGGTGCGCCACACCGCCGAAATCACCGATGCCGACATCGACCAGATGATCGAGAACCTGCAGACGCAGCGTCGCAGCTGGTCGCCGGTCACCCGTGCCGCGCAGGACGGCGACCTGGTCGCACTGGAAACCTGGTCGCAGGCTGGTGACGAGCGCCTGCCGGCCGAAGGCATCGAGAAGGGCAGCATCGTGCTCGGCCAGGGCATGATGTTCGAGACCATCGAGCAGGGCCTGGTCGGCATGGCCAAGGACGAAGAGAAGACCCTGGACGTCGAGTTCCCGGCTGACTGGCGCGTGCCGGCGCTGGCTGGCAAGACCGTGCAGGTCACCGTGAAGGTCAGCGACGTGTCTGAGCCGGTCGTGCCGGCCGTCGATGAAGCCTTCATCAAGAGCTTCGGCGTGAAGGGCGGCGACGTCGAGCAGTTCCGCAGCGACATCCGCGCCAACCTCGAGCGCGAGCTGAAGGGCGCACTGATGAACCGCCTGCGTCGTGAAGTCGGCGAGCAGCTGATCGCGGCCTACGCATCGGTGGAAATGCCGCCGCGCCTGGTCGAGAACGAAGCCCGTGCCATGCTGGCCCAGCAGGTCGAGCAGATCCGCCGCAGTGGCCGCAACCCGGGCGAGATCCCGGCCGACGCCCACGAAGGCTTCAAGGACGCTGCTGCCAAGCGCGTGCTGGTCGGCCTGGTGGTCGGCGAAGTGGCCCGCAGCAACGACCTGCGCCTGGAGCCGAAGCGTCTGAATGAAACGATGCGTCTGATCGCCTCGACCTACGAAGAGCCGGAACAGGTCATTGAGATGTACCGCAACGACCCCCAGCTGATGTCTGGCCTGCAGAACCGCGTGATGGAAGAGCAGGTGATCGACTGGATCGCCGAGCGCGCCCAGCACACTGAAGAAAAGCTGTCGTTCCAGGACGCGATCCGCCAGTAATCCCGGGCGGATCCCCGGATACCCCGCGCCAGCCCTGGCGCGGGGTTGTTTCCCCCCAAGATAGGTGCCTCACGAAATGGACAACCGAACCAAAGCCCTGAACATGGTTCCCATGGTGGTCGAGCAGACCAGCCGCGGCGAGCGTGCCTACGACATCTATTCGCGCCTGTTGAAGGAGCGCCTGATCTTCCTGGTTGGCCCGATCGACGATCACATGGCCAACGTGGTGGTGGCGCAGCTGCTGTTCCTGGAAGCGGAAAATCCGGAAAAGGACATCAGCATCTACATCAACTCGCCGGGTGGCGTGGTCACCGCCGGCATGGCGATCTACGACACCATGCAGTACATCAAGCCGGACGTGAGCACCATCTGCGTTGGCCAGGCCGCCTCGATGGGCGCGCTGCTGCTGGCGTCCGGTGCGGCGGGCAAGCGCTATGCGCTGCCGAACTCGCGGGTGATGATCCACCAGCCGCTGGGTGGCTTCCAGGGCCAGGCCACCGACATCGACATCCACGCACGCGAGATCCTGACCCTGCGTGCGCGCCTGAACGAAGTGCTGGCCAAGCACACCGGCCAGTCGCTGGAGACCATCGCGCGCGATACCGAGCGCGACAACTTCAAGAGCGCGGTCGATGCGGTCGCCTACGGCCTGGTCGACCAGGTCCTGGAGCGTCGTCCGGAAGAGTCGATCCAGGCCGGCTGACCGGCACTCACGGGGCCATGGCAGGCCCCGTTCCTGCAGGGTCGGGTGGACTGATGTCCCTCCGGCCCTGTGTTATTCTCGAATCGAACCCCCGTTCAGCGGGTGGGGTAACTGGGTAAGCGAAGCATGAGCGAAGACCGCCAAGGTCGTTCCACGGACACCGGCAAGATCCTCTACTGCTCTTTCTGCGGCAAGAGCCAGCATGAAGTGCGCAAGCTGATTGCCGGTCCGAGCGTGTTCATCTGCGATGAGTGCGTGGAGCTGTGCAACGACATCATCCGAGAGGAGCTTGAGGAAAAGGCGCAGTCGGCGCGCAGTTCGCTGCCCAAGCCGCGCGAGATCCTCGAGGTGCTCGACCAGTACGTGATCGGACAGAACCGCGCCAAGCGGACCCTGGCCGTGGCCGTGTACAACCATTACAAGCGCATCGAGAGCCGCCAGAAGAACGACGAAGTCGAACTGGCGAAGTCGAACATCCTGCTGGTCGGTCCGACCGGTTCGGGCAAGACCCTGCTGGCCGAAACCCTGGCCCGCCTGCTCAACGTGCCGTTCACCATGGCCGACGCCACCACGCTGACCGAAGCCGGTTACGTGGGCGAGGACGTGGAGAACATCATCCAGAAGTTGCTGCAGAAGTGCGACTACGACGTCGAGAAGGCACAGCAGGGCATCGTCTACATCGATGAAATCGACAAGATCTCGCGCAAGAGCGAGAACCCGTCGATCACCCGCGATGTGTCCGGCGAAGGCGTGCAGCAGGCCCTGTTGAAGCTGATCGAAGGCACCGTGGCCAGCGTTCCGCCGCAGGGTGGCCGCAAGCATCCGCAGCAGGAATTCCTGCAGGTGGACACCAAGAACATCCTGTTCATCTGCGGCGGCGCGTTTGCCGGCCTGGACAAGGTGATCCAGCAGCGTTCCAACGACGCCGGCGGCATTGGCTTCGGCGCCAAGGTGAAGAGCAGCGAGCGCAAGCAGGAAGTGGGCAAGGTGCTGGCTGAAGTCGAGCCGGAAGACCTGATCAAGTTCGGCCTGATTCCCGAGTTCGTGGGTCGCCTGCCGGTGGTCGCGACCCTGGAGGAGCTGGACGAGCCGGCCCTGATCCGCATCCTGACCGAGCCGAAGAACGCCATCACCAAGCAGTTCAAGAAGCTGTTCGAGATGGAGAACGTCGAGCTGGAGTTCCGTCCGGACGCCTTGTCGGCCATCGCCAAGAAGGCGCTCAAGCGCAAGACCGGTGCCCGTGGCCTGCGTACCATCGTCGAATCGGTCCTGCTGGACACCATGTACGACCTGCCGTCGCAGGAAAACGTCAGCAAGGTTGTCGTGGATGAATCGGTGATCGAGCACAAGTCCGAGCCATACCTGATCTACCAGACCCCGCCGGCTCCTGAACAGAAGGCCGCTGGCGCCGAATGATTCTTTCAACTTGTTGAATAGAAAGAATTTTCTCGGAACGTCTTGCATCTGAAAGCCGATGGCCCCATAACGGGGCCATCGGCTTTTTTTGTCTCCGGAAGATGCCCTCCCGGAGACGGTTTTCCCCTTCCCTGGAGCCCCCATGGCCCGTTCCCCAAGTGAGACCCTCGACCTGCCGGTCCTGCCGCTGCGCGACGTAGTGGTATTCCCGCACATGGTCATTCCGCTGTTTGTCGGCCGCGACAAGTCCATGCATGCGCTGGAACAGGCGATGGAAGCGGACAAGCGCATCCTGCTGCTTGCGCAGAAGTCGGCCGAGACCGACGACCCGCAGGCCGCCGACCTCTATCAGGTCGGCACCCTGGCGCAGGTGCTGCAGCTGCTGAAGCTGCCCGACGGCACCATCAAGGTGCTGGTCGAAGGCCTGTCGCGCGTGCAGGTGACCAGCGTCAGCGAACGCGATGGATCGCTGCACGGCCAGGCCGTGGAAATCGATGCCACCGATGCACGCGAGCCGCGCGAGATCGAGGCGATCGCCCGCTCGCTGATGTCGCTGTTCGAGCAGTACGTCAAGACCAACCGCAAGCTGCCGCCGGAGCTGCTGCAGACCCTGGCCGGCATTGATGAGCCGACGCGCCTGGCCGACACCATCGCCGCGCATATCAGCGTGCGGTTGTCGGACAAGCAGCGCCTGCTGGAAACGCTGGCCGTGGGCGAACGCCTGGAGATGCTGGTCGGCCTGGTCGACGGCGAGATCGACGTGCAGCAGATGGAAAAACGCATCCGCGGCCGCGTGAAGTCGCAGATGGAAAAGAGCCAGCGCGAGTACTACCTCAACGAACAGATGAAGGCCATCCAGAAGGAACTGGGTGACCTGGACGATGCGCCGGGCGAACTGGAAGAGCTGGCGCGCAAGATCGCCGAAGCGGGCATGCCCAAGCCGGTGGAAGCCAAGGCGCGCAACGAGCTCAACAAGCTCAAGCAGATGTCGCCGATGTCTGCCGAAGCAGCGGTCGTGCGCAACTACCTGGAGTGGCTGCTGGGCGTGCCGTGGAAGAAGCGCAGTAAGGTGCGCAAGGACCTGAAGGCCGCGCAGGACACCCTCGATGCGGATCACTACGGCTTGGAGAAGGTCAAGGAACGCATCCTTGAATACCTGGCAGTGCAGTCGCGGGTGAAGCAGATGAAGGGTCCGATCCTGTGCCTGGTCGGGCCGCCGGGCGTGGGCAAGACCTCGCTGGGCCAGTCCATCGCCAAGGCCACCAACCGCAAGTTCGTGCGCATGTCGCTGGGCGGCGTGCGCGACGAAGCCGAGATCCGTGGCCACCGTCGTACCTATGTCGGTTCGATGCCGGGACGTATCGTGCAGAACCTCAACAAGGTCGGCAGCAAGAACCCGCTGTTCGTGCTGGACGAGATCGACAAGATGTCGATGGACTTCCGTGGCGATCCGTCCTCGGCGCTGCTGGAAGTGCTCGACCCGGAGCAGAACAACGCGTTCAACGACCACTACCTGGAAGTGGACCTGGACCTGTCCGAAGTGATGTTCGTGGCGACCTCCAACTCGCTCAACATCCCCGGCCCGCTGCTGGACCGCATGGAAGTGATCCGCATCCCCGGTTACACCGAGGATGAGAAGCTCAACATCGCCACCCGTTACCTGTCGCCCAAGCAGATCAAGGCCAACGGCCTGAAGCCGGAAGAGCTGGAAATCGGCAGCGATGCGATCCAGGACATCGTGCGCTACTACACGCGCGAATCCGGCGTGCGCAACCTGGAACGCGAGATCGCCAAGATCTGCCGCAAGGTGGTGAAGGAAATCGCGCTGGGTGGGCCGCAGCCGGTGGCGAAGGCGAAGAAGGGCGCGCGCAAGTCCAAGGCGCTGGTGAGCGTGTCGAGCAAGAACCTGGACAAGTACCTGGGCGTGCGTCGCTTCGACTTCGGCCGTGCCGAAGAAGAGAACGAGATCGGCCTGGTCACGGGCCTGGCCTGGACCGAAGTCGGTGGCGATCTGCTGCAGATCGAATCGACGCTGGTACCGGGCAAGGGCCAGCTGATCCTGACCGGCCAGCTCGGCAACGTGATGAAGGAATCGGCGTCGGCGGCGTTGTCGGTGGTGCGTTCGCGTGCCGAGCGCTTCGGCATCGATGCGGACTTCCTGCAGAAGCACGACGTGCATCTCCATGTACCCGATGGTGCGACGCCGAAGGATGGCCCCAGTGCCGGTGCGGCAATGGTGACCTCGCTGGTGTCGATGCTGACCAAGGTGGCCGTGCGCGCCGATGTGGCGATGACCGGCGAAATCACCCTGCGTGGTCGCGTCACCGCGATCGGCGGCCTCAAGGAGAAACTGCTGGCGGCCCTGCGCGGCGGAATCCGAACGGTGATCATCCCTGATGAGAACCGCAAGGATCTTGCCGACATTCCGGCCAACGTCACCCGCGACCTGGAGATCGTGCCGGTGAAGTACATCGAGGAAGTGCTCGATCTGGCCCTGGAACGTCCGCTGGCACCGAAGAAGACGCGCAAGAGTGCGCAGCGCGTCACGGTGCGCAGCAAGGCCAAACCGAGTGGAAACGCGCGCGTCAAGCATTGATGCGTCCTGTCGAAATGCTTGAAACCCGCGTCGTTGCTGGCTTTCCAGCTTGCGTGGGGGTAGGGCCGCTGGTATAAAAGCAGCACTCGCGAATGAGTGATCGCAGTCAGCGCTCACTGAATTCGGCGAACCGTTTCCACATGGCAACCGCATGCAGACGTCGTGCGGTTGCTTCCCTGTCGAATACGCGGAACCCACCGCCAAAGGAGTTGTAAAGAATGAACAAGACCGAATTGATCGATGCCGTTGCTGAAGCCGCCGACCTGACCAAGGCCGAGTCCAGCCGCGCTGTCGATGCCGTCGTTGCTGCCGTCACCAAGGCGCTGAAGGACGGCGATGCGGTCACCCTGGTTGGCTTCGGTACCTTCCAGGTCCGCGACCGTGCCGCCCGCACCGGCCGCAACCCGAAGACCGGCGACACCATCAAGATCGCTGCTTCGAAGAATCCGTCGTTCAAGGCTGGTAAGGCCCTGAAGGATGCTGTAAACTAAGCGGCTCGCTGGGGTGCTTAGCTCAGCGGTAGAGCGTCTCCTTTACACGGAGAGGGTCGGGGGTTCGAAACCCTCAGCACCCACCACAGCACCGCGGTAAGTTTGAAATGTGGAGCGGTAGTTCAGCTGGTTAGAATGCTGGCCTGTCACGCCGGAGGTCGCGGGTTCGAGTCCCGTCCGCTCCGCCAAC
>NZ_JBWKVP010000001.1:336718-360292 GCF_059421765.1 Stenotrophomonas sp. GW821-FHT02D01
ATACGGAGCGGTAGTTCAGCTGGTTAGAATGCTGGCCTGTCACGCCGGAGGTCGCGGGTTCGAGTCCCGTCCGCTCCGCCATTGCAAAACTCTTAAATCCTCGTGAAAAAACTTTGAAAAAAGTGTTCAGCGGGGTAGGTTTTCAGGAAGTCTTCGGATATACTGAGCGCCTGCAAAGTTTCAAGCGCGGAGCGGTAGTTCAGCTGGTTAGAATGCTGGCCTGTCACGCCGGAGGTCGCGGGTTCGAGTCCCGTCCGCTCCGCCAACTCTAAGAGCCCTCGACGCAAGTCGGGGGCTTTTTCTTTGTGTCGTTTTCATCTTTTGATGCGCGCGATCGTGTTGATCGCCGGGGCAGGGTGGCGCCAGGCCCCACCGGCGCTGCTTTTGGTCCACGCCGCGAAGCGGGTTACACTGCCGGGCTCGCCAATCAAGCCTTGTGATTCCTCACCATGCTGCAGAAACTCCGCGACAAGACCTCAGGCTGGATCGTCACTGTGATCCTGGGGCTGCTGATGATTCCGTTCCTGTTCGTGATCGACAACAGCTACCTCGGTGGCGTCGGCGCACAGAACGTGGCCAAGGTTTCGGCACCGCCGACCTGGTGGCGCTCGGCACCGTCATGGTGGCCGGTGCGCATGATGTGGCAGCACCATGAGATCAGTGCACAGGACTTCCGCACCCGTTTCGAGCAGGAACGCATGCGCGAACGCCAGCAGCAGGGCGAGAACTTCGACCCGCGCGCGTTCGAAAGCACCGAGAACAAGCTGGCCGTGCTCGACCAGTTGATCGACGAGCAGGTCGTGCGCCTGGTCGGTGAGCAGGCCGGTGTCGTGATTGGCGACGGCGCTGTGCGCGAATACATCACCACCATTCCGGGCTTCCTGGGCGCCGATGGCAAGTTCAGCGAAAGCAATTACCGTCTGGCCCTGGCCGGTGGCAATCCGCCGCGCACGCCGACCCAGTTCCAGGAACTGGTGCGTGAGAGCCTGCAGCAGTCGGTGATCCCGTCGGGTCTGCAGAATTCCGGCTTTGTCACCCAGGCTGAGACCGAGCGTCTGTTGAAGCTGCTGGGCGAGACCCGCGATGTGGAACTGGCCGCGCTGCCGGAAGTCCCGGCTGATACCGCGCCGGTGACCGATGCGCAGATCAAGCAGTGGTACGACAGCCATGGCAAGGATTTCCGCCAGGCCGAGTCGGTATCGCTGGAATATGTCGAGCTCAACGGTGCCAACCTGCCGGCACCGACCGCGGCCGACGAGGCAACCCTGCGCAAGCGCTACGACGACGAGAAGGCCAAGTTCACCACGCCGGAACAGCGTCAGGCGGCGCACATCCTGATCACTGGCGATGGTGCTGAAGCCAAGGCCGCCAAGCTGGCTGTCGAAGCAAAGGCGGCAGGTGCAGATTTTGCCGCGCTGGCCAAGGCGAACTCGGAAGATCCCGGTTCCAAGGCGCAGGGCGGTGACCTGGGCTGGGTGGAACGGGGCGCGATGGTCAAGCCGTTTGAAGACGCGCTGTTTGGCGCCAAGGCGGGTGAGGTGATCGGCCCGGTCAAGACCGACTTCGGCTACCACATCATCAAGGTCGCTGCGGTTCGTGGCGGCGAGGGCAAGTCGTTTGAAGAAGTACGCGACACCTTGGCTGCCGAGCAGCTGAAGGCCGACGGCGAGCGCGGCTTCAACGATCTGGCAGGCCGCCTGGTCGATGCCATCAACAAGAGCCCGAGCGACCTGGCTGCAGCCGCCAAGGCGGTCGGCCTGTCGATGCAGACGCTGGGCCCGATCACGCGCACGACCGCCACCGGTATTGCCGCTGATCCGGCCGTGCTGCGTGCCGCCTTCTCCGACGTCCTGGTGCAGGACGGTACCGCCAGCGATCCGATCGCCCTGGGTGGCAGTAGCAACCACAGCGTGGTGATCCGTGTTGCCGCGCATACCCCGGAGCAGGCGCTGCCGCTGGACAAGGCGCGTGAGCAGGTGATCGCCGCGATCCGTGCCGACCGTCAGCGCCAGGCCGGTGACAAGGCCGCCGATGCCCTGCTGGCCAAGCTGAAGGCCGGCGCGACCCTGCAGTCGCTGGCTGCCAGCGAGAAGCTGCAGCTGAGCCCGATGCCGGGCCTGCCGCGCAGCCAGCCGGTGCCGACCCCGGAGATCAACCGTGCGATCTTCAGTGCGCC
The DNA here is from genome assembly GCF_059421765.1 of Stenotrophomonas sp. GW821-FHT02D01. NCBI lineage: Bacteria > Pseudomonadati > Pseudomonadota > Gammaproteobacteria > Lysobacterales > Lysobacteraceae > Stenotrophomonas > Stenotrophomonas sp. GW821-FHT02D01. The sequence goes on from NZ_JBWKVP010000001.1 coordinate 338,895, forward strand.
GCTGCCTGCCGAGGGCAAGCCGAGCTACGGCAAGGTCGATGTCAACGGCCATGCGCTGGTCTTCGCGGTGAACAAGGTCAACCCGGGCGACATCAAGGAAGTGACCGCCGAACAGCAGAAGCAGTTGAAGGACCAGCTGAGCCAGATCGACGGCATGGCCGCTGCCAAGGCCTACATCGAGGCGATGCGCAAGAAGTTCTTGATCCAGACCACCGAAGCGAACCTGTAAGCCCTCCGGCGAGCAGGAACGAAAAGGCCCGGCATTGCCGGGCCTTTTTTGTTGTCGCAACCCTGATCGATCCGTGACCTGCGCGATGAGCGCCGACCAAGGTCGGCCGCTACCAGAAGCGAAGCGACCTGCTCCTGCTCTTCATCTTCCAATCCGAGGGTGCCACCGGAAACCATCAGGGGACGGGCGGGGTGGGCGCGCGGGGGTGTCCGCGGCATGGATGCTGCGGCCAAGCCCCCAAGGATGGGTTCACGGCGTCCCCCGTGGGGCCACCTCGCTCGTCCCAACTCATGAATGCTGCTGCCGCCACCCGTGAGGGGCTTCGCCGTTGGCCGGAAACCGCGCGTCAGCGCCGCACCGACCTCAGTCTTCGACGCGCAGTACCGCGCCTGGCTTCAGGACGCTGCTGCCGCTCAAGCCGTTCAGCGACAACAGCGCCTTCACCGGCATGCCGTAGCGGCGGGCGATGGTCCATGCCGATTCGCCATTGCGAACGGTGTGGCGACGGTTGCGCGGGCGATCGGCAGCCGACGCGACCACCTTGGCCACCTGCGGGCTCGGCGCGGCGCTGACGGTGCTGGCCACTGCGGTGGCAACGGCAGTGCTGGCGATATCGGCCACGTCCGCGTTGGACGCTGAGACCGGCGCCAGTACACGTGCGGTGCCCGACGGGCGGTTGCCGGCGGCCAGTGCCGGATTCAAGCGGGCGATCTTCGCCGGGTCCAGGGCGCGCTGGGCGGCCCACTGCTGGACGCTGGTGCCCGCCGGCAGGGTGTGGTCCTTCAGCACCGGTACGGTGCGGTCCAGCGAGGCCATCACGCCGGGCTGGTCTTCCACGTCTTCCAGCACGCAGGCCAGGGCATGCAGCTTCTCTACATAGGCATGAGTGACCGGCGACAGCCCGGGCAGGCCGGCCGGTTTTGCGTTCTGCGCATTCATGCCGGCCTTGCGCATGGACTGCAGCACGCGGTACTCACCGGCGTTGTAGGCCATGGTGGCCAGGCGCCAGTCACCGCCGAACATGCCATGCAGGGTCTTCAGGTAGCGCACGGCGGCCTGGGTGGACTCCACTGCCGACAGTCGGCCGTCGTAGTTGTTGCTCATCGGCACGCGATGGTTGCGCGCGGTAGTGGCGATGAACTGCCACAGGCCGGTCGGTCCGCTGCCGTTGCGGGCATTGGGCCGGTAGCCGCTTTCGACGAAGGGAATCAGGGCGAATTCGGTGGGCAGGTTGGCTTTGCGCAGCTCTTCGACCACATAGCCGAACAGCACCAGCGCGTCGTCATCCTGGTTGGCCAACCGCGAAGGCGCATGGGCGAACTGCTTCTGCCAGCGCGGGCTGGTGGCTTCGGCGTCGCAGGTAGGTTCTGCAAGGCCGTCGCGGAAGCTGGAGAAGATCTCCTGGCCGTTACGCACCGATGCGGCCGGCAGCGTTGACGGATCCAGCGGCAGGGCCGAGGCGGCGGTCAGGTTCTGGCTGATGCCGGCGCCCAGCGATTGTGCGCCGGCAGTTCCGGCCAACCCCAGGACGAGACCCAGGGCCAGCGGCAGACTTCGGCGACTCATGCGCGGAAGCCGTCTTTCCAGTGCCGGAGACCGGCCATGACGTCGACGTCGTCCACGACTTCGCGCCCCAGGTGCGCCGACACGGCCGCGCGGATGGGCGCCGTGTGGGTACGCAGGAACGGATTGCAGGCAATTTCATCGGCCAGGGATACTGGCAGGGTGGAACGGTCATCGCGGCGCATGGCCAAAGCCTCCTCTTGGCGCTGCAACAAGGCAGCGTTGGCGGGGTCGACATGCCGCGCGAAGACGGCATTTGACACGGTGTACTCGTGAGCGCAACACAGCAGCAGTTGCGCGGGCAGGGCACCCAGCTTGCGCATCGATGCCAGCAGCTGGGACGGCGTACCTTCGAACAGGCGTCCACAGCCCAGGCTGAACAACGAATCTCCGCTGAAAAGCTGTTCAGCGGTGTGAAACGCGATGTGGCTGCGGGTGTGCCCGGGGACGGATAGTACGTGGAACATCCGGCCCAGTGCCTGAACACGTTCACCTTCACCGACCCGCTCGGTGGCCATCGGGATGCGCTCGTCGACCGGTGCGACCACGCGCACGCCGGCGAAACGCGCCTGCAGCGCCGGTACCCCGCCGATGTGATCGTCGTGGTGATGGGTGAGCAGGATGGTGTCCACGCGCACGCCTTGGGCAGCCAGCGCCAGTACCGGCGCAGCGTCGCCGGGATCGACGACCACGGCAGCACCGTCGTCGGCGATCAGCATCCAGATGTAATTGTCCGCAAATGCGGGCAGGGCAGTCAGTCGCATAGAATTGGACCATGCCCGCGCTGCAGAGCACCCGTCAAGCGAGCCAGGCCCCGTGGTTCGACAGCGAACCGGCGGAGGCCTTGCGCGTGCTCGAACGACAACTGCTGTTGCCGCAGCTGTCGCTGCTGCCGACCCGGCCCTGGTTGTGGATCGCGCCCAGTGCCGCCTGGCTGGCTGATGCGCAGCTGGGCGGTCGGGGCCTGCGGCTGCATCGCGAGGGGACTGGGTACGCTGGCGATACCCGCTGTGCACTGCCCTTGCCGCTGCCCAACGAGAGCGTCAACGCCATCGTGCTTCAGCATGTGACCGTCGGTGATGCCGACCATCTGCTGGACGAATGCGAGCGCGTGTTGATGCCCGGTGGCCATCTATGGCTGACCAGCCTCAATCCGTTCAGCCCGTTCCGCACCCGCTGGCGCCAGCACGGGCTGGTGGTGCGCACGCCGCAGCGGATCCGCCAGCTGCTTGAGCGCCATGGGCTGGAATGCGAGGACATGCGTTACCTGGGGCCGATGTGGCAGGGTGCCGGCAGCCGCCGTCGCGGCGGCTGGGCCCCCCTGCGCGCGGCCTGCCTGTTCCACGCCGAAAAACGCACGCTGGCCCTGCCCGGGCCGACCCCGTTGCCCGTGCGCTGGCACGGCACCGTTGCTACCTGATCTGGAGTTGTATTGAAAACCATCGAAATCCACACCGACGGTTCCTGCCTCGGCAATCCCGGCCCCGGTGGCTGGGCCGCGTTGCTGCGCTACAAGGGGCATGAGCGCGAACTGAGCGGTGGTGAAGCGCATACCACCAACAATCGGATGGAGCTGATGGCGGCCATTTCCGGCCTGGAGTCGCTGACCGAACCCTGCGAGATCGTCCTCTACACCGATTCGCAGTACGTACGGCAGGGCCTGACCCAGTGGCTGCCGGGCTGGATCCGCAAGAACTGGAAGACCGCCGGCGGTGACCCGGTGAAGAATCGCGAGCTGTGGGAACGCCTGCAGGCCGCCACGCTGCGGCACCAGATCGACTGGCGCTGGGTGAAAGGCCACTCCGGCGACCCGGACAATGAACGCGTGGATACGCTGGCCCGCAACGCCGCGATCCAGATCCGCGACGGCAGCCCGGTAAACTGAGCCCATGCGCCAGATCATCCTTGATACCGAAACCACCGGCCTGGAATGGAAGAAGGGCAACCGCGTCGTCGAAATCGGCTGCGTCGAGTTGTTCAAGCGTCGCCCGACCGGCAATACCTATCACCAGTACCTGAAGCCGGACTGCGAGTTCGAACAGGGCGCGCAGGAAGTGACCGGCCTGACCCTGGAATTCCTCGCCGACAAGCCGGAGTTCGCGCAGGTCGTGGAGGAGTTCCTGGCCTTCATCGATGGCGCCGAGCTGATCATCCACAACGCGGCGTTCGATCTGGGCTTCCTCGACAACGAGCTGTCCCTGCTCGGCGAGCAGTACGGCAAGATCACCGATCGCTGCACGGTGATCGATACCCTGGCGCTGGCGCGCGAGCGCTTCCCGGGCCAGCGCAACTCGCTCGATGCGCTGTGCAAGCGGCTGGGCGTGGACAACTCGCACCGCGCCCTGCATGGCGGTCTGCTGGATGCGCAGATCCTGGGGGATGTGTACATCGCACTGACCTCGGGCCAGGAGGAGATCGGCTTCGGGCTGGGCGATGACGATGCCGGCAGTGCCGCGGCGTTGCAGGCGTTCGATGCGTCCAAGCTGCTGCCGCGGCCGCGCGTGGTGGCCACGCCGTCGGAGCAGGAAGCGCATGCGGCGCGTCTGGAGCGGCTGCGCAAGAAGGCCGGCCACGCATTGTGGGACGGCCCTAAGGTGGAAGAGGCCGCGAGCGCGTAGGCGCAGCAATGGGATGCGAAATGCAGCCACGCATGGCGTGGCTCTACTGTAGATCCACGCCATGCGTGGATGGCGTGGATCAGTGACAGCGCACCAGGATCACGGTGATGTTGTCCGATGACGCGCCAGCGCAATCGCGCTGTCGCCCCACAATTTGCGCTGCAAATCGTGGGCCCCGTCTCACCAGCACCCAGACCCCCGCCGCTTCGCGGCCGCCCCCTGACTCAGGGGGCTTGCCTCCAGCCGGCTTCAGTGGCAGCGCACCAGGATCACGGTGATGTTGTCCGAGCCGCCACCGTCGAGGGCGGTGGCGACCAGGCTGTCCACGCATTCCTGGGCGCTGGCATCGTCGAAGGCGAGGGTGCGGGCGATGCCGCGATCATCCACTTCCTCGGTCAGGCCATCACTGCACAGCAGCAACTGCATGCCCGGCCGCAGTTCGCCGCTGGTGGTTGCCACGTTCAAGTGTGCCGGGTCGGTGACGCCCAGTGCCTGGGTGACCACGTTGCGGTGGGGATGGGCGCGCGCCTGCTCGGCAGTCAGGTTGCCCTGCGCAACCAGTTCCTGCACCACGCTGTGGTCCTGGCTGAGCTGGGCAAGCTGGCCATCGCGCCACAGATAGGCGCGGCTGTCGCCGACCCAGGCCACTTCGTAACGGTTGCCCTGCACCCGTGCAGCGACCACGGTGGTGCCCATCGGCAGGCTGTCGTTGCGCCGGCGCGAGGCGCGGATGATCTCTTCGTCGGCGGTGCGGATCGCCTGCGCCAACGGCGCGCCACGGCGGATCTCGCGGACGATGGTCTCGCGCGCCAGTGCGCTGGCCACCTCGCCGCAGGCGTGCCCGCCCATGCCGTCGGCTACCAGCCACAGGGCCAGCTCGCCGTCACCGTAATAGGTGTCCTCGTTGAGCTCGCGGCGCAGGCCGGGGTGGGTGAGATGTCCGAATTCGATCATGGTGGGTGCTGGGCGAGGGGGTAATGCCGGGGAGAACGGCATCATCACGGCCAAGCGGACATCCGGCAAGCCATGCAGTCAGGAAAATTTCACTTCATTGGGCGCAATGACTTGTCGTCAGCCGCGCTTCCTCGTATGATGCGCGTCCCCGGTTCGCCGGGGAACATCTGGAGAGGTGGCAGAGCGGTTGAATGTACCTGACTCGAAATCAGGCAGGCGTTTATAGCGCCTCGGGGGTTCGAATCCCCCCCTCTCCGCCAGATTAAAAAAGAAGGGCTGCCGAAAGGCAGCCCTTCTTTTTTAATCTGGCGCGGGGATGCGACGACGCTTCGCGCGTCGCCCCAAACGTTGCGATGCAACGTTCGGGCCCCTCCCTTTGCCGGCCTCTCCCCGCCCCTGTCGGGGCAGCCCCTCAACAGAGGGGCTTGCTGCTCCAGATGGCTTCGCGTCAACTTGCACGGATCGGTGGCTTTTTTATCTGGCGCGGGGATGCGACGACGCTTCGCGCGTCGCCCCAAACGTTGCCGTGCAACGCTCGGGCCCCTCCCTTTGCCGTCCTTCCCCCGGATGCTTCAGTAGATCCACGCCATGCGTGGATGCTGTTCGCGTGCGGCGGGTTACCATGTACGTCATCACCTGCTGGAGCCGCCACGATGACCGCTGAAATCCTCGTCCCCGTTTCATTCGGCGAGCTGCTGGACAAGATCTCGATCCTGCAGATCAAGTCCGAGCGCATCAGTGACGAAGGCAAGCTGGCCAACGTACGCAAGGAGCTGTCCGCGCTGGAAACCACGTGGATGGCGCACCCTGCGGCCGTGAAGGACATCGCCAAGCTGCGCGCCGAGCTGAAGTCGGTCAACGAGCAGCTGTGGGAGATCGAGGACGACATCCGCCTGAAGGACAAGGCGCAGGCGTTCGATCAGGGGTTCATCGACCTGGCGCGCAGCGTGTACCTGCGCAACGACGAACGCGCACGGATCAAGAAGGCGATCAACCTGGCGCTGGGTTCGGCGTACGTGGAAGAGAAGTCGTACCAGGATTACGCGCAGCGCGCGTAATCCCCGGCGGCCCGACGCAGGAGACCCACGCCATGCGTGGATGGATCTCCCGGGTTACGGGACGGTGCGGACCAGGTCCGCACGCAGCAGGCGGCGCTCAGCCACCCGGCCCGCCACTCACCCCAGATGGTCGGCCACGTAACGCTCGAACGCGGCGATGCCGTCTTCGACGGTGATCAACTCCATCACATCGTCGAATTCGATCTTGGTGCCCCACTTGAGGTCGGCTGCCTGCTTGCCCAGATACTTGCGCGCCGCGTCGTCGTAGCGGTCCGCGCAGTAGCGGCGGTCCGAATACGGGCCGCTGCGGTTCGGGTTGCTGGCCGCATGCAGGCCCAGCACCTTGGTACCCATTGCGTTGGCAATGTGCATCGGGCCAGAGTCCGGGGTCATCACCAGATTGGCGCGGGCCAGCAAGGCCGGCAACTGCTTGAGCGTGTCCTTGCCGACCAGGTCCAGCGCCGGAACATCCAGCTGGGCCTGGATGGCGTCGGCCATGCTGCGCTCCAGTTCGCTGCGGCCGCCGCACAGTACGATCCGCCAACCGCGCGTGACGGCATGGTTGGCGACCTCGGCATAGCGGTCGGCGTACCAGTTGCGGCGCACGTGGCTGGAGCAGGGCGAGATCATCAGCACCGGCCGGCCATCGTCCTGCCACTGCGCGGCGGCCCAGTCATAGGCTGCCTGCGGCACGGCCAGGTCCCAGCTGACATCGGTCTGGCGCAGGCCCAGCGGCTCGCAGAAGCTGCCGATGGCATCAAGCACATGGATGCCCGGGCGATCGGGGATGCGTTCGTTGATGAAGAGGCCGTGCAGATCCTTGGAGCGGCTGCGGTCGTACCCGATGCGGCGCTCGGCAGGAATGAAGGCGGACAGCACGTTGGCGCGGAACGCCACCTGCATCTGCAGCAGGGCCTCGAAACGCCCGGGCGGCAACTGCTTGCGCAGCTCCTTCACTCCGGCCATGCCGGTCTTCTTGTCGTAGGCGTGGAAGGTGACGCCCGGCAGGCCATCGAGCAGCTTCTGCCCGACCTTGTCGATGATCCAGTGGATCGGCGTATCCGGGCGCGCGGCCTGCAGGGTGCGCACCAGCGGCACTACGTGGGTCACATCGCCAAGAGCGGACAGGCGCAGAAGACACAAGGAGGAGGACGCTGATGCCATGTGTTGTTAGACTCAAAGGAATGGTCGCATTCGACGCCAATGAAGCGCTGACGCCATGCCGCGAGGGTCGCGGCATCGGGGCCATTCTGTTCGACCGCGAGCGGCTGCGGCAAGCCGACATCGGTCTGTTCTCGCCACAGCACTGGGCCGGCAAGGCCCGGCCGGTGGGTGAGGGCGGCCGTGGCAGCGCCTGGTTCGTGGATGCACCGTTCGGCGCCAGCGTGCTGCGGCACTACCTGCGCGGGGGGCTGGCGGCCCGGATCAGCCACGACCAGTACATCTGGCGGGGGGCGGACCGGACCCGCAGCTTTGCCGAATTCCGGCTGATGCGCGCGTTGCGCGAGAAGAAGCTGCCGGTGCCCAGGCCGATTGCCGCCTTCTACATGCGTGAAGGCCTGCGCTACCGCGCCGCGATCCTGATGGAACGGATCGAAGGGGTGCGCTCGCTGGCCGACCGCGCACTGGTGGCCGGGCGCGGGGCGCCGTGGGAAGAAACCGGGCGGATGATCGCGCGCTTCCACCGTGCCGGGCTGGACCATGCCGATCTCAATGCGCACAACATCCTGTTCGATGGCAACGGCCATGGCTGGCTGATCGACTTCGATCGCGGGGTCATCCGCATCCCGGCCACCGCCTGGCGCGAGCGCAATCTCAAGCGCCTGCTGCGCTCGCTGATCAAGCTGCGCGGTGAGCGCAGCGTGGAAGACGTGGAAAAAGACTACGCGCGCCTGCGTCGCGCCTATGACATGGCCTGGAACCGGGGCACCTGATGGACTGGTCGTTGCGTTTCCTCGGCGTCGGCAATGCGTCGGCGGTCGAGCTGGGTTCGCCGATGTCGGTGATCGAGCGCGATGGCCGGCCGTGGCTGACCATCGATTGCGGCGGCGAAGGCCTGACCGCCTTCAAGGCCCATTACGGGCATATGCCGCAGGCGCTGTTCGTTACCCATGTGCACCTGGATCATGTGGCCGGTTTCGAACGGCTGTTCGTGGATACCTTCTTCAGCGCGCAGCGGCGCGGCAAGGTGCGCCTGTACGTGCCGGCCACGGTGGTGCCGCTGCTGCACAAGCGCATCGGCGATTACCCGAACGTGCTGGCCGAGGGCGGCGCCAACTTCTGGGATGCCTTCCAGCTGATCGTGGTGGGCGATGCGTTCTGGCACGAGCGTGTGCGGCTGGAGGTGTTCCCCGTGCGGCACCACTGGCCGGAGACGGCCTATGGCCTGCGCCTGCAGGGCGCGCTGACCTGGAGCGGCGACACCAGGCCGATTCCGGAAATGCTGGCGCGCTATGCCAGTGACAACGAACTGATCGCCCACGACTGCGGGTTGCACGGCAATCCTTCGCATACCGGGGTGGATGACCTGGAGCGCGAGTACAGCGCCGAGCTGCAGGCACGGATGATGCTGTACCACTACGCCAGCGTGGCCGATGGCCAGGCCCTGGCCGCGCGCGGGCACCGGGTGGCACAGCCGGGCCAGTGTGTTGTGCTGGCCGCGCCGACCGCCCCGCACGTGCTGGCGCAGGATCCGCCGTGAGCAGCGCTGGCGCCGCCGCTTCACCGGCGCTGGCCGCCGAACTGGAGGGGTTGGAACGCGCACTGCATTGCCCGCAGGTGCGCGCAGACCATGAGCGTCTGGCGGCATTGCTGGATGAGGATTTCAATGAGATCGGCAGTTCCGGCCAGTGCTACGGCCGTGAAGCCGCGCTGGAAGAGATCCCGCTGGAGCGTGCGCAGGTGGTGATCGAGTCGGACCAGTACGCCGTGTGGATGCTGGCAAAGGGCTTGGCCCAGGTGCGTTACCGCAGTCGCTATCACGTCGATGACCAACCGCAGCGGTGGGTGCTGCGCAGCTCGCTGTGGCGTCAGCATTCAACGGGCTGGCGGATGGTGTTCCATCAGGGTACGCCTGAGGCGCGGTAGCGCCGGGGCATCCCCGGCGAAGGGCGCCAACCAAGGTTGGCAGCTACCGGAGCGGGGCTTCGCCGAAAAGGCGGTGGCCCCGCCGGCTGACCTCGGCGCCCGCGTCGATCGATACCGTTGCTGCCTTCCGGCCCTGGCGGAGTTTTCGACCTAGCGTCGCGAGGGGCCGACGGGGCCACCATAGAGACGTTGGCCGCCCGGAGGCGGCCGATTCACGGATCAGGGGAAGCAGCGCGTTGTGCGCCGGAGACCACAGCCGGACTGCACATCGGCTTACCGATGGCAGACGCGCATTCTAGCGCAGGCATGGGTGCTGACGCCAGCTTCATGCACTGAATCCGATGTAACCCTGTGCCCCCAGCATCGGTCGGTGGCTGCCGCCGTTGCTAGAATCCGGTCCCAGGAGGAACGACCTCCCCCACATCGGGATTCAATGACCAGGACGGCCTGGCCCTACCAAAGGAGGGCTGTCATGGCCTGGATCTATCTGTTGTTTGCCGGCCTGCTGGAAATCGTCTGGGCCGTGTCGATGAAGCAGTCTGAAGGCTTCACCAAACTCACCCCCACCGTCATCACCATCGTCGGCATGATCGCCAGCTTCTGGCTGCTGGCCGTCGCCATGCGCAGCCTGCCGCTGGGCACCGCCTATACGATCTGGACCGGTATCGGCGCGGTCGGTGCCTTCGTGGTCGGCATCGTGTTCCTGGGCGAGCAGGTCAGCCCGATGCGGATTGGCGCGGCGGTACTGATCGTCGCTGGCCTGGTGCTGATGAAACTCTCCAGTAGCTGAGGCCGGTTACGAATGCGGCGGGAATATGGATATTCCCGTTCTGCAGAAACAAGAGAATATGCATTTTCGGCAAAGTCGTGACGACTGCCGTGATTATTTGACGGCCATCATGAAAATAACGTGCCGGATTCACGTGGTGCTGGCGTTGACGGCCGCACAGTGCGCCCATTCGTCAAGCGAAACCGGGGAGTTTTCGCGCTGACGGACATGCAGGGGCACGCAGTTCCTGCAGCGCTTGCACGTGAAAGTGTGACTGTTTTCCAAGGTTGATACCGCAGGTCTTGTTCCCGGGTGGAGCAGGGCGGGACGACATCACCTCAAAAAACCTGCCTGCTGTGCCACCGGTCATTTCATGGAGATTTACCGATGAACCGCATTTACCGTCTGGTTTTCAATCGTGCCCTTGGTGTGATGCAGGTGGCCTCGGAAATCACCCAGAATCCGACGGGAGGCGGTAAATCGGCAGGACGATATCTGCCGGGGTTGAAGGCCCATCGGCTGGCGCTGGCATTGACCGCTACTTTGGCCAGTGGGTCGGCGTTTGCGGCATGCACCGGAACGACCGTCATCAATTGCGACAGCACTACCAACATCAACAATTACAACAACGCCGCGTCGGGCATTACGCTGAACATCGCCGCGGGCGCAACGCTGCGAACGCCTCCAGTTGTCGGTGGAGGCAACGCAGCAACGCTGAGCGGCGACAACGTGACGGTCAACAACAGTGGCACGATCGATCCGAGCTCGATTGTCCTCGCGTCCCCCGGTCTGGTCATTGGCAACGCTGCCGCCGGCAACAGCGCCATAGCCGTCAACAACAACACCGGCGGGCAGATCAAGGGTGTCGTCAACCTGGCAACGTTGCTGGGCTTCGGTGGGCAGGCTCTGGTGGCGCAGAACGTCAATGGCACCACCACCATCAACAACAGCGGCTTGATCAGCATGTCGTTGATCGGCCTGGGCAGTGTTTCCGACGCGACCTCCGTGGTGACCTACGGTGGCGCGGCCGCCCAGGTGACCAACAGCGGCACCATCGACGGTCGGGTCGGCCTGGGTGCCTCTACCGGCAATACATTCGTAAATGCCGGCACTATCAACGGCAGCGTGCACCTGGGTGATTCGACCGGAGGCAATACCTTCACGGCCGTTGCCGGATCCACCCTCTCCGCCAACGGCGGCATTGCAGGCGCGGGTACGCTGACCGGCATCACCGGAGTAAAGGTTGCGGCTGCCGGCACGGTCAACGCAGGTGCCGGTACCGGTGCGGCCAACAACACGCTGGTACTGCAGGACAACGCCGGAAACAACGGTCCGGTATCCAGCATCGGCTGGAGCAACTATCTCGGCTTCCAGAAGCTGGCCGTCAACGGCGGCACCTGGAATCTGCAGGGACCGTGGTCGGGAACAGGGGCGATCACCCTTGGCGGTGGTCTGGTGAACTTCGACAGCAGCACGTCCTTCGGTTCCGGGTTGTTCACCGTCAACGGCGGCGCGATCGCTGCAAGTGGCGCAGGCCTGTCCCTGGGCAACAACTTCGCCCTCAATGCCGGCCTGACCCTGGGCGGCAGCCAGAGCTTCGGTTTGAACGGTGTGCTGTCCGGTGCTGGCGGCCTGACCGTGACCAACACCGGTGTGGTCACGCTGGGCGGCGCGAATCTGTTCGGTGGTGGCGTAAACCTCAACGCAGGCGGCTTGCTGCTGGGTAACGCAGGTGCGCTGGGCGGCGGTGCGCTGACCGTGGGAGGCAACGCATCGCTGGATACCAGCGGGGCCTTCAATCTCGCCAACAACATCGTCGTCAACGGTGGCGGCAGTCTGAATCTGGTCGGCACCAATGCGTTGACGTTGAACGGTGCGCTGTCTGGTTCCGGCAATCTGGTGAAGAACGGCGCCGGCACGCTCACCCTGGGCGGTGCAAACACGCTTACCGGCAGTGTCTCGATCGCAGACGGCTCGTTGGCGCTGGGCGCAGGCGGCAGCCTGTCACCGACAGCTGCGATCTCGCTCACGGCAGGCACATCGCTGGACCTGAGTCTGGCGTCCAACCAGACCATCGGCTCGCTGGCCGGGCTGGGGGGGACGGTCAACGTGGGCGTGAACACGCTCACCCTTAGCGGGCTCGGCAACACTGCCTTCGCCGGCAACTTCACCGGCACCGCCGGCAGCCTTGTCAAAGTCGGCGCAGGGGTGCAGACACTGTCCGGCAGCAACAGCTTGACCGGTGGTTTTGCCCTCAACGGCGGCGGCCTGCTGCTCGGCAACAACGGTGCATTGGGAACGGGTGTGCTGAGCGTGGGCGGCGAGGTCACGCTGGATGGCACCACCGCAGCGCTCACCCTGGCCAACGACATCGCGCTCGGCGCCGGCGGCTCGCTCGCGCTGCAGGGCGGCCAGCCCGTGGTGTTGAACGGGGTGATCTCCGGCGTCGGCAACATTGGCAAGAACGGCGCATCGCTGCTCACGTTGAACGGAACCAACACGTTCAGTGGCGGCCTCGTCGTCAACGGTGGCGGCCTGTTGCTGGGCAACAGCAGTGCGCTCGGTACCGGCCTGCTGGATATCAACAACGCTGCGACGCTGGATACCACTTCAGCCCTGACCCTGGGCAATGACGTGATCATCGGCGCGGCAGGTTCGTTGAACGTGCTGGGTGGCAACGCGCTGACACTGGGCGGTGCGATTTCCGGTGGTGGCGGCCTGATAAAGAGCGGGGCTTCGACACTGACGCTCAACGGCGGCAATACCTTCACCGGCGGTTTGAACGTTGCTGCCGGCACGGTGGCGCTGGGCAGTGGTGGCAGCCTCGCCGCGACCGGCGCGGTCAGCCTGTCGGGGGCTGGGGCGGCGCTGGATCTTTCCCTGGGTGGTAACCAGACCATCGGTGCACTGTCCGGCGTGGCAGGTTCCACTGTGGCATTGGGCGGCAATACGCTCACCTTTGGCAGTGTGACTGACCAGGTCTTCGCCGGAGTGATCAGTGGCGTCGGCGGAGGCCTGGTAAAGAACGGAAGTGGCGTACAGACGTTGACCGGCGCAAACACCTTCACCGGCGGCGTCGCGCTCAATGCTGGCGGTCTGCTGCTGGGCAACAGCGGTGCACTGGGCACCGGCGCGCTCAGCGTCAACGGTGCCGCGACGTTGGACGGCAGCTCTGCGCTGACCCTGGGCAACGCGGTCAACCTCGGTGCCGCGCTGACCCTGGGCGGCAGCAACAACATCACCCTGACCGGCGACATCTCCGGCGTCGGCAGCCTGACCAAGAACGGCGCCTCGCTGTTGACCTTGAACGGCACCAATGGCTTCAGCGGTGGCCTCAACCTCAATGCCGGCAGCGTGCTGCTGGGCAGCAGTGCGGCGGCCGGCACCGGCGCGCTGAACATCGGCGGCAACGTGTCGCTGGACGCGGCGGTCGCGCTGAACCTGAGCAACAACGTGGCCTTGGGTACCGGTGCGATTCTTACGCTCCCCGGCAGCCAGAACATCACGCTGGGCGGCGTGGTGTCCGGCGACGGTGGCCTGGCGAAGAGCGGCGCCACGGTGTTGACGCTCAACGGTGCCAATACCTTCGGTGGCGGCCTGAACCTGGCGGGCGGCGGCCTGTTGCTGGGCAACAGTGGAGCGCTGGGAACCGGTGCGCTGAACGTTGCTGCGAACGCCAGCCTGGATAACAGCATTGCGCTTGACCTGACCAATGCGGTCAACCTTGGCGCCGGCTCGGCACTGACGCTGATCGGCAGCAACGCACTCACGCTCGATGGCGTGATTTCCGGCACCGGCAGTCTGGTCAAGAACGGCGCCGGCACGTTGACCCTCGGCAACGCCAACGGCTTCAGTGGCGGCCTGGCGTTGAATGGCGGCAACCTGCAGTTGGGCAACGCCGGCGCTCTGGGGACGGGTGCGCTCAACGTCGGCGGCAATGCAACGCTGGATACTGCCGCCGCCTACACCGTGGGCAACGCGATCAACCTGGCCTCGGGCACGACGCTTGCCCTGCAGGGCAGCAATGCGCTGACGCTCGGCGGCGTGGTGTCCGGCAATGGTGCACTGGTCAAGAACGGTGCAGCCACACTGACCCTGGCCAATGCGAACACCTACGCCGGCAGCACCACGATCAATGCCGGAACCCTGGCGCTTGGCGCAGGCGGCAGCCTGGCTGTCGGGGGTGACGTCACCCTCGGCGGCGCCGGCGCGGGCTTCGATATATCGGCGGCAACCGGCAACCAGACCATCGGCGCGCTGAATGGCGTGGCCGGTTCGACGGTCGCGCTGGGAGGAAACTCGCTGACCTTTGGTACGGCAGCCGATGCGGTGTTCGATGGCGTGATCAGCGGAGGCGGTGGCCTGGTCAAGGTGGGCGCGGGCGTGCAGACGCTGTCCGCTGCCAACACCTTCGGCGGCGGCGTCAGCCTCAATGCCGGTGGCCTGCTGCTCGGCAATGATGCGGCATTGGGCAGTGGTGTGCTGACCGTGGGTGGCGCGGCCACCCTCGACACCAGCCTGGCGGCAACACTGGTCAACAACATCGCCCTCAACGCCGGCCTGACCGTGCTGGGCAGCAACGCGCTGACGCTCAACGGGGTGATCTCCGGCACCGGCAGCCTGACCAAGAATGGTGCTGCCACGCTGACCTTGAACGGCGTGAACACTTATACCGGCGGCACCAACGTCAACGCCGGCACGCTGGCCCTGGGAGCAGGTGCAAGCCTGGCCGCCAGCGGCATCGTCAACCTGGCAACCGGCGCTACGCTGGATCTCTCCGCGGGCAACGGTGCCCAGACCTTCGGCACCCTGACCGGTAGTGGCACGGTCAACCTGGGCGCAAACTCGATCACTGTCGGCGGACCGACCAACGGTGTCTTCAGCGGCTCCATCGCCGGCACCGGCGGCCTGATCAAGGAAGGAACCGGTACTGAAACGCTGACCGGTACCAACACCTTCACCGGTGGCACCCTGATCAATGCGGGAACGCTGGCGATCGGTGCCGGTGGCAGCCTGGCGGCAACCGGTGCAGTCACGCTTTCCGCGCCGGGCACCGGCTTCGACATCTCCGCGGCCGGCAACCAGACCATCGGCGCGCTCAACGGCGTCGCTGGCAGCACCGTGGCGCTGGGCGGAAACACGCTGACCTTCGGCGGCGTTGGCAACGGGACCTTCGATGGCGTGATCGGTGGGACCGGCGGGCTGGTCAAGAACGGTACGGGCATCCAGACGTTGGGCGGCGCCAACGTCTTCAGTGGCGGGGTGGCACTCAACGGTGGCGGCCTGGTGGTGGGCAACAATGCCGCGCTGGGTACCGGCGCGCTGACCGTGGGCGCCAACGCATCGCTGGACAGCAGCATCGCTGCGAACCTCGGCAACGACATCGGCCTGCTGGCCGGTGCCACGCTCAACCTGCTTGGCAGCAATGCATTGACGCTGGGCGGGGCGGTCACCGGCGATGGTGGCCTGATCAAGAACGGCGCGGCGACGGTCACCCTGACCGGCAGCAACACCTTCACCGGCGGCACGGTCATCAACAGCGGCACGCTGGCGATCGGGGCGGGCGGAAGCCTGTCGCCGACCGGCGCGGTGAACCTGGCCGGTACCGGCACCTTCGACATCTCCGCCGGCGGCAACCAGAGCATCGGTTCACTGGCGGGCGTGGCCGGCAGCACGGTGTCGTTGGGTGGCAACAGCCTGACGCTGGGAGGTACCACCGACGCGACCTTCAACGGCGCCCTGACCGGCAGCGGTGGGTTGGTCAAGAATGGCAGCGGCGTGCAGACCCTCAACGGTGCCAGCACGTTCGGTGGCGGCGTCACCCTCAATGCCGGCGGCCTGGTGGTGGGCAACAACGCTGCGCTGGGAACCGGCACGCTGACCGTGGGGGGCGCTTCCACGCTCGATTCCAGCAGTGCGGTGACCTTGGCCAACAACATGGTGCTCAACGCGGGCCTGACCGTACTTGGCAGCAACGATCTCACCCTCAACGGCAATCTGGCGGGCACCGGCAGCCTGACCAAGGAGGGCGTTGCTACCCTCACGTTGAACGGCATCAACACCTATACCGGCGGCACCTACATCAACGCGGGCACGCTCGCGCTCGGTGCCGGTGCCAGCCTCAGCGCAGGCGGGATCGTCAATCTGGCCACGGGTGCCACCTTCGATCTTTCGGCCGGCAGCGGCACGCAGGTATTCGGCACGCTGATCGGCAATGGCACGGTCAACCTCGGCGCGAACACGTTGACCATCGGCGATGCCACCAATGGTGTGTTCAGTGGTTCGATCGGCGGCACCGGTGGACTGATCAAGGAGGGCACGGGTACCGAAACATTGACCGGCACCAACACCTTCACTGGCGGCACCACCATCAACGCCGGCACGCTGGCGATCGGCGCCGGTGGCAGCCTGGCCGCTACCGGCGCAGTGAACCTGGCCAACGCCGGTACCGGCTTTGACATCTCCAGCGGTGGCAACCAGGCCATCGGTACATTGTCCGGCGTCGCCGGCAGCACGATCAGCCTTGGCGGCAACACACTGACCACCAACGCAGCGGGCAACAGCACCTTTGCCGGTGACATCAGTGGCGCCGGTGGCCTGGTCAAGAACGGTGCCGGCGTGCTCGGCCTGACCGGCAGCAACACCTTCGGTGGCGGAGTGGCGCTCAATGCCGGTGGTCTGTCGCTGGGCAGCAATGGCGCTCTGGGCACCGGCACGCTGACCGTAGGCGGTGACGCCACGCTGGACGGCAGTGTGCCGCTGACCTTGGCCAACAACGTGCAACTGGCAAGCGGCACGTTGACCCTGCTGGGTGGCACGCCGCTGACGCTGGACGGCGATATCGCCGGCAGTGGCAGCCTGCTCAAGGATGGTGCGGCGACGGTGACCCTGGGTGGTGCCAGCAGCTACACCGGCACCACGACGATCAACAGCGGCACCCTGGCAGTCGCCGCCGGTGGCAGCCTGTCCTCGGCCAGCACGGTGAACCTGGCCGGCGCGGGAACGCTGGACATCAGTGCGGCCGGCAACCAGGCCATTGGTGGCCTGGCCGGTGTTGCCAGCGGCAACGTGGTGCTCGGTGGTTCCACCCTGACCACCGGCGGCAGCAATGCCAGCACCACCTTCGGCGGCACCATCGGTGGCAGCGGTAGCCTGGTGCAGACCGGCACCGGCACGTTGACCCTGACCGGCAACAACACCTACACCGGTGGCACCACCATCAACGGTGGCAGCACGTTGCAGGTCGGCAATGGCGGCGCGACCGGTGCGATCGTCGGCGACGTGACCAACAACGGCGCACTGGTGGTCAGCCTGTCGGGCAACACGACACTCGGTGGCACCGTCAGCGGCAGCGGTGGCCTGACCCAGGCCGGCAGCGGCACGCTGACGCTGACCGGCAACAATACCTATACCGGCGGCACCACCATCAATACCGGTGGCACCCTGCAGGTGGGCAATGGTGGTGCAACGGGGTCGATCATCGGCGACGTCGGCAACAACGGCAGCCTGGTGTTCAACGTGGGTGGCAACACTACGCTCGCGGGCGTGGTCAGCGGCAGCGGCGGTCTGACCCAGGCCGGTGCCGGCACGCTGACCTTGACCGGCAACAACACCTATACCGGCGGTACCACCATCAACACCGGCGGTACGCTGCAGGTCGGCAATGGCGGGGCCACTGGTGCGATCGCCGGCAACGTCAGCAACAACGGCAGCCTGGTGTTCAACGTCGGCGGCAATACCACGCTTGGTGGCGTGGTCAGTGGCAGCGGCGGGTTGACCCAGGCGGGCAGCGGCACACTGACCCTTACCGGCAACAACACCTATACCGGTGGCACCACGATCAACACCGGCGGTACCGTGCAGATCGGCAACGGCGGCGCCAGCGGCGCGGTCACCGGCAACATCACCAACAACGGTGGCCTGGTGGTCAACACCGGCGGCACCACCACGCTGGGGGGCAGCATCAGTGGTACGGGCAGCATCGTGCAGGCCGGCCCGGGTCCGCTCAACCTGGGCGGCAACAGTGGCGGATTCACCGGTACCGGCCAGGTCACCGGCGGCGGCCTGAATGTCACCGGCACCGTCGGTGGCCAATGGACCATCGGCAGCGGCACCACGTTGTCGGGTACCGGCACCATCGGCGGCAGCGCTGGCGGCGTCACGGTGAACAGCGGCGGTGTACTGTCACCCGGCAACGGTCCGGGCAATGGCAGCAGTGGCGGCAATGGTACGGGCACGATCACCGTGGGTGGCAACCTGACCCTGGCACCGGGCAGCACGCTGTCGGTCGACCTGGGCGCTACCGGCAGTGACGTGGTGCAGGTGGGCGGCAGCGCGAACATCGGTGGCGCATCGGTGGTAGTCAATGCCATCGACCCGAACACCAGCTACCAGCAGGGCCAGCAGTACACGATCATCAACGCAGGCGGCGGCGTCAGCGGGCAGTTCGTGCCGCCCACCACCACCTCGGCGTTCCTCTCACTGAGCCCGGTCTACACAGCAAATGCCGCGCAGCTGAAGATCGATGTGAAGCAGACAGCGGCCTTCGTCACGGCTGCGCAGACCCGCAACCAGCTGGGCGTGGCATCGGCGCTGGACAGCCTGCCGCAGACCGGCGCGGCGCTGGGCCTGTACAACATGCTGCTGGCCTACGACACCGCCACCGCGCGCAACGCGTTCAACCAGCTCTCCGGTGAAGTGCATGCGGCCAGCCGTGCAGTGCTGCTGTACGACAACTACCTGGAAGAGGGCATCCGCCAGCGTCTTGGCAGCGAGTTGCCGACGGTGCGTGGCGAGCGTGCTTCGGCATGGCTGGCGGGTAGCGGCAAGGTGTTCAAGCAGGACGGCGATGGCAACGGTGACGAGATCCGTGCCAACCGCAATGCACTGATGGCTGGCGTCGATTGGAAGCTTGGCGAGCATGTGGTGCTGGGTGCCGCGGCGGGCAGCGAGCGGCTCGATACACGGCTGTACGATCGCCAGTCGCGTGCACGCCTGCGTGGCAACACCTATGGACTGTATGCGCAGGGCGAGTGGAACAACGGGTTTGCGGTCGGTGGCAGTGTGTCGCGCGGCGATTACCGCACGCGCACCACGCGTGAAGTGCCGCTGCTGGCACAGACGCTGCACAGCCGCCAGGATTCGGATGTCACCATCGCCCAGATCGAAGGCAGCTGGACCTGGACCCATGGCAGGACGCAACTGCAACCGTATGTGCAGTTCACCAAGCACTGGGTGGACAGCGATCGCGCGGTGGAGCAGGGCGGCAGCGCGGCGCTGGTACTGGAGGGCGGCAAGGACACGCTCAATGTCAGCACCGTCGGCGTACGCGGCCGCTGGGATGTGGGCAGCGGCGAGCGCTATCCGGTACAGTTGACGGTCGGGCTGGGCTGGCAGCATGCGTCCGGTGACACCGACGTGGCCAGCCGGCAGAGCTTCGCCGTCGGTGGCACGGCGTTCGATGCCTACAGTGCCGTGATGGCGCGCAACGCACTGGTCAGCCAGGTCGGTGTGGCCGTCGGCCTGGGACGCAGCAGCCAGCTGTCGCTGTTCGTGCAGGGCCAGCATGGCGACGGTCGCAACGATATCGGTGGCCAGTTGAACCTGCGCGTCGGGTTCTGAGCCAGCGCGCGTCTTCGACGGATCCACGCCATGCGTGGATCCGTCGAGAGCCGGGTTACAGCACCCGCTGCATCTCCACGGCGTCGATTCCGGCGCCGTGGCCATCGGCTACCACGCGTACCACCTGGAAGCCGAGGCCGGCATAGAAGCCCTGCGTGTGCTGGCTGGTGCTGAGCGTGATGCGCTGGACCGATGGGTCTGCTTCAGCCTGATACAAGCGGGCCACTGCCAGCGCGCGTCCCAGCCCCTGTCTGTGGCGACTTCGTTCGACCATGCCCCAGCACAAGCTGGCGCTGCCATCGCCGCAGTGCCAGAGGCCGCCGCAGGCCACCACCTGGCCCTCGACCTCGATCACCTGAAAGGCGCGTGGCACGGCGTGTTCGTGCAGGAAGCGCTCGAAGTCACCCCGCTCTGCGGGTACGAAGTAGGTGGGCACGTTGCTGTCGAAGATCGACAGGCAGGCGGTGACGTCGGTGCAGCGGTAGGGGCGGGGTGTCATGAATGACTGTCATCGTGGTGGCGAGCACATTGTGCGCGAGGTCCGGACCATTGATGTCCGAACATGGCGAGCCCGGAAACCGGTCCGGACGCAGACTGCGGGTCCCCGTCATCAGGAGGTTCCATGTCCAACGTTCACGCCAGTTTTGTACAAATGCACCAAGGTGCGGATCTTTACGTGCTGCCCAACGTCTGGGATGCCGGTGGCGCCCGCCTGGTCCAGCAGCAGGGGGCTCTCGCGGTGGGAACATCGAGTGCTGCCATGGCGTGGTCCTGCGGTTATGCCGATGGCGGTGCGCTGCCTGATACGGCGCTGCTGCAGCGGGTTTCCGAAATCGTTGGCGTGACCTCGTTGCCGGTCACGGTCGATATCGAGGACGGCTACAGCGATGCCCCCGACGTGGTCGCTGCGCGGGTGCTGCGCCTGGTAGAAGCGGGTGCGGCCGGGATCAACATCGAAGACGGTGCCGGCAGCCCTGCGGGGCTGGTGGCGAAGATCAGCGCCATCCGCTCGGCGCTGGGTGGACGATCGCTGTTCATCAACGCGCGCACCGATGTGTATCTGCGCGGCCTGGCTGAAGGGGATGAGGCGGTCAGGATGAGCATCGATCGGCTGCAGGCCTATGCATGTGCCGGTGCCGACGGCGGCTTCGTGCCGGGACTGCGCGCGCTGGACGAGGCTGCTGCGGTTGCCGGCGCCGTGCCGCTGCCTCTCAACCTGATGTGGTTGCCGGGGATGGCGTCGTTTGCTGCGCTGTCGCAGGCCGGCGTGCGGCGGTTGAGCGCTGGCCCGGCCTTGTTCATGCACGCATGGACGGCGATGGCTGCGACGACCAGGGATTTTCTCGGCGACGCGATGGCGATGCCGGAGGGGGCGCCGGGGTATGCGGCCTTGAACCAGCTGTTCAGCGAAAGGTGAGGGCGACAAAGCGGGGCGTGCCTACAGGCTCAACCACGGGCGGGTAGTCGATGCGACCGGGCCGAGGCATCCACGCATGGCG